>JAFURP010000039.1 GCA_017471785.1 Clostridia bacterium | reverse complement strand
TAAAACATTACAAGCGATTATTTCTTGTCTTAAAAAGAATAAATCTACCCCTATTACAAGCGATTACATTTCCGAACAAACGGGCTTAACAGCAGTTACAGTTCGTAGATATATGAGTTTTTTAGAAGAAAGCGGAAAAGTAATAGGCGAATTGAATTACGAAACGGGTGGCAGACCTTGTATGTATTATCAAATAAAGACAGTAAAAAAATAACAATAAAAAATCAGACTCCAACTTGAAGTCTGATTTTTCTTTTGATTACTTGAAAGTGCAATTTCTTATATATTTTAATTTTTAATAAAAATCCCTATGGGAAGAGCGGAAAATTCGTCCGTTCTTTTTTACGCTTGACTTTGCTTTTGGGTTATGATATAATAAATAAAATATAACGCGAATAAAAATTATCCGCAAAAGGAGCACGTATGATCAATACATTTTGCAAAAAGCCGCTTTGGGAATGCTCTCAAACGCTCGTAAAGGTCGCAGCCGGCGTAGAAAAAGCCGAACTCATCGTTACGAACGCAAAGCTTATCAACGTATGCACGCACGAGATACTCGAGGGCGTGGACGTAGCCGTCGCCGCAGGGCGTATTGCCATGGTGGGCGATTGTAAGCATTGTATCGGCGAAAATACGCGCGTTATCGACGCGACGGGTAAATACCTCGCCCCTGCCTTTATGGACGGACATATCCACGTGGAATCGTCTATGCTTACGGTGGGCGAGTACGCGAAAGCCGTTCTTTCGCACGGTACGAGCGGTATCTTTATGGACCCTCACGAAATTTGCAACGTACTCGGTCTTGACGGCGTAAAATATATGTTAGAGGACGCAAAACGCACGCCTTTGAAAGCTATGCTCACTACTCCCTCTTGCGTACCTGCCGTTCCCGGCTTCGAGGACACGGGCGCAAGCATCGGTCCGAAAGAGGTCGCCGAAACGATGACTTGGGATTCTTGCGTGGGACTTGGCGAAATGATGAATTTCCCCGGGATCCTCGGCGCGGACGAGCGTACGCACGCTATCGTAGGCGAAACGCTCAAAGCCGGAAAGATCGCAACGGGGCATTATTCGTTGCCCGAAACGGGCAAGGGCTTAAACGCGTATATCGCTTCGGGCGTACGTTGTTGTCACGAATCGACGCGCGCGGAGGACGCGATCGCCAAAATGCGTTTGGGTATGTACGCTATGCTTCGCGAGGGCTCGGCTTGGCACGATTTGAAAGAAGTCGCTAAAGCCATCACGAGCCGTGAGATCGACGCAAGATTTGCCTGTCTGATCTCCGACGATACCCACCCGAATACCCTGCAAGCCCAAGGGCATCTCGATCATATCGTAAAACGGGCGATCGAAGAGGGTATTGATCCCGTTACCGCTATCCAAATGGTAACGATCAACGTAGCGCAATGCTTCCAGCTCGACCACGATATGGGCTCGGTCACGCCCTCCAAATGCGCGGATATGGTGCTGATTGACGATCTGCAAAACTGTCGGGTAAGCGAAGTCTTTATCGACGGTGAATTGGTGGCGCAAAACGGAAAAACGCTGCAAGCGTTCCCGCCTTATTCCTATCCCGAAGCGGCGAAAAAGAGCGTGCATTTATCCAAGCTTTCCCCCTCCGATTTTGCCATTCGCGCAAGCGGTAGCGGCAACGAAGCGACCGTACACGTGATCGAGGTCATCCCCGCGCGCGTAGGCACCTACGATAGACGCCTCAAAGTACCCGTCGTCAACGGAGCATTGCAAGCGGATACCGAGCAGGATATCCTCAAGGTCGCCGTTTTTGAACGCCATCACGAAACGGGCACGGTCGGACGCGGTTTCGTTAAGGGCTTCGGTATTAAGCGAGGCGCTTTGGCGCAAACGGTAGCGCACGACGCGCACAATTTGCTCGTAGTCGGCAGCAACGACGAGGATATGGCGATCGCCGCAAACGCGCTGATCGAATGCGGCGGCGGTTTGGTTGCCGTGGAGGACGGCAAGATCTTGGGTATCGTTCCCCTGCCCATCGCAGGGCTTATGAGCGACGAGTCGCTTGAGGTGATGAGCAAAAAGGTAGAAGGCTTGGAAAAGGCGTGGGAGGATATGGGTTGCGCCCTGCCCTCGCCGTTTATGACGATGGCGCTCATCCCCCTTGCTTGCTTACCCGAAACGCGGCTTACCAACCGCGGACTCGTCGATTGTCGAACCTTCCGATTTGAAGAACTTATCATTAAAGAATAAAAGAAAAGGTGGTGTTTCCAAACACCACCTTTTTTACGCACGAAAATTATTCCGCGGCTTGTTCTTCCTTTGGCTGTTGCGCGCGCGCCTTTATAAGCGTGATCGTCGGTAGCGCAACGCCGCCTACGATATTGCCGAGTATAGACAATAAAATATAGCCGACGATCTTCCAAGAACATTCTCCAAGATAATAAAAGTAGAGCATGTTTGCTACCGAATGGTCAAAGCCGCAAAAGGCGAATACGATAATGGGAAGAATAACGCCGACGGTAGAGCTCAAGCCCTTTTGCGGCGCGAATTTCACCGATTTTACCGATATCGTTATCAATACGCCGCAAAGGACCGCCGAGCAAAAGGATTTTATCGCCCAATTTTCCGCCGCGAGCTTGCCGCCGATCAATGCTTTCGCTTGCGCGACGACCTGCTCGGAAACAGGCGTATAATACGCAAGAAGCGCAACGATCGCTACGCCGAGGATATTGCACAAAAAGCAAACGGGCAACCGCCAGCAGTTTTTCAGTCCCAAAGTCGGGATATCCGCTATCATACCCGTAAACAGGCGCATTTCATAAGCGACGATCGCATAGATACCGAGCGAAAACAGCGTTGCCCCGACGAGCCGTCCCGCCGCACCGAGCAAAGAGATGGCAAGCAACGACGATACGCCGCCGATACCGATCACTACGCCCGAGCTGATCGCCATTAGGCAAAACACGAGCAATTCGGTTTTCGTCATTTTTTCAAATTTTTTCAATTTCATTTTCTTTTACCTTTTATATGCACTTTGAATATTGTAACACTTTACGAAAAAAAAGGCAACGAAAAAAAGGAGGTTTTTGATAAACGCCCTCTTTTTTTATTGTATACGTTCTATATCAAACGCCGAATACTTACCATCAACCGCGCGGCGACCACCAATACCCGTCCGACGGATCTTTTTTCCATACCGCGGATAAGGTGATATCTTCGGCGATCGTATATACCTCCTCAGAGAAAACCGTTTGCGTACCGTCGATCACCCACTTCTCAAACAGATAATGTGCGCGCTCGGGCTTAGGCAAAGCGAAAGCTTCGCCGTAAGTAACCTCTTGCGTTACTTCGGCAAGCGTGCCGCCGCTCGGATCATAGGTGATAACGTAGGTATTCGCCGTAACGATCGCCGTCACCGTGATATCGTCCGTTATATTTTCAAGCCCCGTTTTATCCCAAACGATCGTATACCCCTCTTTGGCTTTCGGCTGGGGAATATCGGTCAGCGTTTCACCCTTATTCAAAAGCTTATAAAAGATAATTTCTCCCTCCTGTACAAAGGAAACGGTGCATAGAGCGCTTACGCTCGTTTCGACGTTTTGACAAGCGGCGAATAGACTCGTCGTAACGAGCGCCGACAAAACGCAGCAAATAAATTTCTTCATCTTTTTTCTCCTCCGTCCCATCGCCGTCAACCCGAAACGGGCGAAATCGCAATACTCGTAAGATACGCCGTCATAATTACGTTAGCGTTAAAATTCCTAAAATAAATCTTTTCAAGAGTATCGCCTATTGCCGCGTTTGCCATTTTCGCGCTCGTTACCGTATACGCACACGTCGAGGGCGCATCGCTCGCCTTCAAGCCGACTACGTATCCTCTACTATAGGTATTCAAATCAACGGAGCCGCCTTGCGACGTGGATCGGGAAACCGAAGCAAAGCTCATAGAAATCACCGTCGTATCCGCGATCATTTTCAACGAATCCACGAGAAGGATCGCCGAAGCTGCCTCCGTATTGCTCGTCGTATACAATAAAAGTCCTTTTTCCGTCGGCGCAGGCATACTCCTTGCCGTCGTATAAGTCGAATAGCTGTAATCCGCACCCGTAGCCGTGAAATCCACGGAGCCTTGCACTTTCATTTCCTTGGTCAATACGATATAATCGATATATCCGTAATACTCTTGATTTGTTTGTGCGGAATAAAGCGTTAGGGTGTTTCCGCTTTCCCGCAACGCAGGCAACGCGCTAACGGGGATATAAATTTCATATTGATCGGCATACGCTTTTTCGTAAGAGGCGCAATACGTACCGTTGATATCCACGTAAACGTTTACCGAACTACCCGAAGTAACGTTTGAGCTGATCGTCAAATCCGTCGCGATACCGATACGGAGCGCGCCGTAGCCCGTCGTATCCAAGCCGTCGAATACGCCTTGCACCGCGTTATTGCCGTGATCGAGGTTGATCAACAACCGTTCGTCTTTTACCGTATAGCCGTTAGCCGCGCTCAAAGCACGCGTGTAAGTCGACGAGCCATACGTAAAGGCTTGGGAAGCACCGTCGTTTTGAAGCTCGATGGTCAACGGCGTTGCGGAGGGATAATATTTCGAGCCC
Organism: Clostridia bacterium; assembly: GCA_017471785.1. Classification (GTDB taxonomy): domain Bacteria; phylum Bacillota; class Clostridia; order Christensenellales; family Borkfalkiaceae; genus Scatosoma. Next base: position 68,730 of record JAFURP010000039.1, on the reverse strand, counting down.
TTCGTATAGGTAGGATCGATCTCGTAATTTATCGTAAGCGTTTTCGCGTTAAAGCCGTCTGCCGAAACGGTTATCTCCGCCGAATACGTTGCCGTTTTTTGCAAAAGGGTCGCGGCGGTATCGAGCGTTACGCTTTCTCCGTTCTTTTGCACGCCCTTTACCGCGCTTACCGTGCACGCGCCGAACCGCGCGGAAATCATATCGTTCAAGGTCTTATCGCCGCCCGAATACACGCTCTTTAATACGGCTTGAATACCGTCGATACAAACGCTCTCCGAACCGGTGACGACAAAGCCGCCGTCCGCTTTCGCCGTCGCGGCGTCGTTTGCGGTCAACGCTACTTCCGTCCATTCGCCTACTTGCGTTTTGCTTACGGTAAAGGCGTTGCCGTTAAAATCGGATACCGCCACGTCCGCGGTGGCGTAGAATTTCAAGCCGTCGCCCTCTTGCAGCGTTTGCAAGGAGGCAATATGTAATTTCGCGCCTACCCTTTCTTCGCCTGAAAGCCTTAACGCTTGCTTACCGTCGTATTTCGTTTCCGTCGTGATCACCGCAATCGTACCGTCGTTCACTTCCACGCCGAATGCGATCGCCGCGTCGGCGGCAACCGAAAAGCTTCTTTCAAAATCCTCGGTTGCGTACGTGGGACGGTAGCTTACGAATCGGTCGAGAACGGCTCGTTGATCCGTTTCCCAAGCTTTACCGCTCGTAGAAAGGATATACGCCGTTTGCGTTACCGAACGGGAATTGTCGTGATCCGCCTCGATCGTCGTCATTTTCTCGTCGGTGTAATAGCCTGCATAGTAATAAGAAGGCGCTTCGTCCGTACCGTTGTCGTATTTGATATAAGCACGAGAACGGAACGCACGGTTTACGTTATAATCCTTAATATTGGTGATAACGCCCGTAAATTCAACGTTACCCTCCACCTCCACTTTCGTCTCGTCCGTAATGAAGGTCGCCGCGGGAATATCGAGCAAGCCCTCCTCGGCAAGATTGGCGTGCGTCATTTCCTCGCCCTCCGCAAGATACTCCGCGGGCGCGATGATCGTACCGAAAGAAACGTTCGGATCCGCTTGTAAGGAATCGTAAACGTCCGCGTCGATACCCGTTGTAAAGCGGAGTCCTTTGCTGTCCTCGATCATTCTTACGCTTGCGCCGTAATAGGTCGCAAAGCTCGATAGATCGTAGCGCGCTCCACCGATCTCCGTTGCCGCGCTCGCCGTCGTAGCGTTCACACCGCCCACGACGGTCGCCGCCATTATTAAGGCGCAAACGCCTAAACCAAAAGTACGTTTCTTCATTACAATCCTCCCGCAAAAGGCTTCGCGAACGGGTCGTCACCCGTGTTGTCGGTATCCGGCGGCTCCGTTTCGGTGCTCATTCTAACGAGCTCGTCCACGGATAAACGATAGATACGCATTTGTAATTCGGCGTAGCTTTTCTTGTTCATCTTTTTTTTCTCCTTTGTTTATATGCAACAAAAAAGCGCTCTTTGAAGGGCGCTTTCTTTGTTTTGTTTATTTGTCTTCCTTGTCTTGTACGTATTCGTAATAGAGCCTATTTACTTCGTTGCAAAAGCGTTCGGCAATTTGGTATCTATCCAATCCCTCTTTCACCATATCTTGCACGTAAAGCGGTTTATCAATGATCATAAGTCTCTTTTTTACGCTGTAATACACGGGATACACGGGAAGATCTACGCCCGTCGCGCGATAATATTTTTCTGCGAGCATCACGAATCCGGGGAAGAATTCCGTCAAAACGTCCTTATACCCCTCGTTGGAATTTTCGGGATAGATCATAACGGGTATATTCGCGTCGAGAAGCTTCGCGCTGTTGCGTAAGGTCTTAGCAAAACGTGCGTCGGGATAGGTGGGCATCATCCACATACCCTTGTATATCCCCGGGTTGAGCGCACCTAAAACGGAAGCCTTAAACGAGGTTCCGAAGCCCTTTTTGCAGCCGCATTTTTGGATATATAAAATATCGCGAAGATACGCTTTACGGCTCGCGTAATTGCCGAACATTTGATACGCGCCCCATTTTGCCGTTTTCTTGGGAAAGTATAAATCAAGCCCCGGAGGACCGCTCTTTGCCGAATGGTTTGCAAGAACGATGCTCTTATCCGCGATCTCACCTGCTAAGTTGATAATCTGCGGACGCTTGAAAATCATACGCATAAACACTTTTACGACGCCGTAAACAGGTTGTCTACGACTGGGGAGCTTAAATTCCTTTTCTTTCTTAGCCATTCTTACTCCCCTTTATTGAGCGTTACTTCCTTACCGAAAAGATAGACGGCGATCATACCGGGACCAACCGTCGCGCCCACGCACGAGCCTACGTAGCCGATATGCACGTCCAGCTTCTTGCCGATCTTTTCCTCCAAGATTTGTTGCAATTCCTTCGCTTCCTCCAAACAATCGGCGTGGCTGATAAATATTCTTTGATATTCCAAATCCTCGTACGCCTCCGCCGCAAGCTCGGCGATACGGTTGAACGAAGTTCTTCTACCTTTCACCTTTTCCACGGCGAAGTTTCTACCCAAAGCGTCGGCAACGATAATGGGCTTGATATTGAGCAAGCCGCCGAAAAACGCGCTCGCCGCGCTGACTCTACCCGCCTGCTTCAAATAGGTGAGCTTATCCACCGAGCCGATCATATTCACGGTTTGCTTGTGCTCCTCTATCCATTGCGCCGTTTCTTCGATCGTCTTACCCTCCGCACGGAGCTCGGCGGCGCGGATCACCAAAAGCCCGAGCGCGTAACAAGCGCGCAAGGTGTCTACGCAAATAATTTTCGCGTCGGGATATTCCTTCAAAAGCTCGTCCCTTGCCACGCGGCTTGCCTCTATCGACGCGGACAAGCCCGAAGAAGTGGTGATAGACAAGATATCGTAGCCCTCCTCCAAATATTTCGCGAACGCTTTTTTATAGGTCGCCACGTTCACCTGTGCGGTGATGAAGCGCTTGCCCTCGCGCATATAGTTGTAGAAATCGGGCGCGGAAATTTGCGACCAATCCAAATCGGCTTCATAGTCCTTGCCCTCGAACGAAAAGTGCATAGGCACGTATTCGATATCATACTGCTCTCTAAACGATCTTTCCAAATCGCAGCCCGTATCCGTTAAGATCACGTATTTTTTCATAATATTTCTCCTTGTTTTGTAAATTTTATTCCACGATCAGCAGGAAATCGTACACGTCCTGTCCGCCGTCGATCTCGTAAACCTCCACGCGGGGATATACCTTAGCCATAAACGCGGCGAGCGCTTCTCTTTCCGCCTCCGTCGCGCCCTTTCCGTAGACGACGATCAAAAATTCCTTGTCCTTGATCCCCATTTTTTCGGCAAGCGCGCACACGGCTTCCGTCTTGGTGGGCTTGGAAACGAGCATCGTACGATCGGTAAAGCCCATATATTCGCCGTCCGTTACGCTTACGCCGTTTACCGTCGTCGTACGGACCGCCCGAGCGACCATACCCGTCACCGTGCCTTGCATACTCTCTCGCAAAAGCGCCGCGATCTCGTCCGCGTCGTCCGCGCCGTAATCGAGCATGGAGAGCGCCGAATACCCCTCGCCGATGCTCTTACTCTCGATCACTCTGATATCCGAATTCGTATAGATCTTCGCCGCTTGCTTTGCCGCAAGAACGACGTTGCCGTTATTGGGCAAAACGAAGATATGATCGGCGTTCACCTCGTCGAACGCTTGGATAAAATCCTCCGAGGAGGGATTGTTCGTTTGACCGCCCGAAATCACGTAATCGGCGCCAAGCTCCTTAAAGGTGTTCTTCAGACCTTCGCCCGTAACGACCGTTACCGTCGCGAATTTTCTTCTCGCACGCTTGGGCATTTTGATCTCTTGCACGGCTTCGCTTGCAACCGTTTCATTGTGTTGTAAGGTCATATTTTCGATTTTTACCGTCAAAAATTCGCCGAACTCCTGACAATGGGCAAGTACGCGCCAAGGCGTCATCGTATGCACGTGTATCTTCACGATACTGCCCGTTTGAAACGCGACGATGGAATCGCCGATACTTTCCAAAAATCCGATAAGCTCGGGAATGGAAAACGCGGCAATATCCGTTTTGCTGTTTTGTAATTGCAATAAAAGCTCGGTGCAATACCCGAATTCCATTACGCTGTTTTCGTTGAATTTGGAAAAATCAATCGTCTTTTGGGAATTGCTCAACGATACGGCGAGCTCCTTTTCGATCTCCGCGCCGCCCAGCGCCTTGCAAAAGCCCTCCGTGATATAAACGAGTCCTGCGCCGCCGCTGTCGATCACGCCCGATTCCTTTAATACCGCAAGCAAATTGGGGGTCTTTTCCAAGGATTTTTTCATCTCGACGAGATAGCCGGAGAAAAACTCCTCCACCGCCATATCCGCGTTCAGCTTCAAGCAAATATTTTCCACGGCTTCTCTTGCAACCGTTAAGATGGTACCCTCCACGGGGTGCGCCACCGCGCCGTACGCGTATTTTACGCCCGTTTTTAAGGCGTTGCCGAACGTTTCCAAATCGGACTCCGCAAGCCCCGTCAGACCCTCCGCAAGCCCGAAAAACAATTGGGATAAGATCACCCCCGAATTGCCGCGAGCGCCGAGCAGCATACCCTGCGCCATTGCGTACGCCTTTTCGCCCAAGCTGTCCGTTTGCGTGGCAGCAAGCTGATCGAAGCCGCCCTGTAGGGTGAGATACATATTCTCGCCCGTATCGCCGTCGGGAATGGGAAAAACGTTCAAATCGTTGACCTTTTGGAGGTTGGCTTGCAAATTCGCCACGCCGCCCAAGATCATCTTTTCAAACAATTCGCCGTCTATCGTTTTTCTTTCGTTATAAAGAGCCAAAATATACTCCTTTCCGCGCTCTAAAAAGCGGTGTAAATCCTTTTACAATCAATTTATTGTAACATATTTCTATTACTTTTACAAGTGTTTTAACGAAGTTTTACAAAAAAACGCCCGCACGGTCTACGTGCGAACGTTATTTTTTCTATTGCAAGCTTTGCAAAAGCCCCTCCAAGCCCCTTTTAATATCCTCGTAAGCAGCGTTGAAATCACGCGTAAACCAAGGGTCGGCTACGTCCCCTTTTTCACCTGCGTACGATAAAAGCTTTTTGCATTTATCCGCGTTTTTCTCGCCCAAAATGCGTCTTGCGTTACGCACGTTGGATTCGTCCATACACAAAAACAAATCGAATTCGTCCCCGTGCTTTGCGGTGAGCATTTGCGCGCGTTTCCCCACGCAAGAAACGCCTTTTTTCTCCAATAAATCACGAATAGGTCCGTACACGGGCGCGCCTACGCCGTTAAAAACGTTTTCGCCCGAGGTGGCGCTCGAAGCGATCAGGAAATCCTTTTCCCTGCCCGCCTTTTCGACCATATCGCGCAATAAAAGCTCCGCCATAGGCGAACGGCAAATATTTCCCAAACACACAAACATAATTTTATACATTTTTTCATACCTCGATCACCATTATAGCGTATTTTTCGTTAAAAGGCAAGAAAAAACCACGAACAAGTCTTTTTCTTGTCGTGGTTTTTATTTTATAATTCGGGAACGTCGACGAAAGAAGCTTTGATCTCGCTTGCGCCGTCCGATTCAAAGACGACGATCTCGTTCTTGCCCTTTTTTAAGTAGCACGCGGGCACGTACAGGGTCTTTTGCGGTCCCGCAGAATTGTAGTACCGCCCTATATTCACCCCGTTCACTACGACGAAGCCTTTCGTAAAGCCGTACGGTTTGAAGAAGGTATCGGCTATCTCCTCCACGAAAAATTCGCCTTTATAGAACGCAGGCTCGGCAAGCGGATTTTCGGATACCTTTGAATATTCGATCTTATCGAGATCGTTCATAGGCAACGGGATATTATCAAAGCCCATTACGTTTTTATTGAGATACTCCCAACGAACGCGCACGCCTGAAAGCCCCTTTCTATCCAACAAATCGGGACCGTAATTCGCCCTACCCGTATTTTCCACGAAAATACGCAGCTTTTTGCGCTTATCCGTCGTGGTAAAGCGGATGGGTTCGTATTCTTGTCCCCGTTCTTGTATACCGACCTTTTCCCCGTCGATATAGACGATCGCACGATCGGCAAGCCCGTCAAGCAGCAGCTCGTAATCCTCTAAATTGACAGGCAATTCACTTTCGTATAAGATAAAGCCGTACGATTGCCCAAGCCGTTCCATTCGCATAGGGTACGGCGAAAAGCTTTTCGAGCCAAGGGCGTCCAAATTATCGAAAAGCGCCGCGCACTCACGGAAAGCCACCTCGCCGTACGCTGCTTTCTTGCTCTCCGTCGCCGTCAACGCAGGCACGTCCACGCCGTATTTGATCATCAGATCACGCACGCCGTAATATTGCGGCGTTCTATCTCCCGCTTCGCTCAAAAGCGCGTTGTAATCGTAGCTGGTAACGACGTATTTACAAACGGTATGATTGCTTGCACCGTTCATAAAAGCAAAATTCGTACCGCCGTGGAACATATAAAAATTAAAGCTGTATCCGTTTTCCAAAAACGGCTCAAACGCGTTGCAAATACTTTCGCTGCTACGCACGTGATGCGCCTCGTACCAATTATCGTACCAACCGCACCAAAATTCCGCGCACATCAAAGGCTGATCGGGCGCTTTTTTTGCAAGGATCTCCATATTTGCCTTGGTATCCGAGCCGAAATTCAAAAAGCTGAGACAGCCCTCTATTCTTCCGCTTTCCACGAGCCCGTCCTCGGGTCCGTCGCAAGTAAACAACAAACAATCCACGCCGCAAGCTATATACAGATCCCGAAGGCGCTTCAAATAAACCCCGTCGTTTCCGTGCGAGCCGTATTCGTTTTCCACCTGCACCATCAAAATATTGCCGCCCTTGGTTATCAATCGGGGCACGACGATCTTCATAAGCTCTTTTATCCATCTTTCCAGCTTGGAAAAGTACAGCTCGTCGTTACAGCGCAAACGGATATTTTCGTAAGTCAAGAGCCACGCGGGAAAGCCGCCCGCCTCCCACTCCGCGCAAATATACGGTCCCGGACGCAGCACGACGAAAAGCCCCAAACGCTTTGCCGTATCCAAAAACTCCGCAAAATCCGCGTCGCCGCTGAAATTATATTCCCCCTCTTGCTGCTCGTGTATATTCCAAGCCACGTACGTTTCTACCGCGTTGAATCCACATTCTTTCAGCTTCAAAAGTCGGTCGTACCAATAATATTTCGGCGTTCTGAAATAGTGCATCGCTCCCGAACGCACGACGAATTTTTCGCCGTTCAAATAAAAATCCCGATCCCGATAAGTAAATTCCATAACGCCTTCTCCTCATTCATAATACGCGCCTATACGGTATTTTATAAATTATAACACGCCGCCAATGTTTTTTCAATGGTTTTTATTGACATAAAACCGTAAAATTTTTACTATATAAACGTCGCTTTTCGCCTATAAATAAAGCCGCTTTGCAACGATTTGCATAGCGGCTTATATTCTTTTAAGTCATCGAATACGGGTCGAGAATTTTATCCAATTGCTCTCTATCCATCAGCCCGTACCACAAGATCAAATCCTTGATCTTGATATTTTTCGCCAACGCTTCCTTGGCAAGCTCGGCGGATTTTTTATATCCTAAGTAGGGACACAGCGCCGTTACGACGCCCACGCTACCGTACACCAATTCCTCGCAATGCTCCCTGTTCGCCGTGATCCCCACGATACAGTTCACCGTCAGCGTTTTCACCGCGTTGGATAAGCACACGAGCGATTCGAACAATTTATAGAAGATAACGGGCTCGAACGCGTTGAGCTCCAGCTGTCCACCCTCCGCCGCCATCGCGATCGTCATATCGTTCCCGATCACCAAAAACGCCACCTGCGACACGACCTCGGGAATAACGGGATTGACCTTCCCGGGCATGATCGAAGAGCCGTTTTGCTTTGCAGGCAAGGTAATTTCCCCAAGTCCCGTTTTCGGTCCGCTTGACATCAGCCGTAGATCGTTGCTCATTTTCGACAAGTTTACCGCACAAGCCTTTAAGCTTCCCGATACGGACACGAACCCGTCTACGTTTTGCGTGGAATCGATAAGGTCCTCCGCTTTTCTCAATTCCTTTCCGCACTCCGCGGACAATTCCGCAACGATATTGTCCAAATATTCTTTGCCTACGTTCACCGAAGTACCGATCGCCGTACCGCCGAGGTTGAGAATATGCATTTCTTTCAGGTCCTCTTTGATGCGCTTGCAATCCCGTTTCAACGCGGAAGCGTACGCGTTGAACTCCTGTCCCAAACGAATGGGAACGGCGTCCTCCAATTGCGTCCTGCCCATCTTGATAATGCCGTCGAATTCACGCGCCTTATCCTCCAAAGCGGCGATCAGATCCCCTAAATTCTCCAACAACGTTTCCGACAGCTCAAGCACCGTCAGCTTCCCTGCCGAGGGAATGACGTCGTTCGTCGATTGCGAATAATTTACGTGGTCGTTGGGATGGCAAAGATACTCTCCCTTCTCGCCGCCCAAAAGCTCGGTCGCACGGTTGGCGATGACCTCGTTTACGTTCATGTTTACCGTAGTACCTGCGCCTCCTTGAATGGCGTCGGTGATAAACGCGTCCGCCCATTTGCCCTGCAAGACCTCTTCGCAAGCGGTGATGATGGCGGCCGCCGTCTTTTGATCTACGTACCCGTGCGCGCCGTTCACCTGCGCCGCTACTTTTTTAATACGCGTTATGTTTTTAATGAACGCGTAGTTCATCTTCACGCCCGAAATTTGAAAATTTTCAAACCCTCGTAGCGTTTGCACGCCGTAATAGGCTTTTTCAGGCACTTCCAATACGCCGATAGAATCGCTTTCTTTTCTCGTTTTCATCTTTTTTCTCCTTTTGCTCCTGTCGTGAATTTTTTCACTTGCAAAGAAATTTTATCACGCCGAACGCCAAAATACAATGCAATAACTTGCTTGCTTTTTGTACTATCTTGCCGAATTATAAAGCCTATAAAATAGTATAATTGCAGCAAAAAAGGCATACCGTTTGGTATGCCCTTTTGCTTATTTTTAACGTCAAATACGTATCGATATTTTCTCCCCGCCCTTTTTACGGGACTCCTCCGCGCATATTCCTATCAAATGGCTTTCAACGGAAGCCTGCAAAGAGGTTTCGCTCGCCGTCCTCCCTTCTAACATATCGTATAGCGAATCGATCAGGCGTTTATCGCCTCCTCCGTGCCCGTAGCCGTTCTCGACCAACTCGTCTATCTTGATCTCGTAACAATCCGCTTTCGAACTGTATTTATTAACGCGCAACCGCTTTTCTTGCATATCCAAGATAAGCTCCCCGTACGTACCGAAGAAATGATACCGCCTACCGCCGTCGCGCGTGAACGCGGTCATCGTCAGCTCTGCTTTTACGCCGTTTTCAAATTCCATCGTCACGATTTGATGATCGACGACGTCGTTGTCGCAGCCGAATACGCACCTGCCGTACGGACCCGTTTCGATCGCCTTTTGCAGGCTTTCCTTCGTAAGCGGCGCGGGAGCGATGATGTTATGCGGCCAAATATCCGCAACGCGACCCATCTCTTCCCAATTGGTTACGTATATCCTTTTCGCGCTATACGGACAATTGTCTACGCGCTTACAGTCCACGCACCGCTCAGCACTATCGCTCGGAGCGTTCTCCGCCGTGAAAAACGTCAACCCGCCAACGGACGAAACGCTTTTGCAAGCGGATCTCGCATACCATTGCAAAAGATCCAAATCGTGGCAACATTTGGCAAGGATCATCGGCGCGGCGGTCTTTTCCGTACGCCAATTCCCTCGAACGTAGCTATGCGCTTGATGCCAAAACGACACCCGTTCCAAAGCGTTGATCGCGACCAAGCTGCCGATCTCGCCGCTATCGATAATCTCCGCGGCTTTCAAGAATGCAGGCGCGTAGCGGAGCACGTGACAAACTAGCGCCTTACCGCCATATTTCCTTTGCGTAGCAAGAAGCTCCTCACATTCCGCGCGCTTATCCGTGATCGGTTTTTCAAGCAAGATATCGTAACCGAGCTCAAACGCTTTACGTGCGTGACGGATATGGTCCGCGTCCTGCGTGGCGATCACGAGCAGATCCGCACGCTTTTTAAGAAAAAACTCCTTTTCGTCCGCGAATAAGCCCGAACCGTCTACTCCCAATATTTCCCCGAAACGAGTCAAACGCTCGGGTCTTATATCGCATAGCGAAACGATTTGAAAGCGCTCCCGTTCGGTTTTCAAAAGCTGTCCGTAGGTGTCACCGCCGCGACCGCCTACGCCCAAGATCGCCACCGTATATATTTTATTTCCCATAACGTTTACCTCTACTTTTCTTTAATCAGCACGGAGCTTAAAAACCGACTGAACACCCCCGCCGTCCAACCAAGCATTTCGGGTACGCCGTACTCGTTTACCGTTGCTTTTCCGCCCACCACGGCGTCGTATTTCTCGTATAACTTACCGCTTTTTTCAAACTCGGAGGAAACGGTATCCAAATACGCCCTAACAACGTTTTGCGCCGTTTCTTCGTTGCCGGCACGCGTATTGGCGATATACGCCCACCAGTTATTCGGCGCCCAAGTATTCGGATATCCCCATTGATACACGTCGCCGTCGGGCGGCATGATCTGACAAGGTGAAACGCCGTGACGGTGGATAAGTCGTTCGTTTATTTTAGCCAACGCTTTTCTGTCCTTTGTAATGCCGAATACGAACGGAATATAGCACGCGCTGCAATATATCCCCGTCCTCTTGCCCGTTTTATAATTATAATCAAAATATACGCCCGTTTGCGGATCGTAGCAATACTCGTTAAGCAGCGCCAGCCGTTTTTCCGCGCGGGCCTTCCAAAGCTTTTCCTCGCCGTTTTCCAAAATAGCGGCAAACCGCGCCATCGTCTTTTCAAAGCCGTAAAGATAGCCGTTCAGATCGATAGGATTTACGTCAGCCGCTTTGCCGCCGTAACGGGGCGTGTGATCTTCGCCGCCCTCGCCCTCCGCGGTCTTTTGCGTTTGCAGCTCGATCTTTTCCGCCGTAGAAAGCGTTAAAATGCGTTCGCCGTGACGACGGGCGTACCATTTGGTCCAGCCCTCGTCCGCACCGAGCGTTTCACAGTCGTAATTGCGCCAATAACGGTTCAATCCGTTGGGCGCGATACGCTTCGTTTGCCAAAACGCATATTCCGTTTCCAACGCCGCATAACTGTCCCGCAACCATTCCGCGTCCAAAGAATAATCGAAATAGTCCTCGACCATCAAGAACAGTAGCGGCGGCTGACTTGCGTGCATAGCGCCGTTTGCGCGACACGTATTGGGTACGCAACCGAACTTACGCAAGCAAAACTTCAAATCCTCGATATTGTTGAAAGCGTACTCTCCAAAATCGTCGTCGTATAATCCCAAATTGGTGAAATAGGTATCCCAATAAAACAGGCTGGTAAACGCGCCGTCTACGCAAGGCGGAATATAATCGTAGGGCATAACGAAATTTTGGTCACAATCGCGCTTCTTGACCGCTTTTTTCCAAGAAGCTTTGATATATTCGTGCGTTTTTTCGTATCGTGCTATCTTCAAATTTCGACCTCCAAGCCGTCGTACGCTACCGCCATACCGTGCGGCGCGAACATCGTCTCCAAACGCTCCTGCAACGGGTTGCCGTTGTGGGAAAAATGCGTGACGAACAGCTTCGTTTCATCGTCGATATTGCCGTTTTCGCGCAGTTGTTCCACTACGCGCACGCAAAGCTCGCCGTTCATATGCGTCGCCGTTTCCTTACAAGGATTGTCCACGATCGTACAATCCAAAGCGACCATATCGAAACGATAGCCGCTTGCTTTCAAAAAAGCAAAGACCTCTTCATACGGATATCCCGTATCCAAGCAATAGAAAATCCGTTTGCCTTGATATTCAATCACGTAAATAAACGGCGTTTCCGTCGACATATGCCGTGCCGGTAGAGGGATCACTTCGTAATCCCCTGCTTTCACCGTTTCGTAAGCTTTGATCGATTGAAATTGATAACTTGCACGGATCAACGGGTGCATACCCTCGTATACGCTTTCGTAATGCTTTTGCACGCCCTCGTTACCGTGAACGGTAACGAGAGGCTCTTGCATATCGTGTGCGAACGCGCCGCCGCGCATTTGCAAATCGATCATTGCACAATGGTCCATATGCGAATGAGTGATGAAAATATATTTCACCTCGTCCAACCGCAAACGGTTTTGCAATGCGTGCGAATAGGTATCCGACGAAAAATCGATCAAAAGATCGTCGTTGATCAAAGCCTGTGCACGCGTGCGAACGTTTTTTCCGCGCAAACGGCGCGCGTCCTCGCACGCTTGACAGCGACAAAACACCGCGGGAAATCCCTCGGCTGCCGCCGTACCCAAAAATCTAAACTTCATAACGCACTCCTTTTTTATACAGCCAACGATATATCCGCCACGTAGAACAAGCCCTTTTGCTCGCTACCGTCCGTGGGCGTGGAAACCTCTTTTCCGCCGAACTTGATCTTTTCCGCGTTATACTTTAACAGGTCTATATCGAATTTGTATTCCACCCAAGTATTCGTTTGCACCGCCGTAGGAGAATGATACGAGGTGGAAGACGTATTGATGAATACGTACTGCCAATTGCTTTGATACGTTTCGTTTTGCACGATATACATCTTCAAAACGACGTAGTTATAATCGTCGTAAATGGACGCGCTTTCCGAAATATCCTGTAAGGGCTTAAACGTAAATTGCATCACCCAATTTCCGCTCGTCACGTATTCCGTCCTGAACACGCCTTGCTCGCCTGCAAAGGACGATATCCAAGATTCCTCGCGCGCGGCGCTGTTTTCCACGTAGGATAGATCGCCGGCGTAATCGAAGGAGATCAATTCGTCGGCTCTCTCTACGCCCGTAATATCAAACTCCGCCGTTCCCCAATATCCGTCCGCTTTTACGTATACCGTATATTTACCGCGTGAGGTGGGCGTATATTGCGCGTTCGTGAGCTTGACGGACGCACCCTCGGGCGTGATCACCGTAATATCGGCGTGCGATAGATCCACACCGTTTCCGGCGTATTCCGCGCCGATCGAAAGCGTTGCCCCCGATTGCAAATTTCCCGAAACGCTTACCGTCGCCTCGTTCGCAACGAAAACGTCCGAAAGATAGAACACGCCTTTATGATTTTTCTTCGTCGTACCGTCCGCCTCGTACAGCTGCGTCGCCCTGCCGTACACCTTTGCCGCATATTCTTGCGCGTCGGTTATGGCGGAAACGGGGAAACGGTAGTCTACCCAACGGTTATATACGACGCCGTCTATCCTCGTATCGCTACCCGAGCCGTCGCGCATCGCTACGTATTTCCAATAATTCGTCACCTGCGCCGATTGCTCGACGTACATACGCACGATCACGCTATCATACGCAGTAAGCAACGTAGAAGTTGCGCTGGATACGTCTTTCATAGGCGCAAACTTAAATTGCGGCTCCCATTCCTGACCCATATAACTGATTTGCGCTACGCCCTGCTCCCCCGCGTATTCGGACAGCCAAGTGGACGTTTTGTTGGCGCCGAGGTCTAAGCGATCCATATATTCCGGCTCGTCGAAGGTCAAAAGATCGGTCGTCTTTACGCCGCCGCAAAAATATAATATCTCCGAAGCCGTCGCCGTGTTTCCGCTACCGTCTATCGCCGTCGCTTCGTACAAGTAATAGCCGCCCTCGCTCGGCGTAAATTTCCCTTCCGTTACGGAAACCTCCTCGCCGCGCATTGCGCCGTGGAGCTTATAGAGCTTTGCGTTCGGTAAAATCACTTCCCCCGAATTATCGTTGACGGTAATATTCGGCAGGGTATATTCCACGCCCGTCGTGCCGTCCTCGAAAGAAGCGAAGGTAAGCTCGGGCGCGCCCTTGTCCTGTACGTTTAAGGTGAGCGTACGCGTGCGGATATCCGTTTCGCTCAACGCCACCGAGCAAAGCACGGAATACGTTTCAAAACGGTCGACCCAAAACACGCCGTCGATCGTGCCTACCGACTTCCCCGACTGCGTTTTAACGGAATAAGTAACGGCGTATTCCTTTCCCGCCTCGTCTTTCACGAGCGCGGGCAAAATATATTCGTCCCCGAGCGATACGCTCGCCGTTTGATCGTCAAAATCGGCAAGCTTGATCGTCGAAGTATCGACGCTCCCCCCATCGTCGGGCGTAGCCGTCGTTTCACACGCGACCAAACCGAAAGTGCCAACTATCGCGATCGCCGTAAGCCAAAACAATTTTTTGTTCTTTTTCATAATATCCCTCTTTGAGAGTTTTGCGCCCCGTACACCCCTCCCTTCTACGGGAAAGGCGTACGGTTTGCATATTTAGGAGTTAGTCGTTCGAAAGATATACGCCTGCAACGTAAAATTCACCCCAGTATTGGTTACCCGAAACCCAACCGTCTTCTTCGCCACCGAATTTGATGGTAGAGCTACTCGCGTAATCTTTCAACCGGGAAATATCAAACTTATATTCCACCCATTGATTATATTGAACGGTAGTCGTCGTTTTATATTTCGCAGCAGAGCTATTCATGAATATATATTTCCAAGAACTGTTGATTTGTCTTGTGTCGTCTTTCACTATGTACATCTTTAATACGACGTACTGATAATCATCGTAAATGGTAGAATTCTCGGTTATACTTTGCGCCGGCGTAAACGTAAATTGTTGAATCCACTTTGTTCCTGCGGTGTGCGATACAAACAATACGCCCGTTTCCGTTACGCCGTCAGCTCCTGTAAACGAGGGCAACCAAGTCTTCGTCGTAGTCGCACCGCTAACCGTCGTCTTGGCTATATCAGCCTCGCTCTCGTACGACATCAATTCCGTCGGATCCGTCGTCGCATTAAAGGTCGTCGTACCGTAATAGCCGTTCGTTTTTACCGTTACGGTATACGCACCGCGCGTCGTAGGCGTATACGTACCGTCCGTAAGCTTCGTTCTCGTACCGTCGGGGGCTACCACCGCGATATCCGCATTCGTCAAATCAACGTTCGCGCCCTCGCTATCGGTAGCGGTAAAGCTTAACGATTTACCAGCTACCGTCGCGCCCATTACGTTTACGGTTAAATCGTTCGCAACGAATATATCCGCAACGTAATAAAGCCCCGGATGTGCTATTTTCGTATTCGTTTCCGAATCTATCATATCATCCGCCTTACCGTAAATTTTCGCAGCGCTTTCCGTTCCCTCTTGCAAAGCTTTAATATCAAACTTATAATCCACCCATTGATTATATACTACGTTTGAATTCTTATAATCCGTATACGCATTATTGCCATTTGCAACGCCATTTCTCATCGTTACGTACGTCCAGTAATTGGTATAATAGCTATCATTTTTAATATACATTCTAACGTATACTGACGAATATCCGGTAATAATCGGGGAAGTTTCAGACAAATCGTCCACCAAAGTATTATTTGTTAAGTTATTATCAATATAAAACTGCGGAGTCCAAGCCGTTCCCGAATATTCTACTTTCATAACACCCGTTTCGCCTTCATATTCAGACACCCAAGTATGCGGGTCATCTGCTATATATACGTCGGCAACATCGCTTGCGTAATCAAAGGATACGATTTCCGCCGCGTTCTTTTCCTTTACGTATACGTTCATATCGCCCGTTACGTAGTCGGTCGAAAGCACGGGATCGGTGCAAGCCTCGTCCCAATACAAGCCGCCGTTTAAGCTTGCGTCTGCGCTATACGCCGTGTTTTCCAAAACGGACTCGCCGTATTGAATTTCCGCGGTACGCTCGTACGCTTCCTTATACGTGATGGTATGCGTATGCATATACGTAGCTTTCAGGGTTTCGTGATACGCCGCAAGCTCATTGTTTTCTTGTGCGTTCATAGCCACCTGCGACATGGAAATTTTACGCGCTTGCGTATAATACTCGTTCGTGCCGTCCGTTACGTAACCGACGAAATACAAAAGTCTATTATGGCTTTCCTGCGGAACGGCATTTGCCGGCAACACCGCGTACGCCTCTTTCAAGCCACTCGTTTTCGCGTGATCCGTCCACAGCGAAGTGGTAGACACCTTTTGCACGGGGCTATCCTCGCTTACGAGGCTCAAATCCAAGGTTAAATCTTCGCCCGCCGTTTTCTCCATACTTACGAATATATCGTAGGGAACGACCAAAACTCCCGTTTCCACGCCCGCATTTGCCTTGCCGTCGGTGAAATAGTTGTTATAGACGCCCTCCGTCATAGTAGCGTTGAAACGCACTTGCGCGTCGTCCACGCTAGACGTAATTTTTACGGACGCACCTTCCGAATAAAAAGTTTCCGAAGTTATAGAATCCGCGGACGCTTGCCATACCGATACACCGCAAGCAACGCCACCGCATAATACCAAAGTAGCGGTGCTAAGTAATAAGTTTTTCGTTTTTTTCTTCATTGTTTTCATTTTCTTATTCCTCCGCGCCCTGCCAAGTATTTTCTCGGTTTTGCTCAAACGTACTGCCCCAGCTGTCACTCCAAGCAACCACGCCGCTCGTCGTTATCATATCCGCTTCTACCCGCAATATCTTTAACGACGGAGTTGCATATTCGAAAGCTCTCGCTTCCTGCTTCTTTGTTACCATTTACGAACCCTCCTATTTTAATATTTTTTATTAAACGCCTGCGCCGCGACGAAATTTTAACCCGTCGCGGAGTGCGTTATTGCTTAATTGGAAAACGAAATATCCGCAATATAGATCGTGCCTTCCGTTACGCCGTCGAACTCGCTCCATATCCTGAACTGATTGACCCAAAGCTCTTGCGCCGTATAGCCGTCCTGCCAAGCGTTCAGCGCGCGGATATCGAATTTATAATCCACCCACGCGTCCGTCGTATACGTTGCGTCTATCGCCTCGTACGCGCCGCCCGTCGTATTATTGATCTTCCAATATTTAACAGGACTTTCGCTCGGGGTCCAAATACGCATCACTACGTAATCGTAATTTTTATATTCGTTCTTGCCGAGCAACGGTTTCACCGAAAGTGCGGGCCATTTATTGCCGCTCCATTCCATCTTCAAAACGCCCGTTTCGTTCTCGAACGTTTCCTCGATCGACAGCGCAACCGTTGCGTTGCTTGCCGTAGCGTACACGTTATCGATATCCTCTGCGTAATCGAAGGACATAAATTCCGTCGCGCCGTATGCACGCGTTGCCGTTAAAGTAGCTTTATTATAATACCCGTCCGCAAACACGTATACGGTATAAACACCTTTCGACGGAATGGTATAGTTCGCCCCGTTAATACGGCTCAATTCGTTTTCCGCGTTGACGACGTATAACGAAGTAGGCGTTGCCGTCGCGTCACTAAAACCAAACGTTACCGTTTGCGCAGCGGACGTCGTACCGCTTATTTCCACCGTACCTTTCTTGGCAAAGGATATATCGGAAATATAAATTTGCCCCTCGGTTACGCCGTCGAATTCACTCCAGAGCTTATATTGATTACTCCACAAATCGTTTACGGTGTAATCGTCCGACCATTCGGCAAACGCCCTTATATCGAAGACGTAATTATGCCACGTATCCAAATAGACGATCGTATCTAAAGGCTCGTACGCGCCGCCTGGAATATTATTGATCTTCAAATATTTGACGGGGCTGGAGCTCGGCACGTACGTACGGATCACCACGTAATCGTAATCGGCAAAAGCCGTTTGACCCTGTATCGGTTTTACCGAAAGCGCGGGCCATTTGCTACCGTTCCAATCCAGCTTCAGCACGCCCGTTTCACCCTCGAAGCTCGCCTCCCTCGTCAAGGTTGCCGTTACGGGCGAAGTCGCGGCGGTATACGCGCCGTCGATATCCTCCTCGTAATCGAAGGACATAAACTCGTTCGTCGTATACGCACGCGTTGCCGTAAACGTTTTTCTTCCGAAATAGCCGTCGCCGCGCACCCAAACGGTATGTACGCCCTTTTGCGTTATATCGTACGTGCCGTCCGTAAGCGTCGTTACCGTGCCGTCGGGCGCGGTTACCGTTACCGTCGCGTTCGTATCGTTATATTCGTTGGTGATCGTTACGGTATTACCCACGCAGGTATTGCCCTCTACGTAGAGCTCGACTGCCTTGGCTACGGAAATATCCGAAACGTAGAACTCGCCGTCGTGCGCCACTTCCGTTTCACCGCTCATATTTTTGACGCCGTAGCCCCAAAGCTTCGCGTTATATACGTTCAACTCCTCCATCGCAAACGCACGCAGGGCGTTGATATTAAACCGATAATCCACCCACTCGTTATACTCGATCACGTTCTTACTTTGATAGGTCGCAAGCGTTGCGCCCAATTCGTCGTACTGCGTAATAACGAGTTTATCGTCGGGATGCGTGAAATAGTTGGTAAATTCACTCGTGTTAGCTATATACATTCTTACGATCAGCTCGTCGTAATTCGTATAGACGCTTGAAGCTGCCGACGCGTCGCAAAGGGGTAAGAACGTGAACGCGTTTGCCCATTGCTTGCCCGTGTAGCTAAACCGAACTACGCCGCTTTCGTCTTCGTATTCCTCCAACCACGTGATCGTGCCGTTCGTTTGCGACCAACCCACGTTATCCGCGTCCTCCTCGTAGGTAAAGGAGATGACCTCGGCAGCCGCTATCGGAGCGCGGACGTAAACGGTCGCGCTCTCCGCGCCCGTATTGCCGCTGCTGTCCGTAGCCGTCGCCTCCAACGCGTAATATCCCATTTCCGTCGGCGTGAATTTGCCGTCCGTCAACGGTATCTCGTCCCCCTTTTCCTCTCCGTTTAACTCGTACAGCTTCACGCTCGGTGAGATCGTTTCCAGCGAGGAATCGAACACGGTGATCTCGGGAACGGTATATTCCGTGCCGACCATGCCGCGTTTGACCCTACCGAACGTGATCACGGGAGCGCCCTCGTCTTTTACTTTGACGGTAATCGTCCGCGTACGCACGTCGCCCTCCGCGACCGTTGCCGAACAGGTGATGATATGGTCCTCGAAGCTCTTGATCCAAAAAGCGTTGTTGTTTACGCTCACCGCTTTGTCCGAAGCCGTTTTTACCGCGTACGTTACTTCGTAATCGTTACCCTCCGAGTCCGACACGTTTCCGATCGGAAGCGTATAGGAACCGTCGAGGAGAGCGTTAACCTCCATATTCTCGAAGTTTTCCAGCGTGATAGCGTTGTCGTCCGCGCCGTTACAGCCTGCAAACGCAAAGCCCAATGCAAGCGCAAGCGTCGCTAAAACACCTAACGTTTTTCCTCTCATATTTTTTCCTCCTTACGAAATTTTTTCAAAGCGGAAATTATCCAAATAGAATACTTTTTCTTCCTCGTCGTCAAAGCCGCCCCAAGACACCGACCATTTACCGGGTTTTTCAAAGATACGGGCGTTATGCGTAGCATTCGTGGAAATAACGTTATTAAAGCCGATAGACATCGTCATCCACTTGCCCGTCGTTTTTGCGGTGTTGGGAATTTGCTTCGCTTCGCAAGTACCCGTCGAAGCATAGATCGTCGTGTAAAGCTGTAATTTGGAAACCATATACACGTCGCAACGGAACGCATAATTCGCCCATTCCGTTTGCGGGATATCGGAAAAGCCGCTTGCTTCCATGATCTTTTGCGGAATGACGACGGAGGGCCAACCCGTACCCTTTTTCGCTACCACCTTGAGCACCTTTGCACCGTCGCTTGCGCCGATACCCTCGCTCGCCGCGTCTACGACGAATACGTCGGGTGCGATCCTGTCCGTCGGCGTGACATACGAAACCATACCCGCCTGATATTCGTATTCGAAATTCGCGACCTCGCCCTCGTCAAGCTCGTAATCGGTATCAATTTCAATTTGTTTCTCCGCCATATTCAAGGTAACGTCGTCCAAATAATAGACGGGACCTTCTTCGGGATCGCGCACGCCGGCGTTCTTAAAGCCGAAATATACGCCCTGCACGCTCGTTACGTCCATCGTGAACGAAAGCTTATCGTAATCCGGATATACCACGACTTTATTCCAGCCGCTTTCCAATTCGTAGGTGGAACACGCCGTTTTACCCACGCTGTTGAAGTTATTGATAACGCTGATGAGTCCTATTTCCAGCCTTTGTTTCGTTTCCTGCGCGTTGTAGACCCACATCGACACCGATTTCACCCACGTAAAATCGGTATAGTCGTAATCGAAACGGTCGCTTTGCGTTTTAATATACGCATACGGATCCGTTTGCGTGGAATAGTTGCCGATGGGCTGCAATTTCGCCGACGTTTCACCGCTTTTTACGAACTGCGCGTCCTTATTGACGTTGACCGCGCCGAACGAATTCATAAGCCGCATCAATTGAAAATCGGGCTCGAACCTTTCAAAATCGCAAAGCACGACTTGCTTGGCTTTTTCGTCCTTCGTCTCCTCTTTACAGCCTGCGAATGCAAACGCCGAAAGCATAAGGGGTACCGCCGTTAAAAGGGATAATACTTTTTTCATCTTTGCACCTCCTTATTTAGCGTAAAGTATGATATCTTTTACGTACAGCGTACGCGTAGGCTCGCCCGTATTTCCGCCGAGATATACCGCAAGATATTCGAGCTGCGCTTTCGTCGTCCATTCCGCCGTCGGAAACGTAAGCGTGATCTCGTTCATACCCTTCTTCAGGGTCGTACTTAACAGATCGTAATAAACGGATTTTGCGTCGTATTTGGAGGAGATCTCCAACAACGCCTCGTCCTCGCCCTCATAGTAGATATGAAGGATCGCTTTTTGCGTATTTCCGTCAATATTCGCGCTTAACGCGCCGCCCATACGGAAGGATTGCGATTCTTTCGCGCTCATTTCGGGCAGAACGATCTTGGCGAGCGCGCCGCTGAGTGTATTATGTACCGTGCTTGCGTCCGCAACCGCTTCGTAGGTGGGTTTCGCGCCCTCTTTCGTAAAGTCGCTCGCTTGCATTTGCGTTGCGTTTACCACCGTGACCCGACCGCCCAAATACCGCTCGTAATTATATACGTTATCTCCGCTTTCCACCGACAAATTCAAATAGTTTTCCGTTTCGGAAAGCGCTTTCGTGCATACGTAGCGTTTATAGGTCTTATTTTCGCCGTCGGTGATCGTTTCGCTCGCGCCGAGCGCGCTACCGTCTACTTTTACCGCCGCCGCTGCGTCCACCAAAAATTCGTAGGTCGCGTTACCGTAACCGTCATCTTGGAAATGGATCAGATACGCGTCGGCGTGTTCCTGCAGCATACAAAGCTCGAACAAGGTCGCGCGCGCCTTTTGAAACGTTTCCGTGGTCGTGAGTACGCGCGTACCGTTATAAATGCTTTCCGTCATACTGGCGATCATTTGATCGATCGCAAAATCCACGTTATCCGCGCTTGCGTTGACGCTTTCCGATTTTTCCTTATACGCGTTTTTCAAAGCGTACAACAGCTCGAAATCCTCCACGCCGTCGCGGATCGCTTCAAGACGCATAGAGCCAACCGGTCCGTCGATTCCGTATTTCTTCCCGGGATATAACAAGAAACCGTCGCCGTTTCCGCGAGGATAACGGATCGCGTCTTCGCCGTAATAATCCTCGATATCCATATACGCGCCGTTTTCATGCTGTTGATAAAGGTCGGTCGCCCAATACAAAATACCGCTGATATCGTATTCCACTTGCATCCAACCGATCGCACGCGCCGACAAAAGCGTATCGTCGATCTTATAGGTAGGATACGGCGCGCGAGGATTTACGCAACCGTAAAACCAACGTCTTTCCTGGTCGTCGTATTTTGCGCGATTCGCTTCCGTATCGTATTCGGTATACCCAGGGCACCAAGTTTCCACGTACGGAGCGTATTTTTCGTCGTACGCCGTCGTAACGACGTCGATCAAACCGCGGATTCCTGCAATTACCTCCTCCTTGATGGGTGAAGTAATCGAGCTATCCGCTTCCAAAGCGAGTGCAACCTCTTCTTTGCCCGCTTTCCATTCGCTCGTTACCACTTCCACGCGCGAAACGAGTCCGTCGCCGTGCCCGTGCGGTTCGTCGATAAGATTACCCGTACGCGTAATGAGCTTGTCGAACATATTGTAGCCCGTTTCAAAGCTCTTTTCCGCAAACGCCGTCAGGAATTTTTTGAAATACGCTTTATTGATACAAGGATGTCCCTGTACCGTCGCCGAACCGTACGGCACGTCGATCGTCGTACAGTTGGGGTTTTGCATATATTCGTACGCAAGCTCTACGTAATACTCTACGTCCTCGTCGCTGTCCGTTACGTCGTCCATGATCATACCGGGGCTAATGCGATACTCGAACAGTTTTTCCACGTATTTTTCGTACATAGTTTGCGAATAATCCAGCTCGCCGCGGAAATAGCTGTAACCCGTACCGAAATGGCTTTGCATATGCGTTTCCTCGCTCACCGTAACGTCCGCGACCGTAAGGGTGACGGGAATATTTTTACTCTTTCCGCCGATCGTAAGCGTGAGCGTACCGCTGTAAACGCCCGCCGCTTGCTCGCGAGGTACGTTAAAGCGTACGTATAAGCCTTGATTTTTCCCTGCGGCGACGGTATTTTCACCCGCGGCTTTGACGTTTTCCACGGGCACCAACGCGTCGGGATACCAACCCACGGGCAAACCGTTGCTTTCGTAGTTAGTTTGGACTTCTATGTATTTTTCGTGGAATATTTCGATATTGTCTACCGAAAACTCTACGCCCTCCGCGTTCTTGAGCGCCGCTTTGGAAACCTCGTACTCCAAATTTTTGTCCTTGGCTGTAATGATCAACTGCCCCGCCTCGTATTCACCACGCGCGCTCACGACGTCGATCTTCGCGTCCGTACGAATATCTTCGTAGCCCGTCGTAATATCTTGTAAAACCTTTTCCGTGCCCGCTACGCCCCAAATATCCGCGTCGTCCATCGTTCCGCGCGTATCCGTCGTTTCTTTTTGGCAAGCCGTCGCAAGCGTCAACGCCGCGACGAACACGGCAAGGGCTTTGCCCATTTTCTTTTTCATTCCAGATCTCCTTGCTTACTATTTTGCTATACCTGCGCTTGCAAGCGCCGTTTCCCATTTTTCTTGGTCCCAGAATTCCTTCGTTTCCGCGATGATATCCGCGGCGGTCACGGTGTTACCTTGCGCGTGGAACGTGTTCCAATACAATACGTTATAATTCGCCGTCAAACCGCCGTATTGTGCAAGCGGAAAGGACTCGTCGTCGGGAAGCGTATAAATCTCGTACTTTTCCTCGTTGAAATAATCCAAGCGGCTTTGATGGAAGGGCGTGAGCGAATTGTAAAGCTCGGGATTCTTTTCTTTCACGTTGTATTCAAACGGCAAGCTCGAGCCGCCCGTCGCTTCCATGTAAATTTCCTGCGCGATATCCGTCGCCATAAACCGCAAGAAATCGATCGCCTCGTCCTTCGCCGCCGCGTATTTCGGCACGATCGCCGCGTGCTTCGTACCGAGCGAGTGTACGATACTGCGCGCCTCGCATACCGCTTCGATTACTTCCTCGCTCGTATATCCTTCCGTCGAATTGATCGTAGGCACGGTCGTCGTTTCGCCGTCCACGTAATCTACGACCGCCGAAAGCGTTGCGTCGTCGATACCGAGCTTGGTGCCGAGCGCGCTGATCACGGGCAAACGCATGATCTTGAACGTATAGCTTGCCGCCGCGCCGCCCTCCGCTTTGATTTGGGCGGTGATATCGCTCATCTCGTTATCGAACCAGTCGCCGTTTACGTGGAAGATACCGTTTCCGCGCAAAAACATCGTTTGACCTTGCATAAATTCGTGCGACATGGAATCCTGCGCCACGTAGCCCGTTTCGTATTTCAATACCTTTTCAAAGATCTTCAAGGCTTCCTCGCGCCCTTGTTGGTCGAAAATATTGATGGAAAGTCGGTTGTTGTCGATACCGTTCCAAAAATCCAAATAACCGTCGACGCCTTGATATTGCGCCCACCATACGGGATATAAATAGTCCCAATAACGGGATTTCGCCTGTTGCACGGCAAACGTTTTATCGTAAACACCGGCAGGTCTATTGTTGATATCCAACACGTAATCGCAAATGGCAATAAATTCGTCCGTCGTATTGGGCACGTCCTTTCCGAGCGCGGTAAGCAGCGTTTCGTTGTAGACGATAGAATCCATACCGTGATTCCACGTCGTTTGATAATACGATTCGTTGTTTTCGTTGCTGACGTCGATAAAACGGTTTACGAACGTATAGCTTGCGTTGTGCTTATCGATATATTTGACGTTTTCCCCGGGGACGTCCGCATAATAAACGCTTTGCGTTAAATCTTCAAATTGTCCCGTAGGTCCCGCGTAGGATTGCCCGTCCATATGCGTAAACATCAGATCGAAGCGGTTTTTCCCCTCACCTGCGTTGATCTGCCCCGCAGCAAAGCTGTCCACGTCGTTGGTCGTAAGCGCCGCTACTTGCAGATTAGGATATTTTTCTTTTACCCAATCCTGCTCTTTGAACGCTTCCACCATATCGTAACACCATTGTACGCCGTTACCTTTATGTAATACGTAAATTTCCAGCACGTTCGGGTCGTCTACTCTATTGTTGTTACACGCCGTCATACCGACGATCGAGCCGCTCATAACCAGCGCAAGCATCAAGCCTACCATATTTTTCTTTTTCATTTTTCTTTTCCTCCGATTTTTCTTTGTATTAACCTTTTAATCCGCCGACCGTAAAGTTCTTCATAATAATATCCGAAAAACATATGAACAAAAGCACGACGGGCAAAGTCGAAACGAGTAATCCCGCATAATAAGCAGGATAGTTACCGCCGCGTGTAAACGTCAGCTTTATACGATAGATACCCGAAGCCATCGTAGGGAAGTCGGGCAAATATAAAAGCGGCGTCATATAATTATTCCAAGCGCTGATAAACGTCATGATCGACAGCGTGAGCATTGCGGGCCAAGCTTGCGGCAACATAATTTTGAAAAAAGTAGTCCCGTGCCCGCCGCCGTCCATAAACACCGCTTCGGCGTAGCTCCAAGGTATACCGCTAAAGAAACCGTATAAGATCAAGAAGTTAAAGCCAAAGCCCGAAAAGCCCGTAAGAAGCGGATACAAGGGCGTATTATAAATACCGAGATTATACGCAAGCTTCATTGCCGCGCCCGACGAGCCGATAATGGGGATCGTCATAGAGAAGATGGCAATGCCGTATAAAAATCCGCGAAGCTTGAAACGGTATTTAGACAAGCAGTAGCCCGTGAGCGCGCTTGCTCCCACACTCGCAAAGATACATTCCGCCGTATACCAAATACTGTTCAAAAGCATTTGCGGCAAGTATACGTCCTTCCCCATCGAATCCTGCACGCTCATTTCCGTAAACGCCAGCACGTAATTGGAAAACATCCATTTATCGGGTAAGCCGAGCGTAGAGCCTGCAATCAGGTCGTCGATATATTCCAAGCTGCTTTTCAAGGAGCTTATGAACATAAACACGAAAGGTAAGACTAACGTCAAGGCGTACAGCGCAAATATTACGAATACGATCCCGAATAAAATTTTCTCCGGCGTGCTGCGTTTGGTAAGAATGGATTCGCTTTCTCGTTTTCCGATACGTTTTACAAAACTTCTTTTCTTCTTTTCCGTTTTCATTATCCATTCCTCCTTTTAATATTCTACCGTTGGAATTTTATCGAACAGCCAACGAATAAACAGTATCAACGGTGCGCCGACGAGCGTGAAACACAACCCCGTCGCGGATACGATATTGTAATTACCGCTGCCGCCGTATTTACCGCCGCCGTAGATTTGTGCAAATATCCAAAACGCAAGCGTTTCCGTTTCGTACGCGCCGTTCGTAAACAAAAGGATCGGTCCCGACGAATTGAAAATACCCGTGCAAGTAAATATGATTTGCGTGGACATCGTCGGCCAAATCAGCGGAAGAATGAGTTGAACGAGCTCTCTGAACGGTCCGCAGCCCTCCAATCTCGCCGATTCCAAGATCTCCATAGGGACACGCGCCATTGCGCTACCGAACAACAATACGTTGCCGCAAAAACCCGTCCAAATACAATACACCACGATCGTCGTAGTCGCCGTGCTTGCATTCGCCAGCAAGCCTTGGGGCGGTATCGAGCCGCCGAACAGCTCCAAGAGCTTGGCGATCGGTCCGTTGGGAGAAATAAAGCTCGTATACGTTTCTACCATTACCATACTGGAAACGATCGCAGGCAGGTAGAAGATGACCCGAAAGCCTTTATAAAACAATATCTTTTTGTATAAAAAGTAGCTGAGTAATAAGCTTACGGGCAAAAGAATGATAATTTCCGTCGAGAAATATATCAACGTATTTTTCAACGCGATCTTTATTTCGCCTTTGGGAGAAGTGAGCATCTCCCAAAATTTTTCGAAGTTTTGAAAGGTAAATTCCCCCGTCCTCTTATCTTGAAAAGCAAGTATAAAAGAATCCAAGTGTACGTATAACCAAAAGATCAGCCATTGCAATAAGGGCAACGCAAGCATCAAAAAGAGGAAAATTCTTTCCGCGCGTTTATTACTCATCGCGCTTTTCTTCTTCGGCGTCGGCAACGGATCCTCCGAATACGGTTTTGTTAAGACTTGTTCGTTTTCCATTCGTTTTCTCTCCTTAATGCTCACTTCCACGCGTCGGGATAAATAACCTCGTTATCCTCGTCGAAAGCGTTTTCGGGAAATTCTGGATCTCCCGTCTTTTCCGTGGTCGGCTCGCCGGTGCTCGGCGGAGCGTCTACCGCTGGCGTATCCTTACAAGCGCACAAACAAAGCAGCGAAAGCATGATTACAAGAAACGTTATCAGTAATTTTCTCATAGTTTGTTTCCCCCATCAATACGCACGCAAATCGTACACACCGCTCGAAATTTTCGTTTCTACGCCGTTTTGACCGTCGTTGGGTGGTACGATCCCTGCCAACCAAGTCGTTTCCATACCTTGGATTTCCACTCTGCCCGAGCTGGAAACGGTAACGATCGCGCTCATCGGATCGGCAAAGAACCAAGTGTTTTTCGCTTGCGTAAGGTTATCGATAAGCATCGTCGTCGTGCCCTTTACCGAGCCGTCGTCGTTATAGCGAACGATCTCGAACGTTTCGTTTCCGTAATGGTATTCTTCTTGACCGCTTATCCAAAAGCCGTTCCGTACGGTATTCATATCCAAATACAACACCCCGTCTTCCAGCACGAGATGATTGGTATGCAAATGTCCGTTGATCGCCAAAAGCACCGTCCCGGGGACGCGGTCGTTCACTTCCTTAAACAACGCGCGCACCGCAGGTCCGTCGGGCGTATACGCCCAGTCGGAAATCATCGTTTGATGCGACAACACTACGCAAGACATCTTCTTGTCCGCCGCGTCGTTGAGCACCTCCTTCAACCAAGCCAATTGCACGGGTCCTAACGCGTTACCCTTTTCGTTGCCGTCGGGTTTGTTATGACTTGCCGTATAATTATGCTCCCAAACCTGCGTCGTGGGGTTCCACGAATAATTCGTATCCGTACAGATCATACGGATCCCGTTTACGTCGAAATAGTAATATCCGATACTGCCGTCGCCTATCTTACCGTCCGCCGTACCCCAAACGACCTCGTCGTTTCTATTCGTCAAAAGAGGGGTTACGAGCTGCATACTGTTTCCGCCTGATTCCAGCTCGTGGTTTCCGTAAATGCCGTAAGCGGGCATATCGTAATTGTTTTGGAGATAGGTTTGGAAAAGCTCGGGCGAGCCTTTATAATTGTTACAAAAATCGCCGCCGTGCATAATGAAATCCACTTTGTTTTCGTACGCTTTATCCAAAATGGCTTGCATATCCGCCATCGACGACATATACGTACCCTCTATGTAGTGGAAATCGGAAAAGAGCGAAAAGGTAACGCGCGCCGCCGTACCGCCGTAATATTCGGCGCAATCGGTAAATATCTTGTCAAGGCGCGCTCGTACGACTTCGTCCTTCGTGTCCTCGTAGAATTTATTGCCTACGTCCACCATACTGCGGGATAAGCTCGTTCTGGAATATACGTATTTCCATTCTCCGCCCTCGTTGATCTTCATATACATACGAGCGGTAATATAACGGGTCAGGTATTCTTTGGGAATATCCAAAAGGGATAAGGTGAACGTGATCGCGTCCTCCGTTTGGCTTGCGATCTTCGTCAAAGGAACGTCTAACGCCCAAGGGGTATCCTTGGTCAAATATTCCCCGTCCGAGAGTAGATCCTCGGGCACAAGCAACATACCGAACTTAACTTTTTGATCATCCGTCGAATACGTACCGCCCTGCACCGCTTTTTTATAATCGTCGTCCGTTTTATCCACCGTTGCCACGAAACGCAAGCCCGACGAGCTTTCCCCCTCCGTGTAGCCGTCCTTATCCGCGTAACGCACCGTCGCGCCATCGAAAGACATAGCGTACGATAAGCCCTCGACCGTGACTTTTTTTACTTCTACGCTCGTCACTAAAATTTCCGTTTCACTCGCGTAAACGCCCACAGCGTCAAAGCCCGACGTGCCTGCATACAATTCGTTGGAGGAAACGAAAGCTCCGTTAATATAGAAATACGACGTGCCTTCGATACAATAAAGACTCAACGTATACGTATTTCCTTGCGCTATTTCCTTGCCAAGCAGCTTTACGGGATTATCGTATTTTTGCGTGTAATGCATTTCCCCCACGCGGTTATAATGGTAAACGCCGTATTCCGTGGTATTCCCTACGTACACGAGCGCGTGTAAGGCGTTCTCCGTTTCCGTCGCGGGATTTTTCATATCGGCAAGCAAGCCGAACGAGCCGCCCTCTCCCAACACCTTGATCGTTGCCGTATACGCGTAATCGATCGTGCCGAGCGCCGGAAGCGCGACCGTTTTCGTGCCTTTCTCCGCCGCGATCCGCAAACCGTCGTCTTGGAGCTTGACCGAGCCGAGGTTGGCGTTCCATTGCCAGCCCGTTCCCATACCGTCCGTCGTCCAACCGTTAAGCGTGGACGAGGCGGAAAAATCGTTCTCGTATATCGATTCGCCTATCGTCGCTCCCTCGGGCAAGCCCGAAACGGCGGAGGCGGTTTTGAAAACGTTGGGTATAGCGGAGAGCGCCAGCGTCGCCGCCAACGTAGTCACCAAAAGCTTTTTACCGACGTATTTTTTCATCATATATCCTCCTTGTAGCTTTATTCTTTTTCCACGCAGGGAAGCGGCGTTACGTCCTTTCTCTTACGCTTTATCCATTTTCCTCTCGTAAAATCGGGGATCGCCTGTACTTCGCCGCCGCGTTTGATCGATTGCTCGGTGAGCGCCGTTATACACATCCACGAGGCCGCGTCGTAAACGTCTACGGGCATTTCCTCGCCGTTTGATACGGCCTTAAAAAACGCCTTGAACATCAAGTAGTCTATACCGCCGTGTCCAAGTCTTTTTTCTTCGGGCGTGATATTACGCCAAACGTCGGGCAAATATTCGTCGTATTCGTCTGCATTATCGAGATATTTTCGAATGGTTTTATGTACGTCGTAAAATTCGTGGCTGTTATGCGTTTCTTCCAAAAAGACCATATTTGTCTCTTGGTTGCACAGCCCTTTCGTGCCGCGTACGGTAAATTCGCGAGAATAATACTTGGGAAGCGTGGTGTCTAACGTAAGCGTGATCGTTTGCCCACCTGCACACGTGATCATCGTCGTAACGATATCCCCTTGTGTAAAATGCACGCCGACCAAGGACGGATCGGGACAATTTTTACTCTTTGCGAACTCCTCCAACCCCGACGCCTTACTCGCAACGGAGGTCAAGGACAGCATCTTATTGCCGCGGTTGATATCGAGCAGCTTTGCGATCGGACCCAATCCGTGCGTGGGATAATTGTCGCAGTTGCGGGTCCTGTAATTATCCAAACGATAGTGACGGTTCACGTAACCGCCCGTGATCTCCGTACGAAGATCGTGGCTGTACGCGCCGTGACAATGCACGACCTCGCCGAGCTTGCCCGCCCTTGCCAAGCTCGTGGATAACAGCTCGAACCTGTCAAAGCAACAGTTTTCCATCATCATGATCGGCGTTTTCGTTTCCTCGTACACGCGTACCAATTCCCAGCAGGCTTCCACGTCGTACGCGCCTCCCACCTCAAGCGCCGTGATCTTGCCGGCGCGCATACACTCGATCGCCATGGGAATATGTTCGTCCCACGACGAGCAAATAAGCACCGCGTCCACGTTCGGGTCCGCGATAAGCTGTTTATAGTCGGAATACAGCGCAGGCGTAGTACCGCGCTTTTCTTGCACGCCCTTTTTACAATGCTCCCGTCTATCCTCGTAAACGTCGCACAGCGCCGTTACCTCCGCTTCTTCACAGGCAAGCACGGTACAAAGCAAAACGCAGCCGCGTTGACCCAATCCGATTATGCCCATTTTGATCTTGTCTTTCATTGATTACTTCCTTTTTGCGTTTTCATTTTCGCATTTTATGATTTTATTATAACATCAATCCTTTCGATATACAATAGTATTTTTTCTCGTCAAACCTGTTTTTTTTATCATTTTTTCAAAAATCTCTTGACATAACTTTTTTACTTTTGTATAATGCTTATATGGAACAAAATACTTATTTTCTCAAAACACCCGAGGTTTTTCATTTTTGCTCAAAACGGAAAGATCGAGATCTTTTCATACATTTGATCGGATATCATAACTTTCATTATATCTCCCCTTTGCCCTACCCTCGCAAACAGGGGCGGTACACCTTGCATTTCGTCGTATCGGGACACGGATATCTTATCGTAAACGGGGAAAAATTTACTATAAATCCCCACGACGTCTTTTGTCTTGACAATGAATGTACTTTTTCCTATTATCCCGATAAAAACGATCCTTGGGAATACGTATTTTTCGTTTTCGACGGCGAACGCGCCGTCGATTATAAGACCACGCCCGATTTTTCGAATACCAACCCCGTCAAAAGTTGCCGTCATCCGCAAAAAATAACCTCTATGCTTGCTTCGGCTTTACAAAAAAAAGAAAACGGCAGACCCATTTCTTATTTTGAGGTCACCGCCCTGTTTTTTTTACTTTTGGATTCCGTCACGGACACGGAAAGCGACCGCGAATTCTTCTACGAGAGCAGCTTTATCGAAGAAGTAAAAGACTTCGTGCAAATGAAATATTTAGAGCCTGAATTTAACGTGAAATATCTATGCGATTGTATGCATATATCCCATTCGCACCTGTGCCGTATCTTCAAGCAAAGCGAAAAAATGTCTATTATAAGCTATATCAACCAATTGAAAATGGCTCGTGCCGAGGAACTGCTTTTAACCACGAATTTCACTATCACGGAGGTTTCGTATATGTCGGGATATCGGGAATACGAATACTTTTTACGGCTGTTCAAGCGCATGCACGGCGTATCCCCCACGGAATACCGCAAAATCAATAAAGATCGATAAAAAGAAAGGTTATATTTGTCGCTAACCGAGATCGCGAACACACGAAAAAAGGCGGACGGAAAAGATATTTCGGGTAGTTTTCGTATGGACTTGAACCCATGTATAATAAAAATGCTTTTTGCTGAGAGCAAAAAGCTACATCGGATACCTATTCACTATTACTTGCCAAAAATCGGCAAAAGTTTTTAGTGAAAGGTGAAGAGTGAAGAGTGAAAAAGTAAAAATCGACAAGCTTCGGCAGAAGCTTGTCGATTTTTGGCTGGGGATAAGTGATTCGAACACCCGAATGACGGAGTCAGAGTCCGTTGCCTTACCGCTTGGCGAATCCCCAATATTTATGGAAGCTATCGTTTCTTTTCTTGCGTTATTTTATCAAACTTTTTTCTTTTTGGCAAGCGTTTTTATAGGCTTTTCCGAACTTTTTTCATTTTTCGGTAAAAAATGCCCTAACCTCTCGTTTTTCGCGCTCCGTTCCGTTTTATTATTTTATCAATCCTATTTATTATACGAGGTCTATATGTTGCAGCTTCAAAATATTATCGGCAATCCCGTCTACACAAAAAACGTCCGACGCGGCGTTTGCGTGGGCGTCGGTATTTCTCTCAAAAATTTTACCGTCAAATATTTGTTATGCTCCCTCGACGATTCCACTTCGCAAACGGATTTCGTCGTAAAAGCTTCTTCCGTCGAAAGCGTGGAAAACGACAGGGTCGTTTTGACCTCCCTGCGCCCCGTTTTACCCAAGGGCTGCGCTAAGCTTTTGCTCGGTATGCCCGTTTACAGCGAATCGGGCGTATTTTGCGGTACCCTCTCGAATATCCAAGTGGAAAGCCTTGCCCTTACGCGTCTTATCACCGAAAACGGCGCGTATATAGCGAGCGCGATCGCCGCCTGCGCGGACGCCGTTATTTTGCGTAAAAAACAGCCCTATCCGCTCGGTCAACGCATACCTGCCCACCTCGTCGGGGACGTTTCCAAAAATAACGCAAGCTTGGTAACCAAGCCCGTTTTGCGCGCAGCAATTCAAAAAAACCGTTTGATCAAGCTCACTCTATCCCTTGCGCCCTTCGGCGTAAAATAACTCATACGGAATATTTTGCGGAAAGCTTCAGCACGCCCGAAAAAGCGTCGTTCAACGCGCGTAGGTCGTTCGCCGTCCAACCGTCCTTGCTCATATATACGCTGATAAGCCCTGCCAGCTCGTCCGTCTTTAATCTATCCGCGGTGGAGAGCTGGGTTTCCTTTAATCTTGTCAATAATTGCCGCGCATAAGAGATCTTAAGCTCCTGCGCCGGCAGCGTTTCTTGTTGTCCGTCCTCCGTATCCGTTGGTTTCAAAACGGTATTCAAGCGAGCTCGAACGAAAGAATTTTCGCTGTCCGGCAAGGTAAATTGTAATTTCCGCTCGATCTTGGCGCGCGCTTCGCGGCGCTTCTTTATTTTTCCTTTCACGGAACACAAAAGCAATAGAACGAGATAGGACAAGCCGCCGTACACGCACAACACCGCGATACACCGCCCCGCTGCCTTTAGGGAAACGCCGCAAAGAGAGGCAACGAGCCAACTGCCACCCCCTATCGTCGCCGCAAGCGCCGCGTACGCGCCCACGCTTTTACAGGAATATCCCACGAACGCCGCTACGGACAGCGCGCCAAGCGCGACGAAAAAGATCGCCGTCAACGCTCTGTTTTCGTAAAAAAGCCAAGCGTAAACGCTCTGCCATATTCTTTCCAACCACATAAAAAGAGCCTCCTTTCAAGCCTATTAACTATGTCCGAAAGGAAAGCTCTCTTTTTTTATTTTTTCGTCGTTTTTGAGGGATTTTCGTCGATTTGATCCATATCTACTTGAAAACCGCGATAGATATTCACGATCGAGCAACGCACTTTCGACTCGTCCAAGCCGAGTATTTTCGCCGTTGTCCGTCGATATAGATCGAGCTGTGGCGCATAATCGCGTTTTAACCGCTCCGCGTCCTTTACCGAGTATTTATAATCAATGATATGCACCTCGTTTTCCCCGACGGCGAGCAGGTCGATCGCGCCTTGAAAAAGCATTTCCTCACCGTCGTTCTCGTTCGGGAACTTGCCCCGCCACGCTTCCGTTTGCGCGTAGGTGTCGCGAACGGGCAACGACACCAAGAACTGCCGTTCTTTATACAGCCGTTTATCGCGCAAAGCGTAAAACGCGGGATTAGACAAGATTTCCGTCAGCTTATCTACCGACAGCAGGCTCGTATCGACCTCCGCGCTTGCGCATAAGCCTTCATACGCTTCCAGCACGCGCAGCTTCAAGGTCGCGCGATCCACGGCGTTGCCCTCTCCGTCGTAGAGTTGAGAAAAATCGAATTTTTCCAAAAAGGCGTGGTAGGCGATACCGGCTTCCTTGCTCGTACCGCCCGCCGCGTAATCCTCCACCTCGTCGAGAACGGGCGCAGCCGTTTCCGCTTGCAAAACGGTATGCGCGCTCGAAAGCAACGCGGTCGCGGAGCTTTTGACGGGTAAATTTTCATAGCCGCTATGCGCGTATTGCCATAAAAACGCGTCCATGATCTCCTTTGCGAGCGCTTCGTCGGGACGGAAGGCAAGCGCGGTGCGCTCCTGCTTGGGGATATCGAATATCTCGTCCTTGACCTCGTAGTTTTCCCAAACGGAAAAGTCGGTAAAATCGGCAAACGATCGGGCGTAACGCACGTCGGGAAAAGCCGTCTTTTCCTTGAACACCATATGCAGGGAATATTTCGCGCGCGTAAGGGCTACGTAATACAAATTCAGTTCGTCCGCACGACCGCTTGCCGCTTCGCGGCGTTGATGTAAACGCCGAAGCAGCGTTTCGCGCTTGGTCATTTTTTCCCTATCGTACGCACGCGGCGCTAGCGCGTATTTTTCCTCCGCGAACACCTCGTCGTAGACTACGCCGCGGAAGGGCGCGTTCAAATTATCCAAGATCACGACGGGGTATTCCAAGCCCTTGGAGGAATGCATCGTAAGGATACGAACCGAATCCTCGCCGCCGTTTTCGCTAAACTCGATCTTATGATCCAAATCGCGCAAGCGCTCTAAAAATTCGTGCACGCAAAGCGGCTCGGGCGTATACGCTTCCTCGATAAAACGATGGATACGCTTCAAGCAGGAAACCCCGTTGTCGCGGGACAACAGCCGCGCCTCCATACGAAAATCGGACACGAGCTTGATCAACAATTCCCCTGCGTCCATCACGCACGAGAGGCGACGGAACCGATCGTACCGATCGTAAAATCTACGCAATTTATGCGCGATCACGCCCGTCTTTTCCGCCGCGTATTTTTTACAAGCGTTGCGGAAAAATTTTTCCGCTTTATACGCCAAACGGATATCCACGAGCTCGTCGGCGTTAAAATCGCCCATCGCGGAAAGCAACGCGCTGCAAAGGGGTACGTCCTGCTCCGCGTTATCCAAAAGGGACAGGATATCGATAAGCGTTTTTATCTCCGCGTAATCGCAAATATTGACCGCCGCCGAAGCGGTTACGGGTATACCCTCCGCCGCAAGCGCCGCCACCGTTTTGGCGATCTGCCCCTGCTTTTTACGGGATAATACGGCGATATCCGAATAGCGTACGCGACGGTATTCCCCGATATCGGGGTCGTACCATTTGGAGCTTCTCTCTTGCTCTATAATATGCCGAATAGTCCTTGCCGCAAGACTTTCTTCGCGCACCTGCTTGCTCGCCTGTTCACGAACGGAATAGATACCGCGCTCGGCGTTTTTCTCGGACTTTTCCTCCTCGCCCAAAAAGTGCACCTGCACTCTACCGTCGTTCACCGCGTACCTGCCCCCTCTCTCCATATACGAATCGACGGCGTAATCCACCTCGCAGCTTCTCGGCGTCATCGCCAAAGAAAACTGCTTGTTCACGGCGTCGAGTACGGCGTCGGAGCTTCGGAAATTGCGTTTCATCAAAAGACTTTGCCCCTCGCCGCGCTCGTATTGCTTTTGCTTTTCCACGAAAAACTTGGACTTGCTGCCGCGGAAGCCGTAAATGGATTGCTTCACGTCGCCCACCAAAAACAAGTTTTCGTCCGCAACGAGAGAAACGATCTCCTCCTGCACGGGGTTGACGTCTTGATATTCATCCACGAATACGTAGCGGTATTTTTTACGCGTTTCCGTTGCGATCTCTTCGTCTTTCAAAAGCGCCAGCGCCTTATGCTCCAAATCGGCGTAATCGAGCACGCCCCGTTCCTTTTTCAGCGCGGCGTATTTTTCGTCGAAACGGAGTATATATTTCCCCAGCGCGGCGGCTACCCTACCTGCCGACAAGAAGTTTTGCAATTCCTCTTCGTAAGAGAGGGTGTCGGCAAATTCCTCGTCGTAAATTTTTACGATCTTCTTTTTCAACTCCCCCAGCTTTTCCGCGTGAAGCAGTTTTTCGGGCGTATCCTTTTTGCTCGTGCGGTTGGCGGTATATTTTCCTTTTTGCAACGCGCAAGCCCGGAAATAATTTTCCGTCCTTAAGACGGCGTTCAAGCTTTCGATCAGCTCCGTAGATAGCGCAAGCTGCGCCTTTGCCTGCACCCCTTCGAAATAAGCGCGTTCTTCCTCCGCCAGTTCCAAATAATAGGCGCACTTTTCCTTCAAAAGCGCGTGCAGATCGGCGCAAATACTGTCAAACGTACTTTCGTTACACGCGTCCGCACCCTGCAAATATTCAATATAATCGGCGCGGTTTCGCAAGGCTTCGTACGTCGATAAAAGGATCCCCCGCAGGGTATTATCGCTCTTTTTGCGCCAATACACGTCCAAAAGGAGCATAAAAGCCTCGTCCTTTTCCTCGTAGCCCTCGTCCAAAAGCTCGGTGATCGCCTCGTTTTTGAGCGCCGCACCCTCGGCGTCGTCGCCGTTGATGACGCGGAAGCCGTTATCCACCCCCGCCGCGTAAAAGTTTGTGCGGATCAGCCTTGAACAAAAGGAGTGTATCGTGGAAATATCCGCGTTGGGCACTTCTCCCAGCTGTTTTTTCAGTTCCGTGCGACGGGCTTTGGGCGTTTCGGGATCGTTGATCGCCGTTATCAGTGCCTTCGACAGCTTTTCTTTCATTTGCGAAGCCGCCTTTTTGGTGAAGGTGACCGCCAAGATCTCCTTGACCGAACAACCGTCCTTGATCAAGCGAATGATCTTTTCTATCATAACCGTCGTTTTGCCGCTGCCAGCGGAAGCGGAAACGATCGTTTTACCCGCCGCGTTCAACGCGGCGGTTTGTTCTTTGGTAAAGCGATCACTCATTTCCGTCCTCCTTTCCGTCCCGTTCACGGCGCGCGATCTCCGCGATCGTCGTGGGGTCGATGCTCTCCTCTACGCGCGAGGTACAACGCTCGCGGTTAAAACCGCACATACCGCCGTATTTGCAATAGCCGCAACTTTCGCCGTACGGCGTGGGGGCGATATATCCCTCTTTCAACTCCTTACAGCCCTGCCGCGCAACGAATATCGCGTAATCGAGGAAGTTCCTGAAATCCCGTTCCTCCATCACCCGTTTACTGCGGTTGTTGCCCAAGGCAGCGGGGAAATATTCGCTTTGCTTGCCTTCGATTAGATTTTTATCGCCGCAACGCAACGCCGCCTCGTCGCCGTTGACGAAGCCGCGCATACGGAACTTGCCCACCGCGTCGTCGCTGTAATCGACGGAAGCGGGAAAATAGAACACGCCGGCAGGCACGCGCTCGCCTTTGATCGCCGACATATATAATTGCATTTGTAATTTTCTACCCGTATAGTAGGACAGCGCGCTGTCGTCGATCGATCCCGTTTTATAATCGATCACCCGAACGAATTTATCCGTGGTATCCACGCGGTCGATCTTGCCGTGGAAGTCGTTCGTCGATACGCTCATTTCCGTTTCCTCGACGATAAACTCGGAGTTTTTGATCTGACGGAACGCCGCGAGCGCCACCTCCGCGCCCTCTTCCAACAGCCGTTTGGCAAAAAACTCGCCCGAGGCGGTGTCCGATTGCGAAGCGTAGACGGGGCTTTGCATAATCCTTTCGCCCTCCGCAAGCGCAAACGCACGCATTTCCTCCTCCGTATCGAGCTCCGCCGCCTTGCGCGCGGTGCGCTCCAGCAGCTCGTGCACGAAATTGCCCGAATCCACCGCCAAAACTGCCGTTTCCTCGCGGTTTTTCAAGCGTAAGCCACGTTCCACGAAGTTCTGGAAAGGGCAAGAGAAGTAGCCCTCGAGCGCGGTGGGCGATATTTTTCCGTCGTGAAAAAACAGTTCCTCACCCCGTTCAACGCATACCTGCCCCTTGCTTTCGGACAAATAGTCGTCCTTTTCCCGTACGCTGAGCTTGTCGAGTGCGGTATAAAGGGAGGAATATTCCTTACGCGTATCCTCGCGACAAAGCTCGTATTCGCTTTTCTCTATAAGCAGCTGCCGAATGGCGGGCGCCGGCGCGCTGCAACGGTAGGCAAATTCGTCCACGGCAAGCTTTTTCGCGCGCGGAAGATTTTTTCCGTCGGCGTTGCAAAAGCTTGCGTCGACGTACCTAAAGATCTCGCTTACGGCAGGCTCGCTACCGTCCGCGCCAAGCGCGTAGGAAAGATGCAATTCGTTCATAAAGGTACAAAGATTTAAGCAGGCACTTTCGCGGCTACGCAAATTGACTTCCGCGACCGTGGGCTCGAGCAGGGTCTTTATTTCGACGAGCTTTTCGATCTCCTTATCGGAAACGATCGCGGTATCCCCGGCCGTACGCGGCACCTCCTCCGTCATACCCACGGCAAAGAGCGTATGCACCTTTTCGATACGGCTATCCGTCATATCCCCCAAAAATACGGCGTCCGCCTTTAAGGGGATCAGCGAGATCTCCGTCGCGTCCAAGCCGTCTTTAAGCACGGAGGCAAATTCCGCGACCGTCATTTCCGCCTCCGCCGTCAAAAGCTCCGCTTCTGCAAGCACGCGCTCGAGCGCGGCGTAAATTTGCGAAAGATAGCCCTTTTGAGAAACGTCCTCTATCCCCTCCTCAAAGTCGCTTAATTGCTTTCTCACGTCAAAATCCTCTAAGAGCCTGCGGACGGCAAGACAATATTCCCTGCCACGCGCTTTGGCGCGGATATTTTGGGTCGCCAACAGCAAACGCTCGCGCCCCGAAAGGAGCTTTTCCCTGTCAAAAAGCGCTTCTACCGCTTCGCCCGTTTTGATCTCCCGTTTGGCGCCGCCGCGGTAGTTGGCGAATTTCAAAAGATAGTTGCGGTATTCGTCGCTGTCGCCGAAAAAGACGTTTTGCGTAAGAGATTGTACGGCAACGGGCGAAAACTTATCGCGCACGACGCGGAAGCAATCGAGTAAAAAACGCGAGAGCGGATGATTTTTCAACGAGCGTTTTTCGTCGATAAAATAGGGAATTCCGTATTCGCTCAACGCCCGTTTAAGAGAGAGGGAATACGCCCCGATATCGGGCACCAAAACGGCGAAATCGCGGTAATGCAAGTCGGCGTTTTGCGCCATTGCCTTACGGATCCGCACCGCCACGTATTCCGCTTCCCCTATCTTATCCTCCGCTTCGAATATTTTTATTTTATCCGTTCGTACGCGTTCGTTACCAAAGCTCTCGGGATTGAAAAGCGCACGGCGCAAGACCTCCGCTTCGCCGCCGATAGGCGTACCCAAATCGAGCGTGCGTACCTTGCCGTATCCGTCGCAAACACGCGTAAAGGTACGGA
Organism: Clostridia bacterium; assembly: GCA_017471785.1. Taxonomy (GTDB): domain Bacteria; phylum Bacillota; class Clostridia; order Christensenellales; family Borkfalkiaceae; genus Scatosoma. The sequence continues at coordinate 29,583 of JAFURP010000039.1, read as the reverse complement.
GCGCTTGGTTGGAATAAATATCCTCCTCCCCCGCACAAAATACGCCTACGACGTTTTTCGCCGTTTCGATCGCCGCGCGGATCGTTTGCGCCGCCTGCGCCGTAAAGGAATGATAGCAAAGGAAAAACACGTTCTTGTCCTGCAACGTCGTATCCTCGCGAATACGCGAGGGCAATAGAGAAAGATAGCGACTTTCGTCCATATAGCCGTTTTCGCGCAAAAACCGCGCGTACTCGGCGTAGATAAGGGCAAGATCGGAAAGCTTGCGTTTTAACGCGCCGTCCTCCAAAAGAGCAAGGTTCTCGCTCAAAACCTCGGGCGTGATCTCCGAGGCGGCAAGCTGTGCGAGCGTTTCGTAGATACTTCTCGCGTTATTGCCCACGCCGACGACGGAGGTAAAGCATTGGAGGGCGTTTTTGCGTTGCAGCTTGGTCATAGCTTCGCCAACCGCCATTACCGAACCCTGTTTACTGAGCGTTTGCTCCTGCGTGCTTAAATAGCGCGAAAAGGTGGAAACGGACGATTGGAACGTGCCGCCCGTGCGACGGGTCAAGGCACGCTCGGCAACGAGCGTTAATCTATCCTCGCAAAAGATTAAATTTTCTTCGCCGCGCTTCTCGAACGCCGCCGCGTACTCGGAGGTTATTTCCATACACTCCGACAGCGTGTAGGCTTTGAGTATCGTTATCATACGACTCTCCTTTGCACCTTAAATATCTTCTTTTTACCATTATACCATATATCGAGGGAAAATTTCAGCTTTTTTTCACAAGAATTTTCAGGAAATCTCCATTTTGTTTTTTACAAATTGAAAATTATGTGCTATAATAATACGGTAGAATAAATTTTCGATCGAAAAACAGGAACGGAAAATCAAAATGAAAAGAAAAACGCTTATTTCCATAGCTTCTATACTCGTGGGGACGACCCTCTTTGCCGCTTGTACGGAGACGAACAATAAGGTTTCGTTCAAGCACTATTGGTATAGAGATTCGAGTATTGCGACCGCTTCCGTCGAAACGCTCGTATACAACGTCTCCTTTGAAGCGGGCACGGGTATCTCGGACGACGAATACACCTTGGATTACAATAACGGTAAATATACCACCAAGCTTTCGCTGATCAATGACGACGGCACGGAATTTTACCGTTACGAAACGGAGCTTACCGTCGACGTTACCTATATTTACGGCGACGCGACCTTTACGGCACAGGACAGCGTAAAGACCTCCGTCGATTTTGAAAAGAGCGTAACGCTCGCGCCCATTAAATCGCACAAGGAGATCGTCAGCCACTCGCCTCTGAGCGGCGCAGGCGCAACCGTAAACGATTGCTATACCAAATACGATTACGTCGTGGACGTAACCTATAACGGCGTAAACGGCAGCGTCGTCGTGGATAACCGCGCCGCCGATAACGACGACGTCTCCCCCGTCGCGTTCGAGATCGAGGACAGCGACGATTACACCTATCTCGATAACGAACAGCTTTTATTCGCGCTTCGCGGTATCAACCCCAGCGAAAAATCGGCGCCCGAGCTTTTGGTGTACGCACCCTTTACCAAGGCGGTACAATCGATAAAGGCAAGCTTTGGGTCTAAGGTGGAGGGCGAGAAGTTCAAATTTACGACCAAGGGCGAAACGGAAGCGACCGAAAAGACGATCAGCTATTATCCCGTGAGCCTGTCCATCGACGCCAACAGCCCCGGGGCTACGCAAACGATCAAGGTGGCGACGCACGGTGATCCCAAAACGAACGAGTGGCGCAACGTGATCCTGGAAATACAAACGCCTATCTCGTACAGCTTGGGCACGCTCACCTACAAGCTCGTTTCGGCGGAATTTTCCGAATAACCTTCCTATAAACGAAAAGCTCGGCTATACGCCGAGCTTTTATTTTGCTCTCTTAGAACTTTTCTTCGGTGAACAGGCGGAAAAAGCTCGCGCAGTCGTCGTTCCACGCGACGATACGACTAAGCTCCGCACCCTCTCCGTTGATCTCCGAGCGCCCCGTCGATTTACCGTGCTCGCCTTGGGGATAGACGTGTAATTCGTACGGTACACCCTTAGCGCCGAGCGCCATAGCAAAGCGAAGCGCGTTATCGGGAGGCACGCACGTATCGCCCGCCGTCGTCCAAATAAACGCCGGCGGCGTTTCTTTCGTAACCGCCCAATCGAGGTTGAGCCTTCTCAATAGCTTGCTCTTTTCCTCCTCCGAATAACCGTAAAGCAGGTTTTCGTAAGAGCCTTGGTGTCCGTGTATCTTGGAGATCACGGGATAGCAAAGTCCCACCGCCGTAGGCTTGCAATCGAGCTCCCGCCCCGCCATATCGGAGACTGCGGCGTATTCCACGGCGAGATCACCCGTAAGGTGTCCGCCTGCCGAAAAGCCCACGACGAACACTTCCTTTTCGTTCACGTTCATTTCTTTCGCGTGCTTTTTAACGTAATCGACCGCCGAAGCAAGCTCCAAAAGTTGTTCGGGGTACGGTACGCCGTTCTCGCCGCCGATAAGATAGGTCAACACGAACGCGTGGAAGCCTCTTGCCAAAAACTCCAACGCAACGGGCTCGCCCTCGCGCTTGCTGACAAATCCGTAACCGCCGCCGGGGACGACGATGACGGCAGGACGCTTCCAAGCGTCGTTCGCGTTATCGTACGGCAAGCTTGCCAAATAGCACTCGAGATTACCGCCCTTGCGGTTATATTCTTTCTTTAGATCTACGCTGAAAACTCGCATTTTTTATTCTCCGTACAATAAGCCCGACGGGCGTTCGTCCGTCGGAGCTTTTTATCTTATTTGAAAAATTCGTTATAGATCGCGCTGATACAAGCCGCACAGTCGTCGTTTTCCACGCCGACGATAATGTTCATTTCGCTGGAGCCTTGGTCGATCATAATGACGTTGATGCCCGCTTCGGAAATGGCGTTGAAAAGACGGGCGGAGGTACCGACGTTTTTCGCCATACCGTGCCCTACGGTGGCTACGAGCGCGATGTTTTCGTGCGCGTAGATCCTATCGGGACGTACCGCCTCTTTCATCTCCTCCATAATGGTTTGCAGCGCGCCGTTTTTCAGGTACGCGTTGTCGATCACGAGGGACATGGTGTCTACGCCCGAGGGCAAATGCTCGAAAGAAATCCCGTGTCTATCGATCACGGCAAGTACCTTCTTAACGAAGCCGACCTCCGAGTTCATCATAGATTTTTCCAAGGAAATTACGGTGAAATCTTTCCTACCGGCAACGCCCGTCACCACGTTTTCGCTTACGTCGCGCTTGGAGGTCTTTACGATATACGTGCCTGCGTCCTCGGGACGGAAGGTGTTGCAAATACGAATGGGTATCCCCGCGCTTCTCACGGGGAATATGGATTCGCTATGTAACACGTTTGCGCCCATATACGAAAGCTCGCGAAGCTCTTGATAGGAAAGCTCGGATATCCATTTGGGGGAATTGACGATACGCGGATCGCAAGCGTAGAAGCCGCTGACGTCCGTCCAATTTTCATACAGCGAAGCCATCACCGAGCGTGCCACGATAGAACCGGAAATGTCGCCGCCGCCGCGCGAGAAGGTCTTTACCTTGCCGTCCGCGCCCAAGCCGTAAAAGCCGGGGATAACCGCTCGCGGATATTTGGAAAGCACCTTTGCGCCCAACGTAAAGGTTTCCTCGCTGAGTACGCCCTCTTTATCGAAACGAACGAATTCGGTCGCGTCGACGAAAGGCACCTCGAGCACCTCCGCCATGATCTTCGCCGCCAAAAATTCGCCGCGCGAAGCGCAATAATCTCTACCCGCGCCGTCCAAAACCGCTTTCTTCATTTCCGCAAGTGCCTTTTCCACGCCGAGCGGTTTACCGATCTCTCTTTCGATATTCAAAAAGCGTACGCTTATCTTTTCAAAGGCGTCCTCAAAGCTTTTGGTATCGTTTGCTTCGAACGCGTCCGACCATTGATACAACAAATCGGTTACCTTGATATCGCCGCTAAACCGTTTTCCGGGAGCGGAAACGACTACGTAGCGGCGTTCCTCGTCGGCGTTGACGATCTTTGCGGCGGAAAGGATCACGTTTCCGTCTGCCATGGACGTACCGCCGAATTTACATACTTTAATTCCCATAATAACTCCTTGCGCTTGACCCCGCCAAGCGGCACGCGCTAAGCGCGGTATATTTCACTTTGCCCCAAATCTTTTTATCAAACGTTGAGTAGGATCACCACGAAAAAGGCGAGCATTAGAGAAATTGCTTTGATCCAAAACTTGGAAACGAATACTTTTTTCAAAAACTCCGCGAATTTCATCTCAGTCCTCCCGATTTCTTTTTATCCGTGAGCGGCATTTCCTGCCAATAGTAATCCTTGAGCGCGTCCACGAGCATATCGTGATCGGCGTAGCGGGTTACGTTGCCCTGTTTAATGATGGAAATAATACCCGTTTCCTCCGAAACGACGAGGGAAATGACGTTGGCTACCTCCGTGATACCGATCCCCGCGCGGTGGCGCGTTCCGTAGTCCTTGGGATAGCTCGTCTTTTGGGTGAGCGGTAAGAAACAGCCCGCCGCCTGTATTTTATGACCGTGAATGATCATAGCCCCGTCGTGCAGGGGTGCTTTGGGAAAGAAGATACCCTCGATCAGCTGAGTAGATATTTCCGCGTCGATCTCTACGCCGCTTTGTAAAACCTGCTTGGGCAAGCTACCCTTGGAAAGAACGATGAGCGCGCCCACGTTATTTTTGGACATATTTTGCAACGCTTTAATGACGTTGGTGATGCATCTTTCCGTATCCGCCTGCGGACGGATCTCCGCGTTGCCACCCGACAACTTCTCCGCCGAGCCTCTACCCAACGTGTGTACGTCCCAAAGGCTCTTTTTTACTTCTACGTTGAACAAAATGAGCATAAACGCCGATATCAAGATGACGTAGAACAGGAAAAACCGCTTATCGACAAGCTCTTCCGCAAATACGAACAGCACGCCGCCAAGCAAAAGCAAAATCCAATAAACGAACATCAGCTTGGTCGCGTCGTTATCGCGCAAAACCTTGGATACGTAGTATATCAAAATGAAAAAGCACAAAATTTCCAAAGCGAATACCACTTGGAAATTATTGAAAAACCGCATCGTGCCGTCCGTGATTTGTTTCAATCTCTCGGCTACCGTCAAAAGCCGCATTTCCATATCTTTCCTCCGTATGGCTCTTTACAAGAGCGCCTATATATATTATATAAAAAATCCCTCGAAAAATAAAGCGTTTTTTCAAACGATTTCACTATTTTCCGAAAAATAGCTTCGCCGTTACCGTTTTTAACGCCGATTGGGGGGTAAGCTTGCCGCATTTGATCGCGCTGATCGCGCCGTAAACGCCGTCGTAGAGCCGAAGCAGTTCCCCTTTTTCGAATTTCGCCGCCTGCTCGCGGTTCTTTTTCGCCGCGTATTCCTTGATACCAAGCGCAGCCGCGACCTCCCTGTCGCTACCGTGCGTTACCGAAGCTTCGTACAATCCTTTGAAATAGGAGGCGAGCGAGGACAGCAGGGAAATCTCGTTAAAGCCTTTCGTCGAAAGCTCGTTTACGATCTTCATAAACGCCGAGTAATTCTTACGCGAAAGCGCGTTCGCCAGCTCGTAAATTTTATATTCCGAATCGGGATAGACGAGGGTATCGACGATCTCGTCCGTCAATCTCGTAACTCCTTGCGCGGCGCAATAACAAAGCAGTTTTTCCGTTTCCTTTGCGATACGCGCCATATCCAGCACGCAATATTCCGCAAGCTTGCCGCAGGTCACGCCGTCGGCGTACACGCCCTCCCTTTTACACGTGCCGTATATCCATTTTTTGATCGTTTCCTCGTCCGATCTACCGCAATCGATATAGGTTACGTTGGGCTTTTTCGCAAGCGCCGCCTGACTCGTTTTTGGCTTCGCCGCGTTGACGATCATCAAAAGCCCGTCGGGGGACGGATTTTCAAAAAGCGGTTTCAAATAGCTTTCGTAGTCCTTTTCCGTCGGATAAAACTCGGTTACGCGCACCACCCGTTTCGTGCTTACGAACGGGAAGCAATTGACGGCGTCCGCCAAGGCTTTTATCCCCTCGCCCTTGAGCGAGTTACCGTCCAAGGAGATATAATCGAGCGTAGGTTCTTGCAAAAACCTCGACTTAAGCAGCGCTTCGCCCTTTTCGCGAAAATACGCTTCCTCGCCCTCGAAAAGATAAACGGGCATCGCGCCGTTTTCGTCCGTGTATTTACGAAAATCAACGTATTTCATACCCTTTTACCTCTCCTTTGTTTTTTCCTATTCTCTATTATAGCACTTTTTCGAAAAAAAAGCAAGAAAATGAGGGGCGGATTTCCACGCTTATACGCCCTTTACGACGGGAGCGAAAAGAATGACGCAAAAGCCCGACAAAAACACCGCTGCCATCGCCCAACGCAAGGCGCGAGAGAGATTCCATTTGTCCGTAAGAAACACCAAGCCGCCGTAATAGCAAACGAACGCGCCGCCCGTGATCGCCGAGCTGCTTACCGTCAACGCCGAAAACTCTACGAGCTGAAAGAGCAACAGCAATACCGACCAAACGGTGGACGGAACGTAGAGCGCGACGGCGCTTGCCGCGACGGGCAACACGCAAGCGATAACGACGAACGCCAAAAGCACGGAAAAGCATACGCTCACGAGAGGAACGAACAGGCAATTCAAAAGCAGCGACCAAACGGAAAAGTATCCGAACGCCGCGACCGAAACGGGCGTAGTGGCAATTTGTGCCGAAAGCGTTACGGCGAGAAAGGAAATACACGCGTTTTCAATTTCCTCCATAAGCGTCGGCGGATGATTTTCTTTCTCCTCCTCCGTTTTGCGTTTGCCGAACGCACCCTTTATCCGCTCCAAGCCTTGCGTGAGCGCGCGCTTGATCGGTCGGGCAAGCAACGCGATCCCGAGGCACGCGATAAAGGAAAGTTGAAAGCCTACTTCAAACAGCGAGGTAGGCGAAAGCAACAGAACGACGAGCGCCGAAGCGCCGATACGCTCCAAATTATCCGAGCCGTAACCGACGAGCCGCGAGGCGTAGAAGATCAAGCAGGTCACGAGCGCACGAACAACGGACGCGGAAAAACCGCATACGCCGCTATAGAAAAACAATAAAGCCGCCACCGCGAAGAACCGTACGGGTTTGGGCATATTCTTCAAGCCCGTTTTGGACACGAGCCAAAGGGCGAACGCGTAAAGCGCGCCGATATGTAATCCCGAAACGGCGAAGATATGCGCGACGCCGCCGCGGCGCACGTTGCTCAAAAGCCCCTCGTCGATACCCGAAGTATCGCCCGTTAAGATCGCCATAGTTACCGCTGCCGACGTTTCGTCCATACCTGCGTAGATAACCGTTTCCATACGCTCTCGTACGAGCGCAAAAAGCTCGAAGCCGCGATCTGTCACAGTACAACTCTCCGCCGACATCGTAAAGCGGATATCGTCGCCTATCGCGTACGCGCGAAAGCCGTAATCGTCCGTGAGAGAAGCTTTCGTTTTGACCCGTCCGCGCAACAGCACCTCGTCGGAAAGGCGGATCGTTTGAGCAAAGGAGGTAGGCAGGTACGCGACGAGTTTGCCGTCCTCCCTCGTTCCGTCCACGACGATATCCTCCACGGTTACGGATAAATACGACTCGTATTCCGTTTTCTCCACCACTTTGCCCACGACGGCGTATTCGCCGTTATACCTGCCGCAGTCGGTAAACTCTTCCACGCGGCGCGTGAACAGTCCAAAGCCTACCAAAAAGCTTGCCAGCAAACAAAGCAGCGCCAACGCGATGGCGATCGCCCGTTTCCGGGAGGTACAAAAGAAAAAGGGCGAAGCCGCAAACGGAAGGAGCAGGCACGCCCACCAAGCGGAAACGCCGTATAAAACGTATACGTAACCGAAGAATATCCCTATGCAAAGCGCTATCGCGGTAAACAAGAGAGGACGGAAGTTAAAAAGCTTATCTTCCGCCCTTTCGTTTTGACGTTTCGGCTCAACCACTATCCACACCCCTTTACGCCAAGGAAATCCTATCGGACACCGAGCGCACGAACAAGCCGCGTTCCTCGCCCAGCGTTACGCAATCGTTGATATAAGCGATAAATTTATCGGTAGGACGCGCCACGCGGAACACCGAAGCCACGATCGTTTGTATCTCGTCCATATAAAGCGCGACCTTATCTTCGAGCGCGCCGCGGACGATCGCCACGATCTCGTAGGGCGTATAATCGTATTCGTTCTTTCTAAGTGCCTCGCCCGTTTCCACACGGTATTTGTCAAACCCGATATTCTTGTCCGTTTTATGATAGAATACGCCACCTAAAAGCCGCTCGTACTTAAAGCCGCAAAGCGCGATCAGCGCTTGCATACGCGCCTCCACCTTCGAGCCGTATTTCAAAATACCGAGGCTGGACAAGCATCTGCGAACGAGGAAATCGTGGGAGATAGGTTCTTCCGCCGCGACGACGGCTTTGAGCCGCGATAAAATTTCCTTATCGTTTTCGCCCGAGGTAACGAACGTAGCGTTTTCAAAGCGCGTTTCAAGACGCGCCGCTTTATACGCTTTCTTGGCGCGGTTCAACTCCGTGCCGCCCTTTTTATCCGCGCCCGTGAGCTTATCGAGAATATCCTTTATCTTCTTGATTTCCCGTTTGGGGTTGTTATAATAGTTAACGGTAAACAAACGCATTACGTTCCAATTATTGCGTTTGAGCGTTTGGATCTGGAGCACGTTCCTGTCCTTGACGGAGAAGCGCGTGGGCGTATCGCACATGATCGCCAAAATAAAGCGTTGACGGTTTTTCGGGTCTACCACGGCAACGTCGATCTTGAAGCCGGAAGCGCCTACGTCGTAGCGGCACTCGTAACCGTACGCGGACAGCTCTTCGGCTATATATTTTCCGATCCCGACGCGTTTGGCGACGAGCGCGTTGGAGGAGATCGCAAGGTTGGTCCTACCCTTTTCGGCAAAATCCAAGAAAGCCTTCAAGCCCGCAACGCCCTTGGAATTGGTCTTGGAAAGATCGATCATTGCGCCCGTCATAGACGAGAACACGACCATTTCCTCCCTCGCGCGGGATACGGCGACGTTGAGCCGCCGCCAGCCGCCTGCTTGATTGAGCGGTCCGAAATTGAGGGAAATGCGCCCGAGCTTATCCGGTCCGTAGCAAATGGAGAAGAGCACGACGTCGCGTTCGTCTCCTTGCACGTTTTCCAAGTTTTTGACGAACAGCGGCTCCTCGCGCTCGTACGCCTCGCGTTCCAAACGCCTTTCCGCGATCGCAAGCGAGAGCTTGCGTTCGATATATTCCTTTTGCACGTTACTGAACGTAACGATACCGATACTCGATTTTTTGAGGACGGGATCGGAGAGCCGACGAAGCACCTCCTCTATCAGCGCGTCCCCCTCCGCCTTGTTCTTTTTCGTGAAGCCCCTATCGTATACGCCGTCCTCCACGAGCACGAATTTGACCTTGCTCGCGAGCGCGTCGGGCGAGGGGAAGGTACACAAACGGTTTTCGTAATAATTGACGTTGGAGAAAGCGATCAGGCTTTCGTGTTTGCTACGATAGTGCCAAGTTAAATGACGTTGGGGCATATTGATAGCAAGACAATCGTCGAGCACGCTTTCCATATCCTCGTTTTCGAGATTTTCCTCGTCCACGGCGTTGACGTGGAAGAAGCTCGTAGGCGGCAACTGTTTGGGGTCGCCGACGATGATCGACGCCTTGCCGCGTGCGATCGAACAAATGGCTTCCGCCGTCGGGATCTGCGAGGCTTCGTCGAAAATGACCAAGTCGAAAAGTCCGTTTTCCGCTTGTAAATATTGCGAAACGGTGATCGGGCTCATCAGCATACAAGGCGCGATGCGTTTGATCAGCTCGGGGATCTCCTCGAACAATTTTCGAATACCCATACCGCGGAGGTTGGATTTGGAAAGGCGTGCAAAATTCGCCACCTCCAAGCTCAAGCTGCCCTCGGTGGAAGCGGTGGGCAAACGGGAAATGAGCTTGGAACGAATGGCTTCCCTCGTCATACGCGAGAATTCCTCCATCGTCAAGCGCAGGCTTTCCGATTTTTCCTCCGATACCGCCGCCGAGAAACGGGCGAGAACGGGATCGAGCGGAATGTTCGTTTGTAAGAAGTTTTTATAGACGTTCTTTTCAAAGCTGTCTATAATATTTTCACTCGTGACCGAGCCGTTTTCCAGCGCGTCGGTGATGAACGTCAAGCCCGATTCGTCCAGCGCTTTCGCGGTCTTTTTATACATACACCAAGGCGCGAGCATATCGATATTCTCAATAAGCGCGCCCGCTTTTGCCGTATAATAATCGAGAACGTCCTCCTCGGGCGTTTTCGCCTTATCCGCCGCCGCGGCGGTAAGAAAGCTCTCCTCCGCTATACGGAAGGAATCGAGCGAGCCGGTCAAGCCTTGCAAAACGGGCAGGGAATAGCCGCTTGCCGCGCGGATACACATACTGTTGAAGCTGTCGGCGTTATAATCCATAAACACCGAAGCGCAAAGCGCGTGCAATTTATAAAGATCCTTGAGGAAGTTTTTGCGCGCGTCGAAAAAGTCCACCCTACCGAACGCAAAGGTGAAATACTGCGACAGCTTCGTTTCGCTTTTGATCAGCGCCATCGCCTCGTAGATCGCGTGGATATTTTCAAGATGAGAGGGGATTTCCTCCGCCGCCAGCGGCGCAAGCGCCGTTTTGGAAAGCTTTTTAACCACCGCTTTTACCGTTTTATTGCGCTCGTAATCGCTCCCGCCCGCTTCTAACCATTTGCCAAGCTCCTTTTGCTCCTTGGAGATATCCACGAGCTTTTTGAAGTGCTTGAAATATTTTTCCAAACAGCCGTCCAAGCGCCTGTTGGCGTTGAAAAAGGCGTAAAACTCCTCTTCCTTTTCCCTGTAATATTTACGGAGGGTATCTCCCGAAAGCATTTTGGCTATTTGGTACAAATCGTCCAGCTTTTTACGGGTGAGCGTGCTGATCTTTTGGCGGTACAGCTCCAAAAACAGCGCGATATAGTTTTTCAGGTGCTTGATCTCCGCGATAACGACCTCGGAGGCGCAATAAAGGGAATCGCGCGTAGGCAGGTCGTATTCGGTCAAATTGACGTTGGAAAAGGGGGAATTATAAACGCCGCCGCATTCCTTTGCCGCAGCCGCAGCCTGCACCATCATACGCTCGTACGCGTCGATCTTATCCTTGGTCAACCCGTCGTAGAAGGTGCTTTCGATATTCATAATATCAGGCGCGTTTTTGTTTTTCAAGCACACCAACAGCGCCTCGTACACGGACACGCCGAGTCGGCGTTTTTTATGAAGCGCCACGAGCGGCTCGGACAAATCCTCTTTCAATTTGACGATATTGCTCGCCTTTTCCGTCAAGCTTACGCGCTCCTGTCCCCCCGCGAGCGCAAGGGTGGAGGAAAGCTTTTGCAAGACGTCCGATTTATTCGCTTTGTTGGAGTGTAATTCCAAGCAAAAATCGCCGAGCCCCAAGCCGTCCAAGCGCTTTTTTACGACGGACAACGCCGCTTGCTTTTCCGCGACGAACAACACGCGTTTTTCCTCGTATAACGCATTGGCTATGATATTGGTGATCGTTTGCGATTTACCCGTTCCCGGGGGACCGTGCAGCACGAAGCTTTTACCCGTTTGGGAAAGAGCGATCGCCGCCCATTGCGAGGCGTCCGCAGGCAGGGGCGTGAGCGTTTTTTCGGGGCGCACGCTATCCTCGTCGAGGCGCTCCTCGCCGCCGAGCATGATGGAATTATCCAAAAGCGCGCGAATGATCTCGTTCTTTGAGAACTCGCCGACGTTTTGGCGCAGATCGTTCCACATTTGATAGCGTGCAAACGAAAACGCAGCCAAATACACGTCGTCGTATACCTCCCAACCGCGCATACGTACCGTTTCCATACGCACCATAGCAAGGATCTCGGAAATTTTCAACCCCTGCACTACGCTGTCCAGTCCACGGATATCGATATTAAATTCCTGTTTAAGATATTCGAGGAGGGTGAAATTGACGGAAATATCCTCGTCCGTGATCGCAACGGCGTAGCCCGCGCCCCCCTTGCTCTTTTTAACGGTTACGGGTTGTAATACGAGCGGCGCGTAATGCTCCTCGCCGTCCTCACGGGAATACCATTTCAAAAAGCCGAGCGCGAGATAGAGTATCTTCGTACCAGATTCCTCGTCCGCTTCCTTGTTTTTCCTAATCAGCCTCGTGACCGTTTCGGCTAGCGTTTTTTCGTCCGCATAGCTACGCAAAATCCCCGAACGGTTTTCGAGCGCGATCAGCTCGCGCATACTCTTGACCTGCGTAGCCGCGCCGAAACGCGCCCCCTTTTTGGCGATCTCGTTCACCTCGCTCGTCGCCGCGGCAAGCGTCAGCTCGCTCTCTTGCGTAAGCGCGTCCAACGTAGAGTCGGCGTCGGTGGATAACAGGTGGATCACCCCTTTCGCGGGCGAAAAATGCAGCAATGTATTTTTCATGGAAAGATCAAGTAATCGACGTTCCCATTGCTTGTCCTTGGTTTGCTCGTTATCGAGCGAAAGCTTTTGATGGTCTTTCAAATCCACGGGCGCGCTTTCAGGCGAGGTATCCTCCTCGGACAAGATCTCGTAGCCCTTTAAGTTGCGTGCGCGCAGGGGCATAGGCATTACGCGCGAAATACGGCAACGGCGCACGTCCACGTATTTTTCGTAATAGCCTGCCGTCGCCTTTTCTTTGAAGTGCGCTTCGGAGGTGGTATACGCGGCGTTTTTATCACCGAAAAGATCTTCGACGTCGAAACAGCTTACGTTGTTGATACCGTCGGAAACGTATGCGCTCAGGCGCAAAATATCGTCGGAAACGGTGTCGAGGAAACAGTTGTCGTACAGCCATACGCCGCAGGCGATCCCCTTTTCCCCGAAAACGAGTACGGGATGCAAGCCCATATATTCCAACGTGCCACACGAAAGCAACGCAAGCTCTAACGGGCTTGCCTTTCTCTCGGATAAGATCTTAACGCCCGCGCCCGCCTCTACGGGCTTGGAAATATCCGCTTCCTTTTTGGCGATCGCGTATTTTCTAAGCGTCGCGTACAGCGCCGCGATCGCGCGGCGAACGGCGTTTTTGTCGTTGCCGATATAGCCGCCGAGCTCGAAATCGGCGTTCCATTTTTTGAGTTGCGCCTCCACTTCCGTTTGTAATTTTGCACAATCGGCTAAGCGGGGACGGACGAACGAAGCCAACAGCTCGGGATCACCCTCCGTGCCTTGCCAAAAATCGAAGGGCAGCGTTTTGAGCGTCCATTCCGCCGTCGCAACGGTACGCTTGTCCTTTTTCAGCGTGGCTTGGATACGCTCCTCGCGCACCTCGTCGGCGCTGGAAAAATAAAACGGAGACAGTACGTTACCAAGCTCCACTTGCACCACGCTTTCAAACGGTAGCTCCTCAAGCGTTTTTTCGAAAGGCACGAGCATACCGTTTTCGTTCTCAATGGTCAGCGTGAGCCCGTTTACGAACTCGTCGCTGGCGTTTTTGATCTGCAACGAAGTGAACAACGGACGGCGCGCGAAATAATCGGCGTATGAAACCACCTTCGCCGTTTCGCCTTTCAAAGAAAGCCATTCTTCCCACTTCTTCGTTTTTTGCGCCATAGATAACCTCGTCGTTTTTTTCTTTCTTCTATTATATACGCAATCGCAAAAAAAAGCAACCCCGTAGCCCAACTTTTTCCTTTTCTCGTCCTAAAAAAATAAGAAGCTTCAAACGTCGTTGAAACTTCTTTCGTTTTAATCGTTCAAATATTGGGACACGGCGTAGCCGAGCCTGTCGATCACCTCTTCCAAATCCCCGAATAGCATACAGCCTGCCGCGCGGATATGTCCACCGCCGCCGAACGTGCCCGCGATCTTGTTTACGTCCGCGTATTCTTTAGAACGCAAGGAGATTTTATACTGCCGATATTTTACTTCCATAACGGAAGCGGCGACCTCCACTCCGTCTACGTTGAGCGGAAAATCGACGAAGCCCTCCGTCATACCGTGATCCGCGCCACATTCCTCCATCGCCTTACGCGAAACGGTGATCACGGCAAATCTGTCGTCGAAGAAATAACGGATACCGCTCATCGTCGTTGCGAACAGCTTCGCACGCTGTTTGGGCTGCTTCTTGAAAAGAGTATAATTGTAATAGCGGATATCCGCGCCCGCTTCAACGAGCTTCGCCGCAAGCGAAAGCGTTTCTTCCGTTACGTCGTCGTGGGAAAAATTGCCCGAATCGGTCAATAGACCTATGAGCAAATATTCCGCGAGCTTTTTCTCCAACGGTACACCCATGTACGCGACGAGCTGCGCCATATTCATACAATTCGCCGAACACTCGCGCACGAAATTGAGCTTTGCAAAGCGGGTGTTGGAAATATGATGGTCGATATTGATCGTGTCGATCTTCTTACGCGCAGCCTTGTTAAACTCGTTGAACAGCGTCCCGAGCCGTTGCAGATCGCTGCAATCTACCGTAACGAGAAGATCGTATTCCGCGCTCGGCGCTTTTTTGACCCTGTCGATACCGTCGATAAACGCGAGGTTGGAGGGAACGTCGCTCTCCACGCAAACCTCGTTTTGAATACCGAGAAAATCGAGCGCACGAGAAAGAGAAAGCGCGCTCCCGAAGGCGTCGCCGTCGGGGCGCATATGCGCGAAAATAACGACGCTTTTCGCTTGCTTTATTCTATTTGCGATCTCTTGCAACGTGCAATTCATAATTTAATCCTCGTCCGAGCTCGTTTCCTGCGCGTTTATTTTTTTGAACAGCTCGTCCATCTTCGCGCCGTAAACCATACTCTTATCCAAACGGAAGGTGAGCGCAGGTACGGTACGCATACGCATTACTTGCGAAAGCTCGTGGCGGATATAGCCGGCGTTGTCCTGTAAAAGGTTGAGCGCTTCCTTCGTTCCCACTTCGTCCAAGCCGTAAATGCTCACGTACACGTACGCCGTTTTCAAATCGGGCGCTACGTCCGTTTCCGTTACGGAAATCAAGCCCTTCAGCTCGGGATTTCTATCCTTTACCCGACGGAGAATAACGCTGATCTCCTTTTGATATTCTCCGTTGAGTCTTGACGTTCTCGATACTTTCATTACGCTTTGATCTCCTCCGTAACGTAACATTCGATAATATCGCCCACGCGGATCTCGTTAAAGCCCTCGATGGCACAGCCGCATTCGTAGCCGTAGTTGACTTCTTTCACGTCGTCCTTGAAGCGCTTCAGCTGCTTTACGCCGCCCTCGCAGATCATAATATCTTCGCGATAGATGCGGAGCTTACCGCCGCGAACGATCTTACCGTCCGTAACGTAGCAACCCGCGATCGTGCCCACGCCCGTAATATTGAACGTTTGACGCACTTCGCATTTACCCGTGAGCACTTCTTTGAGCTTGGGTGCAAGCATACCCTTAAGCGCCGCTTCCATATCGTCGAGAAGCTCGTAAATGATACGATAGCTTCTTACGTCCACCTTGGAGGTTTCCGCAAGCTTCTTCGCCTTGGTGTCGGGACGAACGTTGAAGCCGATGATGATCGCGTTTGCGCTGTCCGCAAGCATCACGTCGCCCTCGTTGATAGCGCCTGCCGCCGAGTGGATAACTTTTACGCGCACCTCCTCGTTGGACAATTTTTCAAGCGATTGCTTTACCGCTTCTACGCTGCCTTGCACGTCGCCCTTGACGATGAGGTTGAGGTTTTTGATCTTGCCCTCTTCCACCTGCGCGAAGATATCGTCCAAGGATACGCGGCTTTGTTCTTTGATCATGCTCTCGCGTTGCTTGTTCTTTCTTTCTTCCTGTACCTGCTTCATCAGCGTTTGGTCTACCGCCATAATGCTGTCGCCGGCGTTGGGAACGTCCTCCAAACCGAGAATGGAAACCGCCATAGACGGTCCCGCGGATTTGACCGCTTTGCCCTTATCGTCGAACATAGCGCGAACGCGTCCCATAGTCGTACCCGAAAGAATGTTGTCGCCCGTGTGCAACGTACCCGTTTGTACGATGATGCTTGCAACGGGACCCTTGCCCTTGTCGAGCTTGGCTTCGATGATCGTACCCTTTGCCTGACGATCGGGGTTGGCTTTGAGCTCTTGCATTTCCGCAACGAGATTGACCGATTCCAAAAGCTCGTCGATACCCATACCCGTCTTTGCCGAAACGGGAACGACCATCGTATCGCCGCCCCATTCCTCGGGCACGAGCTCGTGCTCGATCAGCTCTTGTTTTACTCTATCGGGATTGATCTCGTATTTATCCATCTTATTCATCGCGACGATAATGGGCACGTTTGCCGCTTTCGCGTGATTGATAGCTTCCACCGTTTGAGGCATGATGCCGTCGTCCGCCGCAACGACGAGGATAACTACGTCTGTTACCTGCGCGCCGCGCGCACGCATTGCCGTAAACGCCGCGTGACCGGGAGTGTCGATAAAGGTGATCTGCTTGCCCTTTGCCGTCACCGTGTACGCGCCGATGCTTTGCGTGATACCGCCAGCTTCGCCGCTCGTAACGCTCGTTTCACGAATTTTATCGAGCAAGGAGGTCTTACCGTGGTCAACGTGACCCATGACCGTAACGACGGGCGCACGGGTAACGAGCTTGCTCTCGTCCTCGGCGGTCGTCGTGTCCATAAGCACTTCCTCCGCCGTCTTTTCGGGCTTATATTCCAAATCGATGCCCATATCCGCCGCCATGAGCGCCGCGTTATCGTAATCGATGGAATCGTTGATTCCTTTCATAATGCCTTCTTTGAACAGGCGCTTGGTGATCTCCACCGCCGAAACGCCGAGCTTTTCGGAAAGCACTTTCAGGGGAATTTCTTGCGTGGTCACTACCGCGTGCTCGATCTTGATCGTCGGGATCTCCTGACGCTTTTGTTTCTTGGGCGAACGAACCTTTCTATAACCCGACTTATCCTCGTCGAAATCCTCCACCGTCATACCCCGTTGCTTTACGAGGTCGCGCTTGTTAAGGGCTTTCTTTTCGGTGTAGGTCTTTTCAAAAGTCTTTTTCTTCGCCGGTGCGGAGAAGGATTTACTATCGCGCGTGGGCATCATAGGCGCGCTTACGGGCGCGCTTCCCGTGCTCGGACGAGGCGTTCTAACGCCTCCCGTCGACGGCCGCGTACCACCGAACGTAGCGCCTTGCGGACGAACGGGTCTATCCCCTTGCGGACGGGGACGGTAGGTCGCGCCGTAGCTCGACGTATTGTTTTCCACTCCCGCCTTGGAAATATAGACTCCCTGCTCTTGTCCGTTTCTGAAATAGCGGGGGGCACGGGGCGCGGCGGGCGCGGTAGGCTCCGCTTTGGGAGCGTAGGTCTTGGGTTGCGGCTTTTCCTCCGCGACCGGTTTTTCTACGGCTTCCGTTGCTTCTTCCGTCGTTTCTTCGACTGCTTCTACCTCTTTTTGGCGCGAGGTCTTTTTCTTGGACGTTTCCTCCGCTTGTTCTTCCGTCGCTTCGGGAACGACGACTGCTTGCGCGGCTTTTTCCGCCGCCGCGGCGGCTGCCGCTTCAGCGGCTATGCGCGCCTCTTCCTCCGCTCTCGCGGCGGCTTCGGCTGCTTCACGCTCCGCTTTTTCCGCTTCCATAGCGGATAAATTTTTCAATATTTCCGAAAGATTTTTTTCCGTGGCGGAAAGGCGTTTTTGCAACCCACCCAGCTGCTCGTCGCCCAAAAGCTCTAATATTTTCTCCACGTTTTCGTATTTCTTTGCCATAGGTTCAGTTCGTTCCTCCCGAATATAATTTGAATTGCGGCTCGCCGTTTGCGACGGAAACGATCGCTTCGGCGAGGTGTTTATCTTTGATCGCCACCGCTTTTACGGCAGGCTTGTGCAAAAGCGCGCCCAGCGTTTCCGCTTCCGTTTGCAGCAACGGACAGGCGAGCTTTTCTTGGGCTTTGAGCATGATCTTAAAAGAATTTTCACTCAACGACCCGTCGGATATGAGTAGAAAAACGCCCTTGCGCTGCTTTTCCACCTCGTCGACGCCGAACGCGATCTTCCGCGCCCGTACGCAAAATCCGAGATACGTTTCTATCTTACTTTTCTCCAAGGACTTCCTCCTCTATACCCCGATACACCTCTTGGGATACTTCCGTCGAAAAAGCCTTATGCAAAAGCTTTTTATCGGCAAGCTTTTTTTGACATTCGTCCGCGCCGCAAATATACGCGCCGCGCCCCGCCATTTTGCCCGTCGGGTCTACGCAGATCTCGCCGTCCGCGCTTTTAACCACGCGGTACATTTCCTTTTTGGGCTGCATTTGACGGCAGGCTATACACATTCTCATCGGTACGGACTTTTTCGTTGCCATTATTCTTGCTCCACGCTTTCTTCTTCCACTTCCTCGAATTCTTCTTCGCTTTCCATCGCGGCAAGAATTTCAGCCGCTTCGGGCGAGGACGCGCTCTTTACGTCGATCTTCCAGCCCGTAAGACGCGCAGCCAAGCGCGCGTTTTGACCGTCCCTGCCGATCGCAAGCGAAAGCTTGTCGTCGGGTACGATCGCCATAGCGCTACGCTCGCCCTTAGAGGTTACCGAAAGCACGGTAGCAGGCGAAAGCGCCTTATAAATGAACGCAAGGGGATCCTCGTTCCAAAGAATGATATCGATCTTTTCACCGCCGAGCTCTTCCACCACGGCGTTTACGCGAGCGCCTCTGTTACCTACGCAAGCGCCGACTGCGTCCACGCGCGCGTCGTTGGAGAAGATCGCCATCTTCGTACGGTGTCCCGCTTCACGCGCGATCTCTTTGATCTCTACGATACCCTGCGCGATCTCGGGCACTTGTTCCTCGAACAGCTTTTTCACCAAGCCCGCCGCTGCGCGGGAAACGACGATTTGCGAGTTTCTACCGCTGTTTTTAACGCGTTTAACGAATACCTTGATCCGCTCGCCAACGACGTATCTTTCGCCCATTACGCGATCCTGCGGGGGCATTACGCCCTCGATCTTCTTATCTCCAAGCTCTACGTACACGTTGCGCTCGTCGATCTTGCGGATAACGCCCTCCATCAATTCACCCTCTTTATCGGAGAATTCGGAGAACGTGTTGTCGCGTTCCGCTTCGTGCAATTTTTGCAAGATCACCTGCTTTGCCGTTTGCGCCGCGATACGGCCGAAATCTTTGGGAACGAACACCTTAACGATAGCGTCGCCGACCTGATGAGTGGGATCGAGCTCCTGCGCGTCCTCCAAGGAAATTTCCTTATCCTTGTCGACGACCTCCTCCACGACGTATCTCGTCGCCTTAAACTCGATCGTACCCTTTTCCGCGTCAAGGGAAACGGAAACCTCCGCGCCGCCGTCGTATTGCTTTTTATACGCCGAAGCAAGTGCATTTTGGAGCGTTTCGATAAACGCTTCTTCGCTGATCCCCTTCTCTCTTACCAAATCGGTAAGCGCCGCAAAAAACTCCTTATTAACCATCTTTTTATTCTCCTGTTTGTTTTTTATCGTAAATCGTTTTTTTATTTTGGCAATGCCGCACAAACGGTTGAGGATATGCCGTATTTTATAGGCAAAAATCAACCGAGGGTGCGACGTAGCCTTTCTTTCAATCTAAGCCGTCGAAATCGATCGCGCGGCAAATTTTCGCTATCCTCGTCCTTTCTATGCGAACGACCTCGCCCTTATCCTCGATCTCTACGGTATGCTCGTCGAACGCCGTCAGCTTCGCCTCGAAAAGCTTCTTGCCTTTCAGGGGCGCGTACAGCTTCACTTCCACCTTTTCGTTTAAGCATTTGTTAAAATCCCGTTCCGTTTTCAACGGTCTATCCAACCCCGGGCTGGACACGTTCAAGGTGTACGAAGCGCCGAACGTAGGGTCGAGCTCGTCTAAGACGGGGTCGATCTCCCGATGAAACTTTTCGCAGGTGTTGAGATCCACGCCCGTTTCCGTATCGATATACACGGTGAGCGCCGGCGATCTACCCTGCTTAAATTCCACCTCGACGATCTCGATCGAAAGGCGCTCGGCTACGGGCGTCAGCGCGTTTTCGATCTCCTCGATAGGTTTTACTTTCATCGCGTTTCCCTCCTCATATAAGCAATATTGAGAGTGGCAAGCCACTCTCAATACTCATTAACTGAACTATTAAGTATAATTATTATACCATTATCCTTTGCTTTTTGCAACTGTTTTAGCGCAAATTCTCGGAAATTTTTTACAATAGCCCTTTATTTCTTATCTTTGTACGCGTCCGCTTGCGTCGCCGCCCGCAAGATTTTGTACTTCCGCCACCGATACCATATTATAGTCGCCCTCTACGGTATGCTTCAAGCAGCTTGCCGCAACCGCGAACTCGATCGCCTTTTGCGCGTCGTAGCCGTTTACGAGCGAATAGATAAGTCCGCCGCCGAAGCTGTCGCCGCCGCCTACTCTATCGACGATATGCATACTATATTTCTTGCTGAAGTACGCTTGACCGTCCGTGTAGAGCATACCCGACCAATCGTTGTCGTTCGCGCTCTTGCTTTCGCGCAAGGTGATCGCAACGCCCTTGAAATCGAAACGATCGGTAAGCTTTTTCGCAACGGAAATATAGCCCTCTCTATCCAGCTTGCCGCCGTAGATATCCGTGTTATCCGCTTCAATGCCGAATACGTCCTTTGCGTCCTCTTCGTTGGCGATACAGTAATCGATATACTCGCAAAGCTCGCCCATCACCTTGCCCGCTTTTTCCTTGCTCCAAAGCTTTTTACGGAAATTCAAGTCGCAGGAGATAGTGATATTCTTCGCTTTCGCCGCCTTACACGCGTCTACGCAAATCGCCGCCACCTCGTCGGAAAGCGCCGGCGTAATGCCCGTAAAGTGGAACCATTCCACGCCGTCGAAGATCTTATCCCAGTCGAAGTCTTCCTTTTTTGCCATAGCGATCGCGCTGTACGCTCTATCGTACACGACCTTGGAGGGGCGTTGGGACGCGCCCTTTTCGCAATAGTAGATACCTACTCTATCGCCACCGCGGACGATCTTGCTCGTATCCACGCCGAATTTACGCAGGGAATTGACCGCCGCTTGTCCGATCTCGTGGGTGGGAAGCTTGGAAACGAACGCTGCGTCTACGCCGTAGTTCGCCAAGGACACCGCTACGTTAGCCTCCGCGCCGCCGTAGGTCGCTTCGTATTTATCGCTTTGCACGAAACGGAGATACCCCTCGGGGGCAAGTCTTAACATCAATTCACCGAAAGTTACTACCTTTTTCATTTTTATATACCTTCCTTAATTATTTTTCTTCATTCAAGGACTGGAAGCCCTGTCCGCGTACTTCCACCGATTCGTTAATGATGATGAACGCGTGCTCGTCTATACCTTTGACGATCTTTTTCAGTTGCGTAAGCTGATGATTTTTTACGCAGGTAAGCAGTACGTTATGCTCTTTATGCGTATACATACCTTGTCCGTCGAGCATCGTTACGCCGCGAGGGCTTTGTTCTATCAAGGTCTTGGATATCTCCTCGCCCTTATCCGAAATGATGATGCACAGCTTGGATTTTTCCACGCCGACGAGCAATATTTCCGAAATCTTCGTGCTGACGAAAATGACGATGAGCGCGTATAACATATTGTTGGGGTTTTTGGTAACGATCGCGCCCAAAACGACGATAATACCGTCCAAAATACCCACGCATACGGGAATTTTCAATACCTTTGTCCAACGGGAAACGACCCGTCCCAAAAGCTCCGTACCGCCGCTGGAATACTCGTAACGCACGAAAAGTCCGATTCCGATACCTTGGCAAAGTCCGCCGTAGAGGGAAGCCAATATGTAATCGTCCGTCATAGCCGGTAAAAAGCTTAAAAGATCGGTAAACACACCCAAAACGGTGATCGTCAAAAGACATTTGAGGATAAATTTCCACCCCATCATCTTGATACCGAGAATAAGTATCGGGATATTGATGGCGATCGAGATCATACCGATCGGAAGCTTCTCGTTCAACAGGTGGATAAGCACGGAAAGACCGGTCACGCCGCCCGCGACGATGGAATTTTTTGCGAGGAATAAGTCGGTGCTGAGCGCGTACGCGAGGCACGCGACGAGCATAAAGAAATACCCCTCCGCTTCCTTTAAGATTTTTTTCTTGCCCTCGTTAGTCGGCATTTTTCAGCGCCTCTTCTACCATGAAGCTACCGCCTACCGCATAGATTTTATCCCACGATAAGAATTCGTCCAAATTGTCGCGGTTTACGCCGCCCGTAGGAATAAATTTGACTTGAGGGAAGGGTCCGCTGAGCGCTTTGAGCGCTTTCAAGCCGCCGTATACGTTGGCAGGGAAGAATTTGACGATCGTGATCCCAAGCTCCAACGCCTGCATGATCTCCGTAGGCGTTACGCACCCCGGGTAGTAAGGGATATTCTTCTCCTTACAAATATTCGCAACGGGCACGGAAAGTCCGGGGGACACGATAAATTTCGCGCCTGCCTTGAGCGCCTGTTCGCATTGCGCCGCGTTGATGACGGTGCCTGCGCCGATATTCATATCGGGATATTTTTCGCAAGCGTAAGCGATCGCTTCCGCCGCACAAGCGGTACGGAAAGTGATCTCCGCGCACATAATGCCGCTCTTTTTAAGCGCCGACAAGATCCTGTCCGTGTCCGAAAGCTCTTTTATAACGACTACGGGAATAAGTTTATCCATTTTTTTACCTCTATAATATTTTTTTTCGTTTTTATTATACCATTTGCTCTCCATTCCGTCAAGGAAAAAAGAGAAAATATTTCCTTTTTCCAAGGGACGGCTACTTTTTGAAGCGGCCGAACACTTCGTTGACCTTGGAAAAGCTTGCGAACGTGCCTTGATAGCGTTGAATGATCTTCATCATCTCGCCCACCTGCTTTTTACGGATAATGCACACGAGCATATATTTTTCCTCATGCGAATACATACCGAGCACACGAATTTCCGTTACGCCGTGCTTAAGCCGTTCGATCAGTTCTTTCGAAAGCTCGTCGGGCTTATCCGTGATGATCTCGAATTTATAGCCGTTTCGAACGCCCGTAAGCACGCTGTCTACTACGATATTGGCAATAAACAGATTGAGCAGGGTACAAATGACGGGCGTGATCTTCATACCGTACACGAAGAACGCGATAAACACCACGCTTCCGTCCATCAAAAAGGATACGTAGGCAATATTCGTCGCCGGGCGCCAATGCTTGATGAGCGCGGAAATGGCGTACGTGCCGCCGCTGGCACCGAAGCGTTTGAGCATAAGCGAAAACCCGACGCCCGAAACGACGCCCGTCGCGATACACGCGAACACGATCTCGAAGTCCTCGCCGTTGTTCAATTTACAATACGGTCTCCAGCCAAGCAAGGCAAACAGCTCCGTACTAAACGACTGCACGAGCATATAGACGATCAAAATAACGCCCAACCGCTTGTTTACGAAGATACTTACGAGCACGAAGATAGGCACGTTGAACGCCACCATCAAGATCGCCCATTTTACTCTATATCCCACGAGATAGTAGGTAATGGTCGCCAAACCGCCTACGCCCCCTGGAGCAAAATTGTTGCTGTTTTGGAAAAAGTAATAGGCAAGACCGACGATAAGCCCTGCGATCGTCGCCACCAAAACATCCCCTATCCATTGCTTGACGGTGATTTTTTCCGTTTTTGGCGGAGGGATTTGCTCCGTTGGTTGCGGCTCGTTCAAAATTTCACTCATTATTCTTTACACGCCCAAATAGGCAATGGAATTGTTATAGCAAATATCCTCGACTACCTTGCCCACGAGCTTTTCGTCGCTCGTCATCTCGCCCTTTTCCATCATATCGCCGAAGTAGTTGCAAAGGATCCTTCTGAAATAGTGATGACGGGGATAGGACAGCAACGAGCGGCTGTCGGTGAGCATACCCACGAACGCGGCGATGTGCCCCGTTGCGGTGAGGTCTTTAAGGTGCTTTTCCATACCCACTTTATTATCCAAGAACCACCAAGCCGGTCCGTATTGCAACTTGCCCTTTGCCTCCGCGCTTTGGAAGCAACCGATCAGCGTCATGATCTCCGTATTCATCTTGGGATTGAGGTTGAACACGATCGTTTTGGGAAGCGCGTTCTCGCTGTTCAAGCGGTCGAACAGGCGCGACATATTTTTAATGCTGTTATCCTCGGAAATACTGTCAAAGCCCGTGTCAAGACCGAGTTTTTCCAGCATAGCCGCGTTATTGTTACGCATCGCGCCGACGTGAAGCTCGGTGGCGACGCCGTATTTTGCGTATAATTTGAACAGGAAATACGTAAGGTAGCCCTTAAATACTTCCGTATCCGCCTCGCCGATCTGCTTGCCCTTCAAGGCGTTTTTGAAAACCTTGTCCGCCTGCGCTTTATCGGTGATAGGATATACCTTTTCGAGCGCGATATCGCTTGCGCGCGTGCCGACCTTGATAAACGCCTGCAATCTTGCTTCGATCGCGTTTTCGAGGTCGCAAATATTTTTGATCGCAAACGTTTGCGCTTGTAATTTGTCGATAAACGCCGTATAGCCCTTGGCGTCGATATTCATGATCTTATCGGCGCGGAAAGCGGGGATTACCTTGAATTTGTAATCCTTTTGCGCGATCCTTTCAAAGGTGGTAAGATCGTCGAATATCTCGTTGGTGGTAAAAAGGTGGGAAACGTTCGAGCACTCGATAAGGCTTTGGGGGGTCACGCCGTGTTCTTTGATATACGCGTTGCACTCCTCCCAGATAGCCTCGGCGTTCGCCTCGTTGATCTCCTTTTCGCAACCGAAAAATTCTTTAAGCTCCACCTGCGACCAATGATACAGGGGATTGCCGAACGCCGTCGCCAGCACGCGGCAATAGGTGAGGAATTTTTCTTTATTCGAGGTGGATTTACCCGTGATATATTCCTCGTCCACGCCGAAATTACGCATCAAACGCCATTTGTAATGATCGCCTGCGAGCCAAATCTCGAAAACGTCGTTAAACGGTTTGTTTTCGAGAATTTGCTTCTCGGGCAAATGGCAATGATAATCGAAGATCGGCATATCCTTTGCATACTTGAAATACAGCGTTTCCGCCGTCTTATTCGTCAATAAAAAGTTGTCTTTGATATAGCTCATAAGGTCACCCCCGTTTTATAGAATGCGATTTCTCTTATATCCTCGCTCTTACATTTATATTCGCCGTTGACCGTTTGCATAAGCAGAGCAAACAAGCCGTCGTCGTCCATACCGTAAGCGTCGAAGTCGATCCAACCCTTTTTATGGTTGGCAATTTTACTGTTGGAGGAAATTTTCATCGTAGGCGTGAACGTAGAGAACGGCGTTCCCCTGCCCGTGGTGAAAAGCACGATCTGACAGCCGCTTGCCGCAAGCGCCGTGGCGGCGATCAAGTCGTTCCCGGGGGCGTTCAACGCAGACACGCCCTGCTCCTTTACCTGCTCGCCGTAGGAAAGCACGTCTACGATCTCGCTCGTACCCGCCTTTTCGATACAGCCAAGCGATTTTTCTTCCAAGGTCGTGATACCCCCCTTTTTATTCCCGGGGCTGGGATTTTCATACACGGGGAAGCCTTGCTTGATATACCCGTCCTTGAAGTCTACGATCATCGTTTTATAACGCTCGAACACGTCTTGACTTTTGCATTTATTCATCAAGATCTGCTCCGCGCCGAACATTTCGGGGACTTCCGTCAAAATGGCGCTGCCGCCCGCTCCGACCACTCTATCGGAAATTTTCCCGACGAGAGGATTTGCCGTCAAGCCCGAATAGCCGTCGCTGCCGCCGCATTTCAAACCGATACAAAGCTCGGAAAAATCCACCGCTTCGCGCTTGAAATCCTTCGCCTTTTCCGCAAAGCCCTGCAATATCTCCAAGCCGTACGCGTGCTCGTCCTCCACCTCTTGGCAGTTGAAATACGCGATATTGTCGCGGTTATACGGCGCAAGCTCCGCCTTGATACCGTCTAAGCCGTTGTTCTCGCAACCGAGCCCGACGAACAGCACGAAGCTGGCGTTGGGATGCAGCGCGATCGAGCAAAGCAACCGTTTGATATTTTCGTTATCCTGTCCGAGCTGACTGCAGCCGAATTGGTGCGTCAGCGCGTAGATGCCGTCTATACTGCCCGTAACCAACTTTTGCGCGGCTTTTTCAAGGCGTATACAAACGTTATTCACGCAACCGACCGTGGGAATGATAAAGATCTCGTTGCGGATACCCGCTCTTCCCCAAGCGCGTTTGAAGCCTTGAAAGGTCGCTTGGCTTTTTTGAGGGGATTCGGCGTGAAAATCGTATTCGTATTCCACACTTTCGTCCAAGTGCGATTTTACGTTATGCGTATGTACCCATTCACCCTCGACGATATCCGTCGTCGCGCGACCGATCACCGAGCCGTATTTGACGACGCACTCCCCTTTTTTAATGTCGCGAAGCGCGTATTTATGCCCCGCGGGGATCTTGTCGTTACCGTCGAGGCATACCCCGACGTTATCCTTTTCGTTTATAACCACGTTTTGCATATTAAAAACCTGTTCCTTTATTTTTCGGGCTGATAATACAGCTCCGTACCGATCAACCCGACCTGATTGAAATCTTCGGGATTTTTACGAATGATATAATCGATATAGCTTTCGATCATACGCGCGGTGAGCACGTAGCCCATCGGACTCATATGTCCAAGCCAAAACTTCTTACCGTATTCCTCGTCGTTGATAGGCGCGTACGTATACAAATCGATCAAATACGTTCTATCGAAGAATCTCGTAAATTCTTCCAATAAATCGCGGTGCGCCCTTCTTCCCTCGTCTTTCTCGTCGCCTTTCCGCGGCATACTGACGAGAAAGATCTTCGCGCGCGGTTGCAATTCTTTGATCTTTTGAATGATCTGCGCGTAATATCCTGCGAAAGTGTCCGCGTTTTTCGTATGATCGTCCTTACAAATATCCGCCGTCGAGCCGATCGGTTGCTTTCTCCCGAACAGATCGTTTACGCCCATTGCGATAATATACGCTTGCGCGAGCTTATCTCTACCCCAAAAGCCTCTACTGTCCGCAAAGTTTTCCATATAATTTTTCGCCGTCATACCGCCCATGGAAAAATTATATACCTTACTACCGCAGCTTCTACCGATAAACTGTCCCCACGAATACTCGTAAAAATCGTGATAATTTTTCGTTCCGTCCGCTTTTTTCGACTCGAACTCTCCCGAAGAAAGGCTGTCGCCGATACACGCAATGGTACGGAAAATAGAGCAAAAGCCGCCGTCCGTTACGATCCTGTCCAAGGGTTTTTCGTTTTCGCCTACGCTCATATATTCGTAAATGTCCATAATACGGTCTCCCTTATATTAAGCGTTCGCCCCTTACGATCTTATGGATATTTGCGTTTACCGCGTCGTAGAAGCCGGCGTATTTGGTCAGATCCTCACCCCAAACGTCGACGTCCGCCATAAAGCCGCCGATCGGCTTTTTCGCCGCGAAATATTCCAAATACGGTAAATCGTCCTTCATATCAAGCTCTTTGTCCGCAACCTTCGCGACGTACTTATCCCCGACCCTTTCGATCTTCGAATACAAATACATCAAGTACGAGAAACCGATCGTAAGATAGGTGGGAATTTTTTCGTTACGAACGTAATAATCCTTAAAGCTGGGCAGTACGCGTGCGCGCCATTTGGAAATGGAATTGAGCGCGATGCTGATGAGCTGATGGTTCAAGTACGGATTCATAAACCGCTCTTTTACGCTGTCCGCAAACGCCGTCGTCGCCGCGATATCGTCGGAAACGAAGGGAATGATCTCCTCCTTAAGCGCGTTGGATAAAAACGCGGAAAGCGCTTCGTCGTTCATGCAGTCGTACACCGTCGTTGCGCCGAGCACCAAGCCCGCCGGTACGAGATTGGTGTGGCTACCGTTCAAAACGCGTACCTTGCGTTTTTTATAATAGCCGATATTCGTGGTCAAAACAACCTCGATATTATGCACGCCCTCTTTGATATACTTATCGATCTCACCCTTTTTCTCGACCGCCCAAAGACCGAACGGCTCGCCGATCGAAACGAGCTCGTCCTTTTCCCCGAGGAGCTCCTCCAAATGTGCTTTGGTTTGCTCGTCGCGAGGATAGCCCGAAACGATACGGTCTACGAGGGTATTGCAATAATAGTTTTCCTCGTCGTTCCATTTTTTGAACGCTTGGGGCAAGTTCCAAAGCTCGATATACTTATCCACGCATTTTTTGAGCTCGTCGGCGTTGTTGTCGATCAACTCTACGGGCATAAGATACACGCCTGCCTTGCCTGCGTTGAAGCGCGCGTACAGAAATTTCGTAAGCTTTGCCGGATAGGTTATCTTTTCAAAGCCGTCCATCTCGTCCGCGCCGTTGTAGCAAATACCTGCCTCCGTCGTATTGGAAACGATAATTTTAAGCTCGTCGTCCGTCGCCAACGCCATATATTCGTCCATATTGACAAACGGGTCGATAACCTTATCGAGCACCTTGATCTTGCGTACCTTTTCCACCGCTTTGCCCTCCGCGACGCCGCGCAAGACGATATTATATTGATTATTTTGCTTCTCAAAGCGCTCCAACGTGCCGAAAGTAATGGGCTTTACGATGCTGACGGCGTACTCGCCGCCCTCCTCGTTCAGCGTATCGAAGTACGCGTCCACGAACGTCCGTAAAAAGTTTCCTTCGCCGTATTGCATAATTTTAATCATAATCATACCTTCCCGTTTTTTTCTTCTATTATACCGCATAATTGATTGACTTTCAATATAAAAAGTGATAATATTTTATTAAATTACATATATATTTGAAAAACAGGAAAATTATGCAATTTATTGAAGTGGAAAAATCGGTACGCGAATACGCTTGGGCGTTACAAAACCTGCACTCGCACCCGCATTATGAAATTTATTATTTATCTAAGGGCAGTCGTACTTTTTTGTTATCCAACGCCTTATATCGCTTAACCGCGCCCTTTTTAATCGTAATCCCACCGCACGTTATGCATAAAACGGAAGGCGGTGCATTCGAAAGGTACAACGTAAACGTAGAAACAAAATATTTGAACGATTATCAAAAAACCGTCCTTCAAAACTCTTCCTTGCGTATTTTTAAGCCCAACGAAAAGCAAAACGAAGAATTTATCAAGCTTTTTGATACGCTCATTCAAACGGATAGACATAAAAAGCACGGCGAGCATATTTTTCAAACGGTATTTTCCTATTGCGTATACTTATTAAGTCAATTGCAACAAACGACGCCCCCTGCTACCGTTCGTGAAAACGCCGTTCCACCGCTCGTTTTGAAGGTAATGGATTATTTAAGCACGCATTATTCGGAAAAGCAAACGCTTGACGAGCTAGCGCAAATTTTCTTCGTTTCCAAAGCAACGCTCATGTATAATTTCAAAAAACATATGCATTGCTCCCCCATTGACTTTTTACTTAGCGTACGGCTAACGAAAGCCAAAGAGCTTTTGCTCCGCACGCAAAAAAGCATCGGGGAAATATCCGAGCTTTGCGGATTTTCGTCCGCCAATTATTTCGGTCTGATTTT
>JAFURP010000038.1 GCA_017471785.1 Clostridia bacterium | reverse complement strand
TTCGTGATTGCCTCTATCTACGAAATATACGTTATACACCTTATCCGCGATCTCCTTCGGGTTTTTAGGAAGCTTCACCCCGTCGCAATCGCGCACCGCGTCAGCACCCCACAGCGCGGCTATTCTTTTCGTACCCTCCACGTAATTTTCGTCCGTGGGTATCGTTACTCTGCCTTTTTTCATCCTTTTTTCTCCGCGTTTACAGTGTGGGGGAAGCGTTTTCCGTTCCCCCACGCCCTTTTTTTCGTTCTTTTTTTAGTTTACCGCTACGCCGTTGAGCATCACCTTGCCCGTGCTCTCGTCGTACGTCCAAGCGTCGCCGAGCGCGGTGTGCGCCGTTTCGCTCGTTATCGTATCGTCTAACGCGCTCGTGCTCTTATATCCGTAGCCCGTGCCCGTACTCGAAGCCAAGCTTTCATACGAAGTGAAGATATAGCTGTTCGTTCTACCGCTGTCGGCTTTTGCTTTATCATTCCCACTCCAATTAGGAACACTACTATCTAGATAGTCGGAAATAGAAAATGCATCTATTTTGCTGCCCGGCACATTACTCATCCAATCGTAATAAGGCGTCGTTGCATTACCACCCGTCGTTGTACTTATAGTGGCAAAACTAACGGTTACGCAATTACTGATAGTTCCTGCGTTCGCTACGGCAAATCCGTATTTTCTTGCATTTCCCGCCGCGCTTTCATCAATCGTTGCAGAGGTATTGTAAAAAGCGACCAAAATATCCGTCACCGTATTGGTTACAGTCCCAAGATTATGATATACGGCACCGATAAGACCATACGCTTGATTGCCGTTCGCGCTATAGATTTTGCCTTGGATATAGCAATTCTCAATTACTCCGGAATTTTTATATGCAAAAATACCGGCTCTACCTCTCACGGCGTTAGTCTTTCCTTCATCTATACCAGCCACACCATTAGAGGGAAGATCGCCCTCCTCGTTAATTCCTAACGTTCCCTTGAAGATCACGTTGCGGATCGTCGACGTAGAAGCGATATTTCCGAAAAATCCCATATTGCGATTACGTTCGCCGCCCTCGTCATCTATTTTCGTCAAGCCCGTCATCGTATAGCCGTTGCCGTCGAGGCTTTGGGTCATGCTTACGATAACGCTGTTGGGATACGTATCGGTGCTTGCCGTTCTAAGCGTCCAAGTTGCGCCGCTCAAATCGATATCGCCGTTTTGCACGAGGCAAACCTTGGCGCCCGTCGTGTCGTCCGCTTTCAAAATATCGTCCGTGGCGTACGCTTGCAGCTCGTCAAGCGTATCGATATAACGGATATAATCGTAGCCGTCGTATTTTGCTTGCCACTCGTCGCTCTTTTGCGCGTACCTGTTGAGCGCCTTGAATTGCTTTTCGTTCGCGTCCACGGCTTCCGTTTCGTAGGCGTTCGCCTTCAGAGCCTCCATCGCCACGTACGCCACCGAACGCGCTTCGCCCGTATAGCTTGCGTAATATGTGACCGAAGAGCTGTCCTCGTCGTTCGTAACGGTCATATACGCGCGCGCTTGACGCGCCACGTTGAAATTATCCTCGGGTATCTCGCGAATAACGGCGGAAAATTCCACGTCGTCCGCATTCTCCTTGTCCGCCGAAGGTACGAATTTCACCGCGGGCACGTTCAAATAATTGACGGCTTCCACGCAGCCTGCCGCCTGCAACGCTTCGATGGTGAAATCGCCCTCCGCTTCGATCGCTTTGGCAACGTTGGTCGGGCTGGCGATCACCGTACCGAACGACACGGTGTAGCCGTCGATCGCCGTAAGCGCGTTATACACGCTCTCGTCGATACCCGAGAAGAAGCGCATACCCGTATATTCCTTGCCGTTTTCGTCCGTCGTGGAATCGTAGCGGACGGAAGCCTTTGCGCTCGTTGCAAACGAAGCGATATCGACCGTCGTTTCACCGATGGTGATATTTCTCGGTTCGCCCGTTGCCGAAGCTTCCGTCGAGCCGATCGCCGCCGCGCCGCCTGCGAGTACGCAAACCGCCGCCAAAGAAACAAATACTTTCATTAAATTCTTTCTTTTCATTTTCTTTGCCTCCTTTCTCAATCCACTAACGTATCAAAGACGAAATTCTCGCCCGTAGCGAACATAGGCTCGCCGCTCGTCGAGATCAAGTCTTGTGTAAGCCGCAAAATAACGACTTGGGGGGTGCTGTAAAGTTTCATAGTGTTGTGCCTCCTTACTATATAATTATTTTTTAATGGCTTTGCCGCAACAAGCGGTTGAGAATATGCCGTGATAAAATACGAGCAAGACGAGTAAAATGCAAGGGAGCGTACTTGACCACGTACGAAACCGCGCGTTTTACGCCGTATTGCGCCGTATTTTATAGGCAGAAATCAACCGAGGGTGGGGCATAGCCTTACCTTTTCTCTTGGAAATCGAAAAGCTGAACGCTCCCCGGGGCGAGGTGCAAATGGCGCTTGAACTTTTCGTACGGCGCTTTGAACGTGACGTCCACGCTCGACATATCCGTTTGGCTGGCGTTGCAAATCGCCACCAAGGGCGTACCGTCCGCCTGCTTGAAGCGCGCTACGATGATCGGACGGTTGAACGTATCCGTGACGTTGGAAACGACCTCGTCTTGGTCCTTCACGAACATTGCCGTACCGCCCATCGGCAACCAATATTCCCAATGCTGATACACCGCTTCGAGCGTGGCGTTTTCCAGCTTGGGCGCAACGAAGGTACGGAATTTGAGATCCTCCTCGCGTTGCCACCAAAAGGACTGCGTTTTGTCGCCGAAATAATTGATAACGTAGCCGTTGCCGCCGAAATGCGGCTCGAATTTGTATTCGTACGGCACGAACCAAACGAAGCCCTTTATGCCGTACAGCGCCGCCGTATTGAGCTGCCAACGCATATCCGCCTGCGAGGGAGCGCGATAAAACCAATGCCCCACGCCGAGCAGGGATATCCAAACCTTAACGCCCGTTTTCGCCGTGATCTCGCGGAACATATTCAGGAACTCAAAATAGCTCTCGATACCCTGTTGGCGTTGCTCCTCGTTCGCCATACCCTGCGAATAGCAATTATAGACGATATATTCCATATCCCCGTCTTGGATAAGCTTGATCAGCATTTCCTTAAGCGCCGTTCTATCCATCGCGATAGGCGTCATCACGGAAAGAAAAGGCAGGATACCCTTTCCCTCCTCCTTGACGATCTTACAGGCTTTCGCCACGACGGGCATATCGTCCTCGTGCGGCTCGTCGCCGATAAAGAACGAGTGCACGCATTTATAGTTGCCGAACAGCGAAACCAGCTCCTTTACGCCCTCGCGGAATTTGTCCTCGCCGACCGAGCGGAGTCTTTGCCAAGACGAACGCGCGTCCTTGACGACGACCTCTATGCCGCGCTTTTGGCAATCGTCCAAAATCCGGAAAAATTCTTCCTTTTTCTCCTCCTCGAAATAGGGCAGCATTGCGTAATTGTAGCCAAGCTCCTCCCATTCGCCGACCATTTTCGGCTTATGGTTTGCAAGCTTCATATAGTTCCAAAAACCGATCCTGTATGCAGACATTTTCCTATCCTCCTTTTTTCTTTATTCCAAAATATTCGTCGTGATATAGTCCACGCCGCACGCTTTCAACCGTTCCGCTTCCTCCACGGTATCGACCGTCCACGCGCCGACCTCCAAGCCCTCGTCGTGCAAACGGGTCACGAGGCTTTCGCTAATGATCCAATAGCCTATGGAAGCGCCGATTTGATTCTCGATCAACCAATCGATGACGTCGGTCGTAACCGATTCCGTTACGAGCATTGCCCGTGCGGTGGGATACCCCGTCCGCAGGTTCAGCAAATCGTCCTGCGAATAGGAAATGAACACCGTATTCTCCAGCCAGCCCGCTTCCTCGACGATCGCCGCTACTTCTTGCACTTCTTCTGCGGTGTAGGTGCCCTTAAATTCCAACAAGGCTTCCTTGTTATACTCTTTGCAAACGGCGAGCCATTCTTCGATGGTGGGCAGGAACAGTTCGTCCCGTTCCTCCGTGCCGGAAAGCTCGGGCATACGTAAAGCGCGAAGCTCGTCGAACGTGGTTTCCTCCACGACGAGATTTTTACCCGCAATTTTCCGCAGGTTGGAATCGTGCGCGATGATATATTTCCCGTCGCTCGTTTTGCGTACGTCCGCTTCCATACCGTGATAGCTTCTCGTTGCCGCCGCCTCGAACGCAGGGATCGTGTTTTCCAATTCCAAATACGACTGGCCGCGGTGGGCGATCATCTTCACGTCACCGTTGTCGAAAGCGACGGTGTCCGTGTAGACCTTCCAAACGGACTCCCCGACGGCTACGCCTTTCAGCATTACCTTGCCCGTCGCCTCGTCGTACGTCCACGCCTCGCCGAGCTTGGTCTGCGCCGTCGCGCTCGTCACCTGCTCGTACGCGCTACTGCTCTTATACCCGTAGCCCGTACCCGCGCTCGAAGCCAAGTCCGCATAGGAGGTGAAGATATAGCTGTCCGTTCTGCCGCCGTCGGCGTAGGCGACTCTATTGGTGCCGAAGCCCTCGGAGAAGGTACTGCTCGCGTAGCTCGAGGTCGAGAACGCCTCCACGTTTTCCGTAGGCACCGCGCTCATCCAATCGTAGAACGTCGCGCCGCCGCTGATCGTAGTAGCCGCAGAGCTGACCGTTACGCAGTTTTGTATAGCGCCGCTATTGAGAACGGCAAAGCCGAATTTCCTTGCGTTGCCCTGCGCCACTTGCAGCGCCTTTGCCGCCGTGGAATAGGGAGCGACCGAAATATCCGTGACGGTGTTTTTCATCGTACCGCTATTGATATACACCGCGCCGTATAAGTAACAAGCCGGATTGTTCGAACCCAAGTGGCTACGCAATACGCCTTTGATATAGCAATTTTCGATCAAGCCCGCGTTTTCGTAGGCGAAAATACCCACTCTACCTCTCAGCGGACTATTACTCGACTCCATAGCGCGCGAGTCGTAACCGTTAGTAGCCGAGAAGATCACGTTTCGGACCTTGGCGCCGCTTTCGATCTTGCCGATAAAGCCTACGTTATAACCGCTCGCGCCCGAAGTCGCGTCCATATGCCGCAAGACCGACAGCTTTTTGCCGTTCCCGTCGAGCGTCGTCGCCAAGCTGACGATCACGCTGTTTGCCGCCGTCGTGCCGTTATATATCCACTTTGCCTCGCTCATATCGATATCGTTTTCCAAGCGGATATACGCCGTTTTATCGGCTGCGTATTTTACGATATCCGCGAGCGTCGTCGCTTTTACCAGCGTAAACGTATCCTTGTATTCCACCCCCGCTATCCGCAGCTGCACCGTTTGGTCGCCTGCGTCGAGGTCGGACGCGTTTTCTTCAAAGTATTGGAAGATATCGGCGGTTTGTTCGGTCGTCACAAGCGTTTTGCCGCCGACCAAAACGGTCGCCGAGCCGCTTTCCGTCCAAGAAAGCACGCCGCCGCTGAACGAAACGCCCAAATCGCGGAATACCTCGCGATCGTTAAGAGAAACCGTTTTTTCGCCGAACGACCATGCGCTGCCGAGGACGGCTTGCGCCGTCGCGCTCGTCGTCGGGGCGTACTCCGTTTGGCTCGCATAGCCGTAGCCGTCGCCCGAAAGCAAATCCGCGTACGAGGTGAAGATATAGCTGTTCGATCTTCCGCTATCCGATTGCATAAGGTTGTGCACCGACCAACCGTCGGGCGCCGCCACGGAGGAATCCACGTAATCGGCTACGCCGAATTCGCCGCCCGTTCTCTCGTCGCTCAAATTACTGCTCATCCAGTCGTATATGTTCGTGCGCGAAACCGCCGAGCTGACCGTAACGCAATTTTCGATCGTGCCTTGGTTGAGCGCGGCAAACCCGAATTTACGCGCGTTCGCCTTGTATTTGGTGTTGTAGGTGGCGACGGAAATATCCGTCAGCGTATTGCGGATCGTGCCTTTATTGCGATACACCGCCGACGTCAAGAAGGTGACCTGTCCGTTGCTGTCGCCGAGGTGGGTATAAATATCGCCCTTGATATAACAGTTTTCGATAACGCCGGCGTTTTCCCAAGCGAAAATGCCGATCCTGCTTCGTACCGCCGTAACCTTCTTCCAAGCCGACGTATAGCCCAAGGAGCCTTCGAAGATCACGTTCTTGATCGTCGCCGCGTCCGATATCCTGCCGAAAAATCCGACGTTTTGCGTTTGCGGACTGTATTTGGACGAGCTTGCCTGCAATCCCGTCATTTTATAGCCGTTGCCGTCTAAGATCCCCTTAAAGGTTTCGATAACGCACACGGGAGAAGCGTCGCCCGTCCCCGACCAAGTCGCCTCGCTTAAATCCAGATCGGCGCCCAAGCGGATATACGGCGCTCTCGTTTGCGCCAGCGCCAAAAACTCCGCGTAGCTCGTTACCGTCTTTTCCACGCCGACGTTGATTTCTACGGAGGTTTCCTCGTATTCCGCCGTGATCACCGTCACGCCGCCCGCAACGCCCGTGATCGTCGCTACGCCGTTTTCCGCCGTCACCGTCGCGATCGCGGGATCCGCCGAGCGGAATTGCACTTGAGGTTTTTCCACCGCCGCAAGCTCCGCGCCCATAAACGCCGACGCCGTTATCGTCGCGCTTTCGTTCGGTTTGATGAGCACCGTCGTTTTATCCGTTTCCAAAACAGCTATGCTTTTCACGATAATTTTACAGGTAGCCGTTAACCCCTCGTACGTCGCCGTAACCGTGGTTTCGCCCTTTTTCAAGCCCAACACGTTTCCGTTTGCGTCCACGCTCGCCACGGTGGGATCCGCCACCGCATACGAAACGTTTTCCGTCACCTTTACGCCTTTATAGAAAAGGGTAAGCTGCTTAGACGAGCCTTCGACGCGCACGGTCGTTTCCGCGCTTAAAAACGCAAGGTCGCCGCTCGGAGCTTCCTTTACCGTCACTACGCACGTTGCGCTTTCCTCGCCGAGCGTGACCGTGATCGTCGCTACGCCTACGGAGATACCTTCCACCACGCCGTCGCTCGACACCGTGGCGATCTCCGTATCGCTGCTCGAAAAGCTCGGCTCGTCCTCTCCGTTCGGTCTTGTCGTTATTTGCAGCGTAAAGCTGTCGCCTACCGCCAATTCGTAGGACGCAACGCTCAACGTCAACCTCGCTTCGCTATCCGCGTCGTCCTTTTTACACGCCGCAACGCCTAAAAAGACGCATAGACAGGTCAAAGCTCCCATAATTCTCAATAACAGTTTTCTCATTCTTTTTCTCCTCCTCTTATACGGAATATAACGTCACGCCGTGAAAGCGTACCTCGGTTTCGCTGAATTCCCAAACCACGTCAAACCATTCGCGGAAAGCCGTATCCGTCACTTTTATACTATCAAGCTCCGCTTCGGGAACTGCCGCCGCCTCGCCGTCGAACGCGTAATACGCTTGGTTGCTTCCGATACCGAGCAAATGCTCCACGGTCAAGAAGATCAGCGTATTATCCCTGTTTTTATCCTCCGCGTTATTCGGGCGGTAAATATCGTAGTATCCCGTCATATCCAAAGCCGCGATCGCACCCGTCCCCGACAGCAGTTGATAGGATATATAATTTACCTTCGTTTCGTTTTCCGTTTCCTCTACGATACGTTTTTGCTCGGAAATAACGATCGACCTTTCGATCGTACCGTAATTGATCGCGGAATACGCGTTGAAAATAACCGTTTTGGTCGTGCCTTGGTAAGCCGTGACGTCCACCAGCAAGCCGCTCATTTCACCCCTGTTTATATGGGTCAAGCCCGAACGCAGCATCACGCTGCGGTCGGTATTTTTTGCATACGTATACAGCTTGAAATAGCAATTACGGATACTACCGTTATTTTCCACGGCAAACGCGCCGCAACCGTTCGCATAAACGAATTCGTCGACGTACACCGCCAAATTTTCGACGCACGCGCCCTCCGCGATCTCTCCGAATATCCCGACTTGATCGGCTGCCTCCGTGCGCTTGAGCCCGTACAGCTTATGCCCGTTGCCGTCCAAGGAGGAGGAAAGCTTACGGACGATATTCGCCGTATTCCACGAATAATCGGAAAACTCCAAATCGTTTACAAGCTCGTAGTCCGTGTATTGATCGTCGCGGATACGCAAGAAGTCCTCCACGGTGGAGATCGTCGCGGTTTGATACACGCGAACGCGGCAATACGCGCTTTCCTCGCCGTATTTTGCCGTTACGGTCACGTCGCCGAGCGCCATACCCGTAACGGTTCCGTCCGCACTTATGGACGCCTTTGCGCTATCCGTTACCCAAACGACTTCCTCGTTCGTCTTTTCACCGTTTTTCCAAACGGAAGCGGTCAATTGCTCCGTTTCGCCCAGCCTTACCTTCGCCGTCGTCGCGTTCAAAACGATCTGCACGGCGCCGTCGGAAACGACGATCCGACAGGCGGCGTAAGCCGAGCCGTAGCTCGCTTTGATCACCGTTTCTCCGACCGCTCTCGCCGTCACCGTCCCGTCGGCGGACACGGTCGCCACGCTTTCGTTTTCGGAAGAAAACGCCGCCGTTTCTCCGCACGCCTCGCCGAGATTGAACACCGTCGCCGTCAGCTTGAGCGTCCCGCTCGTTTTCAACGCCGCCGTCGTTTGATCGAGGCTTACCGCATACGCGTCTACCACCTCTCTCGGCTTGACCTCCACAAGACATTCCGCGCGCGCGTCTTTGAGCGAAGCGACGATCTTCGTCGTGCCGACGGACAGCCCGACGATCTTACCGCGACCGTCCACTTTCGCCACCGTCTTATCCTCGCTCGCCCAGCTTACGTCCTCAAGGTTAGCTTGAAGCCCGTAATCCTCCCCGACCGTTATCACGACCGATTCCGCGTTCAATACGAGCTCCACCGAGTCGTCTTTTTTTCGGCAACCCGCGAAAAGGAATACGCACGCTGCAAAAACGGCAAGGATACAAGTTTTGATTTTCAATACTCTCACAATTCCTTTTCTCCTTTCTAAATTTCCAATTTCGCTCGCCATTTTTCCACGAGGGAAGCGGGCGTTATCGAGCCGCCCTCGTTGCATCTTGTCAAACCGCATTCCGCCGCGTCCGCTTCGAATTGATCGATATACCGCCGACAATCGGCTACGGTCAACGAGGTGGAATGTAATTCAAGGAGGAAGTATCTCGGCGACAAGCGCTCTCTCTTCACGCGGAAGGCTACGATATCCCGTACCTCTTCGTCCAAAATACCTTGCGCCGCCTCGTACGCCTCGTCCAAAAGGGCGTTGACCCGTTTCGTAAAGCCGAGCGACCAAACGGTCGTCCCTGCCTGCTTATCCACTTCGTACATACCGCTCGGCAGGGATTTTCCCTCTTCCGCAAGCTGCTGCTCGACCACCGCATAATTCACGCGGATCAGATCGTAATATTCCTTAATATAAGGCGCGGCGTCCTTATAATAATAGTAGATAAAATCGTCCACCAGCTTATTGTAATCCTGATGGGGATCCCAAAGCAGTTTGGCGTAGACGTAATTACGCAAATTTTGGAAAGGAGTGCTGATCGCGTTTCCGCCGTTCTCCATAACGTAGATCACGCCGTATTTTTCGTACGCCAAAATATTTTCCTTATACGTTTGGAAATTATTGTACGGGATCATATAGTTATAGAAATTGGTCGTATACGCCCAAATCTCCAGCGTATCGCAAATCACGCTCCATTGCTCCAACAAATTTTTATACCGACTGTTCTTGTCCGCGTCGTCCATCGCGTAAGCGTTGCTGGCGTAATAGGGCGCAAGCATTACCGAAACGTTCTCCTCCGCCACCACGTCGGGGTGCGCTGCGACGTACGCTTGCTTCTCCGCGTCGAAAACGACGGGCGCGGTTTCGTATTTGATATAGGCGAGCACCGAGATACGGAAGGTTTCCGCCCTTTCGTCGCCGATCTCTTGCAGCCATACCTTAATATCGCGCGCGACCGCGTTCGCAAACGTCATCAACGCGCCCCCGTAACCGCCGTGTTCCTTCGTCCACGCCTCCGTTTCGGGACGGTCGTGATGGGCGTTGCTGTCGTTCATACCCAGCTGATACGCCGTCGAATCGGGATTTGCCAAAATACCCTCCTTCAAGCGGCTTAAGAACGTTTCTTTGAACAGCGCGTCGGTAAAATATTTGGGAATACAAACCTGTTGTCCCACGCTCGAATACCAATCGGGGTGCTCTGCGCCGTACGTTTTATACGGCAACAAATACTGCATAGTATGCGCGAAGGTCACGAACTCGGCGTTGGTAGCGCCGTACCGCTTACCGCTACCGCCTGCGCACGTCCTAAGCCTCGCCGCGTAGACGGGATTGCTCGAAATACTCGAATTGCCGCCCGTTCGCGTACGGATCGTCGGGATATCCTTATATCCGTCGAAATCCAGCAATTTTACGCTCGAAGCTTCGTCGATATAAATTTCGTCCTCGGCGTACGCCTCGAAATGGAATTGCAGCTCCAAAAATTCGTATACCGAATTGAGCGTTCCCGAATCGTCCGCGCCGCAAAGGAATACCTGCGAGCCCTTTCTCGTGATGTATACGCCGTCTTGACCGAATTCCGACAAAGAAAGCTCTACGCCGCAGGCTTGCCAAGGCACCGTTTCACCGACGGAAATTATTTTTTGCGATTCGTCGTAGGAAACGCCCGTATCGTATTCCACCGTCAATTCGTGCGTCGTCGCCCGTTTGAAAAACAAAACCAATTCGTCTACGGCGAACTGCACGCATTCGCTTGCGTCCACGGGCATCACGACGGTATAATCGCTCGCGTTTTCCGCCACCAAATCGATCTCCGTATAGGTGAGCTCTTTCTCGACGCTCGTCGTTTCTTTCTTTTTACAAGCGCCGAAAAGCAACGCGCCGCCTACCGTAACGGCGACGAGCGCAAGGCTCGTACTTTTGTAAAATTTCCTTTTTATATTTCTCATACTTCCCCTCACTTGACCGTTATCTTAAATTCCCGTTTCGCGTAATTGCCGAATTCGTCGTACGTATAATATACGACGGTGTATTTACCCGATTCGTCCAATACGTACTCTCCGTTCGACAAATCGTGATAACGTCCGCAGGAATCGATCAAATAGACGTACACGCGGAGCTCTTTGCCACCGTAATCGGTAGCCGTTGCGCTCGGCGCGGAAAGGTTTTTACCCACCTCGTACGAAGATTCAAATTCTCCGTTCACCGTCAACGTCGGGGCTTCCGTTGCTTCTACGGTGAAGCTTATCGTGTAAACGAAGGAGTTCCAATTACCGTCCATAGCGTAGACGGAAATTTCATACGATCCGTATTCCTCCGCGACGAAACGGTATGCGGCGTTCAGATCGATCACGAGCGAGGAAAGCTCTTTGCCGCTCGTATATTCTTTCGCCACGCCCTTTGCATGAACGACGGTCAATTCCACCTGCACCGTACTATCCAACACGTCGAACGCCGAAATACGGGGTACGGTAACGACGTCGCCGAGCTTCGGCTGCACCGAAAGCGAATCTACGCGCACGATCGGCTCGATATAATCCCCGTCCGTATTCCCGAAAGAATTGTTCCAAAGCCTTCCGAGCAGGATAGAACTGCTGCCCGTCACGCCCTCGAACTCGAAATCGACGTAAACGCCCTCCGTCGAGAAGCCTTCGAAATCCTCGCCGTTTACCGTTTTGTCAATATAATCGAGCAGCGTGCTGTCGTAATCGTAAACGCTTTGACCGCTGATACGAACGACGAAAGGCTTCGTCGTTTGTCCTTGATAGAACGAACCCGCCATCGTACGGGCGTAACCGCCGTTCAATCTAAACGCGCTCGTTTGCCCTACGCTATCGCTCTTTTCCACCGTGAGCTTCACTTGCACCGACGCGTCCGAGCTGTCGGTGAGATAGATATGCAACCGCTCGAAAGCGTTATCGAGGACGTTAAATTCGATCTGCGCGCCCGCCGTTCCCAAGCGGTTGATGAACGAAAAGCTCGCAACGCCGTTCTCGGCTTTTTGCTCGTCCGTGCTCACCTTGAAGCCGACCTCGTCCGCGGTAATGGAAATATTTTCCTCGGCGTAA
Source organism: Clostridia bacterium (assembly GCA_017471785.1). GTDB lineage: Bacteria > Bacillota > Clostridia > Christensenellales > Borkfalkiaceae > Scatosoma. The sequence continues at coordinate 64,482 of JAFURP010000038.1, read as the reverse complement.
TCGAAATATCCCGCCAAATACGCTTCTTCGCTCGTCGGGTCTGTCACGTTCACCGTAAACGTCTTGCTCCAAGCCCCTGCGGTGTAAACCACCTCCAACGGGCTCGTATCCGCGGGCGTATATTTTCTATCCGCCGCCAACGCCGTCCCGTTTACCGTCACCCCGACGGGTACTTCTTGCACGCCGCCCGTCGAATACGCTTTCGCCGTAAATTCGGGGAAGGTATACGCCTTTCCCTTTACGATCGCTTTCGGCATTACCTTTTCCCGTACGATCGGTTTTTCGGAATACGCGACCGAAACGGAACGCTCCAACTCGTACGTTTGCCCGAGATAATCGGTCACCTTCACCCTGTACGTATAATCGCCGGCTTTTTCAAAAAGGAATTTCCGATTTTGTATCGGATACGTAGCGTCGCCGCAAACGAGCGTTTCCTCGACCGTCAAATTACCCGCGCCGCCCGTTGCCTCGCCCGTCGGCAAAGAAACGGTCTCTCCTACGTACGCGCCGGCTTCGAGCTCGCCCTGCATAGTATAGCTCAAAGCAGGTAACGACGATTTCGCTTGGAGCTCCACGGTTTTTACGACCGCATTTCCGGCGCTGTCCGAGCCGAAATATTCGATATAATGCGTTCCCGAAACGCTCGGCGTAAACGCACCGTTCACGACGGGAAGCTCTTTCTTTTCGCCCTGCTCGTAATAATAGACGCTCACGCCGCCAACGCTTCCTATCTCTCCCTCCGCGCCGTCGGATAAAAGGGCGTCGAAAACGGGATATTCCGTGCCGACGAGCGCGTTCGGCACGCTCGTTTTATCGTAATTTTTCAGGATCACGTACGGACTGACGGTATCGGTAAAGACCTCGCCCGACATATCGTGACCGAGCACGCTGAGCACCGTTAAATTCGCGCGGCTCAACAGGCTACCGTTAAAGGTGATCTCCAGCTTCACCTCGCCCGTCGTAAAGCCGTGCCACTCGTTCCCCTCGCCCACGTGCTTAGGATCGTCCAGATCCGCTACCAGCGAAAGCAAGGTGGAGTTTGCTCTCGGACCCGCGTAAACGGCGTTGCTTTTCGCGTCGAAATAAATCGTGAACGGTAAGCTACGCAAACAGCCGTATTGCCCGTCGTATTTTCCTTTCAGCGTAGAACGGATCTTGGTCGCCGTCGTTTGCGTAGTCGTAATAACGCCGCCCGACGTCAAGCCGACCAACTCGTAATTTTTATTCGCGCCGCAAACCACCGAGGAATCGTAATCGTAGCCGTACGCCACCGCGCTGATAAGCACCGTAACGTAATTGCTTTCGTCGTGCGCGTCTATCATGCGTATCTGCAAGGAGGTGATCTCTTTCACGCCCATCGTTTCGGGCGTAAACATCGCCGTTAAAACGGGCGTGACCAAATCGCTTTCCGATAGATCGACGGTGTTGGCATAACGCGCCGTACCGCCGCTACGCGTGGAGGTAAGCAATACCCCGTTGCCGTAAACGTCCGCGTAATCGGGCAGCTCCGTATTCCCTTGTATATTCACGCCTGCAACGTTTTCCCATAAATCCGCCGCGCTCTTTACGACCGTAAAATATTCGCTATAGCTATACGTTTTGCCGTCGATCAGCGCCGTATAACGCAATTCGGCTTCGCCCTTACAGTCCAAAACGACCTGCGAATAACCGTTTGCCCGTCCGTCGCTAAACAGCACCTGCGCCGTCGCTTCGTACTGCGTACCGTTCAAAACGGCTTTCCTGACGGGTACGTGGAACGTAGTGCCGTAGGCGTATTGCGCGGACGCGCTTGCCCCGACGAACGCGGGGATATCCCCCGAAGCCGTCACGACGTACGTTTTTTCGAATACGACCCGTCCCTCTCTTACATAATCGTACGTCACGGTATACTCGCCGACGGTATCGAACGAAAACGCCGTTTCCGCCGCCGTTTCTTGCACGCGCAAAAGCGTTTCATCCTCCTTTTTCACCGTCAAACGGCAAGCCGCCGCGTTTTCCGCGTAGCTTCCCTCCACCGTTGCCGAGGGCAGGAGCAACGAGCTACCCACGCCGACCGTCGCGTTTTCAAAACGTCTCGACGTCTTAAAATCGAAAATTTCGGCGTTTTGAACGACCTCCAAACAGTATCTCGTCGTCTCACCGTACGTGCCGACGGCGTTCTTCGCCGTGTAGGCAAGGGTGTACACGCCCGTCGTTTCGGGCGTAAAGCGTCCGTTGGACGCGGCGACGCGCTCTCCGTCGGGATCGGTTATTTCCATCTCGCCGTCGAACGCGATCTGTCCCTCGAGCAGATCGTACGCCTTCACGTTTTGTAAGCCGTCGTATTCTTGTCCGACCAGCGTTTTCCCGACGCGCTTTGCGTATACGCCGGGGCCTTGCGTCGCGGATAAGATCGCGCCGTCTATCTCGTTACCGAATAACGAATAGATCATCACGCCCGCGCTTTTCGCCGTTTCGCTAAACCGCGAAAATTCGATATCCACGCAATATTCGGAAAAATCGCTCAAGCCGTCAAAACGCCCCGTCGCCGCCAAATGCTCGCTATCGTCCAAATCCAACAGCAAATACCGCAAGTCGCTGTTGCCCGTACCGACGGAAACCTCCATTGTATTGGGATCGAACTCCAACACGACGCTTCCCGAGCGCAAATTACAATAGGAGGAATTGAGCTTTTGCCCGTACGCCGTGATCGCGCCCGTGCCGCTATCGATCCCGTAGCCCTTTCCGCTACCCGTATCCACCACCGCGCGCACCAAATCGGCGGCGTCGGTGTTGTGCCACGTATGCCCGTCCTCCGTCAAACCGATCTCCACGGCAAACGTATCCGCCGTATACGCGTCGCTGAACACGAACCGCAGGCTTTCCGCGTCGTACACGTTATTCGTTTGGGAAAACGCCCTGTATTCGACGGAAAATTTTCCGCTCGCCGCGTCCGAAAATCGCGCGGACGCGCCCTCGCGCTCCGCCACGAGCTTCAGTCCGCCGCGTTCGTCGACGTTCTCGATCCTTTCGGGCGCAAGCGAATACGTTTTCGCGACGTTTTTACCTGAAAAAAGATCCTCGTAAAACACGAGAGCGGAAGCCTTCAACGGCAACGAGCTTGCCCCGAGAACAAGCGCGAACGCGCCTATCGCGCCGCACGTCAATATACCTTTTTTTATCGTCGTCTTTTTCATTTTCACTCCTGATTGCCCCGTTTTACCCTTTCAAGCCGCCGTAAGAGATATTCCCGATAAACTTGTTTCTAAAGACGAGGAATATCAACAGCGTAGGCAGCATAACCAACATACAGCCTGCCGTTTGCACGGGTACGCTGCTCACCGAATTGTTCGTATTAAATTGAAATTTATATAAGGCGTAAGAAATATTGGGATAGGAGGGCAAGTACACCATCGCCGTATACCAATCGTTCCAATATCCGATGACCGCCAACAGCATCATACCCGTCAAAAGGTTTTTGACCATCGGTATCATAATTTTGAACATAATGGTATAATGCCCTGCGCCGTCTATCTTCGCCGCCTCGGCGTAGGTGGACGAAACGCCCTTGAACGCCGAATAGTAGATCAAGAAATTCGTACCCGTAAAACCGCCGCAATACAGGAAATACATCAGACGGTTGTTATACACGCCCGTCGCCTTCAAAAGCACCAAGCCCGAGGAAAGACTGCCGACCATCGGGAACGCGATCACCACGACTACGATCGTGTGCATCAATTTGGTTATCCAACGGGGATATTTCGCGGAAACGTAGGCGCAGGTCAAATGCGTGTAGGTCGAAATGAGCGTACAGCCCACGACGTATAAGATGGAGTTGAACAACAGCTCGAGAAATTCGATCGTGCGCCGTCCCTCGCCCCAAGCGACCTCTACTTTAAGCTCCTTGAAAGCGTTGAGATAGTTTTCAAAGCGCAGCTCGGCAGGGAAGCCCAACGGATTGAGCGTGAAATCGATAATATCCTTTAAGGAAATAATAATTCCCCAACCCAACGCAAACAGCAGCGTAAAGCTATACAACCCCAAAACCGTGATCGCGATGATTTCGAATACAAGACCGTTCGCACGGATACCCTTACTTTTCTTTTTCTTTTCAGTCTTTTCCATAACCACTCCTTAAAACTCCGTATTCGGTCCGTATTTTTCGCACAAATGCTTCAAAAGCAGGGAGGTAGGCGCGGCAAACGCCGTGAAGATCAAAGAGGTCGCCGACGCGTACGGGAAATTGACGGGCGTCTTTTGTCCGCCGAATACCATAACGAAGAAATAGTATCCGAACGTATACGTTTCCGACGGCGCGTTTCCGCCGAAGAAGGTATACGTCGACGGCGAGGAGGTGAAGATACCCACGATCCCCGTATACATACCGATCGATACGGTGGGGAAGATCAACGGCATCGTGATCAGCCAAAATTCCTGCCACGTATTCATACCGTCCATTTTTCCCGCCTCCACGAGCTCGGGAGGGATACGGCTCATCGCGCCCGTATACAATACCAAGCCGCCGGCAAAGCCCAACCATATCCCGTACGTCACCAACGTACCGAACACCGTGTCGCTGTTCATAAACAAGCTGATGGAAATTTTTTTGCCAAACCACCCCAAAAAGACGGGCAATCCGTACTCCACGAAAATTCTATACAGCATTATCCAAACGACGCTGGAAATGACGCTCGGCAAGAACAAAATGATCTTGAACGCGCCTGCGCCGCGCACCTTTTTATGTATACAAAAAGAAACCAAGATGTGCGGAATGAGCATCACGAAGGTTATAAACCAATACAAGATAGAACGCCCAAACATCACGCCCATACCCGAAGTACCCGAAAACTCTTTGAAAAATCGAGTAAAATTCGTAAAAATCCTATTTAAGGGTAGAAACGTGAAGCTTTGCTCTTCAATGTTATATTCCTGAAAAGCGAGCATAATATTGGTGATATTGCCGCCGATCCAATACACGACGAACAATAACAAGGGCCATATCACGATCGAGGCGACGAACAGGTCCTCCAAGATCTTTTGCTTCTTTTTATTTTTCTTACTGAACGCAACGTTCAAAGAAACGTCGGTCGTATGTTCTTTCATGCCTTTTCCTCCAACTCCAACGCCAATCAGGAGATATTCCAGGTGCTTTCGTTATATTTGTTTTTCATCGCCGTCAAATAATCGGCTACCGTCATATTCGCCGTCCTGTAAAACTCAAGGAAGGGATCGGTGTAGTTCGCCGTACCGTTCGTACCCGTCAAACGCAAGCCGTTCACGACCTCCGCGTGCGCGATCGCGGTCGGATTGCTCTTTGCCGGCGTAACGATCTCCGTGTTCTCGTCGCGGACGATTGACCAAACGCTTTGCGCGTATTTGGAAAGCGAAGCAAATTCCGTTTCGTCGAAATCGTACTCGAAGGGTCTTGCCATACCGTTATCCAGCGTAAACGCCTTCAGCGACGCGTTCGTATGCGAATAGCGCAAGAAGAGCTTCGCGCCCTCTTTGTTCGACGACGCCGAATTTAAGCATACCATCGATTCGCCGAACTCCGAATATACCGTCGTACCCTTGTAAATTTGGTCCTCTACCCCGTCCGTACCGATAAATTTGGGCAACGGCATATATTTGAAATTCCGTTTTCCGTAGCCGTATTGTTCGCCGTAGCGCTCCATCTCCTCAAAGGTCGATTTCGCTTCGTTCTCCCACCAGCCGCCTTCGATCAGCATACCGATCGGGGTTTCCGTGCGCGTACTCAAAATAAATTCGTTTTGCGCCTGCAAGTGCGAGGTGGACAAATAGAAGGATTTCGCCGAATAATTTTTCGTGTTTTTAACGATATCGCTTACCGCCGTCAACACCGCCTCTTGCGAGGGGCGTTCCACCAGCTTCCAAGCGTTCGACGGCGTTATGTCTATCTTCAACTGCTCGTCGTACCCGTTCAGGTCGTAATAGAGCCGATGTTGGGCAGCGCCCTCGTAGCTGGCAAGCATCGCTTTCGTAAGATTGATACGGTAGTACGCGTGCTCACCCGACCATACGAACGGCGTCACGCCGCGCTGGACCATCGTGGACATCAACGCCTTGAAATCCTCCCAAGTTGCCGGCAAGCCGTCGTCGAAGCCGCCCTCTACGCCGTCGGGCCCGTAATTGTCGTCTGCCGTGCCCTCGACGCAGTCCAAGCCCTTATACGCCGCAAGGTTAAACAAGTTTTTTCGCGTGAACAGATCGGCGTCGTAAACGATACCGTACGTTACGAGAACGTAAGGCACGCCGAAATAACGGGTATCGCCGCTCTCGTTTTCAAAACGGTAGGTATCGATCACGTCGTCCATAATTTTCGATTCGATCGTCGTTCCCTCCTCAAACGCGGGATCTCCGACGGTCACGACGTCCGTAATATCGTCGATAAGCCCCTTGTCGTACCAGCCCTTCGGGTTGGACATATTTTGCAAATAATACAAGTCTTGTCTAGAGGTGGGCATATCCGTTTCCAGGGTATCCAGCTCGGTGTCCGTGATCGGATCCACCCAAACCTGATAATCGGGATATTCCTTTTCGAAGCCCTCGATCACGGAATCGAGCCACGCCTCGTCGATACCCTCCGACGTCACGCCCAGATACAGCTGCGTTTTATTCGGATCCACCTTCTTGCCGTCGCCGTCGGCACAACCTACGAGCCCCGTGAGCATCGTAAGCCCCATCAAACAGCTCGTTACGCGTTTTGCAATTTGCTTTTTCATACAATATTCTCCTTTCCCTATTGTTTTTTAAGCGAAAACACCGACTTTTTCGCATTTTTCATATTATCGTAGATATTGTACCATAAAAAAACTTGATTTAACATAGAAAATATGCTAAAATATAATAAAATCATAGATATATTACAAAAGCGAGGAGGCTGGTATGAATTTCCTATCCGTGGATAAAGTTGCCAAAAGCCAAAGCCATACGATGAACGTCTTTCATTCTCATTCCCATTACGAGTTTTACATATTGACGAAGGGAGAGCGCACCGTATTTTTCTACAATACCTTATATACGATAAAAGCGCCCGCCTGCATCATCATTCCCCCGTTTATCATGCACAAAACGGAGGGCGGCGGCTACGAACGCTTTAATATCAATATATTGCCGAAATATCTCGACGCGACGGAAAAGACCTTACTCTCCAAACGGGCGTTAGCCCCTCTTACCTTTTCCGAGAAGGACCAAAAAACCATTCTTCGCTTACTTGATTTTTTATTGGAGTTTCAAGAAAAAGACGAAGAATTTTCCGATTATATGATGCGGTCGTTTTTTAATTGTATCCTCGCTTTTATCGCAAGAAACACCACGCAGCCGCCCGACGCGCCGTCAAGCACCAAGCTACCGCCTATCCTTTTGAAAATGATGGATTATTTCAACACGCATTACAAGGAAAAAATATCCCTCGATCTGTTGGCGGAAAAATTTTATATTTCGAAAACGACGGTCATTTATAATTTCAAGAAGCATTTGAACGTATCGCCCATCGACTATCTTTTGAATATTCGACTGGAAAAAGCCAAGGAATTTTTGTTGACGCCGCAAAAAATGAGCATCGAACAAATTTCCGAACAATGCGGTTTTTCCTCGGCGAACTATTTTACGGAATGCTTCAAAAGCCGCGAGGGCGTACCGCCTACGGAATTCCGTAAATTCAATTTCCAGGAAACGTAAAAGCAATAAAAAAAGACCTCTCCGTACCCGATGGCATAGAGAGGTCCTTTTATTTTACAAAGGTCACGGCGCGATCGTCCCTTTCTCTTCCTTTTTCCGCTCTTTCCGTTTCTCCAGGATATCCGCCACGCTGGATAGCAAGGCGGCGGTAAAGCCGATACCCGCGCCCAACACGAGATCGAGGGTCAACGCGTCCATATCGAACGACACGGAAAGCACGCCTGCGATCACGGCGGAAAAAGGCATGATCACCGCCACTACCGAAGCGTTGATATATTTCATTACGTTCGTACGAATGATCCAACACAACGTACTGGACACAAGTCCCAAAGCCGCGACGAGCAAAAGACGCTTTATCTCCCACGAGAACGCGAGCGGCTCGATCGGCACGCCGTCAATCGTGATAAAATGCAACGCAAACGCCGTCGCAAAGGATATAAACGTATGTATCCAAATTTGTATCATAACGTAGAGCGGCGCGTAGAGCTTTTTCGCGTACGCGCCCGTCGCCGCGATATTAACGCCGTACAGCAGTCCTGCGAGCGCGCATAAGATCTCCCCCTTTCCAAAGGAAACGCTGTTGCTCGAAAAATCCATACCGCTTAAGATAAACGACCCCGCCAAGCACAAAAAGCTTGCAAATACCGTCAAAAAGCTCGGCTTCTTTTTGATAAAGAAAAACAACAGCACGGGTACGACGACGCAGGACAAATTCTCCAAAAACGCGTATTTCGTAGGGGTCGTATATTGTAAGCCTATTTTTTGCAACAGCGAAGCAACCGAATTGAAAATACCCGTCGGCACGGCTACCTTGAAATAATCGCGGTTTAATTTTTTCAAATGCGGCAAGGAGATCAACAGCAGCGAAATCGCCGAGATCAGCGACGAGACCGCCGTACAGATCGTTGCCGTATAGTACCGATACAAATACGCGTTCAAAAGCGGCCCCGCGCCCCACACGAACACGACGAAGATCAACGCTCCGTACGTCAACGCTTGCACCTTTACCCTCGATTTTTTCTCCGTTTGCCGCTTCTTTTCTTCTTCCATTTTTTTCGCTCCACGTTAAATTTTTCAAAAATTATATCACAACCCTTGACTTTTGTGAAACGGAGATTTATAATAGGGCTGTGAAAAACTTTCACAAGGAGAGGCGAAGTATGGACACCTTGAAAATACGGGCTTTGCTATCCGCGGTCAAGCACAAAAGCTTGTCCAAGGCGGCGGAAGAAATTTCCTATACGCCGTCGGCGCTGTCGCATATGGCGGATTCCTTGGAGGCGGAGCTGGGCGTTCGGCTGTTAAAGCGCACGCCCTTGGGCGTGGAATGGACGGAGGACGGCTTAAGCCTGTACGAAAGCTTAGTCGCCGTGATAAAAGCGGAAAAGGAGCTTTTTAACGCGGCGGAAAAGCTTTCCTCGCAAAAGGAACGGGAGCTGCGCATCGGCACCTATTCCAGCATATCGCAATACGTTTTGCCCGAAATCTTGAAATCCTTCAAAAAAGCGCATCCGAGCGTACAAGTATCTATTCGCGTGGGCAACGACCTGCATACTTGGTTGGAGGAGGGCTTTGCGGACGTCGTTTTCGCGGATCTCGGCGCCGTTGGACAAAACGAATGGGTGCCGATCATGACCGACCCGTTCGTCGCGATCGTCCCCCACGGGAGCTTCTCGGGACAAAAGTCCGTCGAACGCGAGGAATTGTACGAATATCCGTATATCTCCACGAACGAAAGCGCTTTGCGGAAATATTTCGACGAGAGCCGTTTCAAGGAGATTATCCGTTTTGATTCGGTGGACGATATGTCGGCGATCTCGATGGTGAACGAGGGCATAGGCGTTACCGTTTTACCCTCGCTCGTATTCCAAAAGCAGTACAAGGGCGTGCGCGCCCTTAAGCTCAAGCCCGAGATCGCGCGCGAGCTTGGATTTTCGTATAAGAAAAACGCCGTCCGTTCCTTGGGCGCGACGAAATTCATAGCCTATTTGAAAAACGAAATCGGATTTACGATCGAAAAATAATCAATTTTTCCTTCGTGCGGCTTGACGGAATAAAGAAACGGCGGCGGATCGAAAGATCCGCCGCTATCCTATTTTGTTCAACGTTTATACCGCCCGTAAAAGGATACACGGTCTATTCATCACGTACCTGCCCCTATCGTTTTTGCGATTTTCGTGTATTTTTTCACGAACTCCGTTTTTGCGTTTGTATACCCGTCGCGGTCGTGCTCGTACCGTTTCCATAAAGCAAGCTTCAACCTCTCGTACTCCTTGGCAACGTCGGGATTTGCAAGCAAATAATCTCTAAAATACACCTCGTCGTTATCCCCTCTCAAACGGATATGGATATGGAATACCCGTTCCGAAAACCCCCTTTCCGTATAGCCCTTATTCAAAGAGCTACGCGTAGAGGTTTGCCCCATCAAGATATATCCGTTTTCCTGCAAAATACGCGTAGCGGTATTTAGCGCCGCTTCATCTTCCGTTTCCACTAAAATATCGACGATGGGCTTCGCCCAAATGCCCCGTACCGCCGTACTGCCGACGTGATGGATCTTGACGGGAAACGAAAGCAATTTCAGCAAATTTTCCTTCTCTCCCAAATACCACTCCGTCCAATACGGTTTGTGTTCGGTCAAGAAAACGGGGAACAACTCCCACAATTCCTCCAACGACATTTCAGACAGTTGTTTACTCATATTTGTTATTTCAATTTTAAGCCGTCCGAGAACGCTTGCCCCACTCTTTCGCCCAGCTTGTAATAGCCGTGCGTGTCGCAATCGTAGCAGATCGGCTGGAATTTGGTCAAATCGATCTTGCCCTTCTCGTCCAAGATACTATCGTCCACGGAAACGTTCACGACCTCCCCGATACAAATTTCCGTTTCCGTATCGTAGCTGACGAGCTTACATTCCAAAACGAGCGGAAGCTCTTCGATGATCGGCGCGTTGACGACCTCGCTCTTGACGATATGCCAACCCGTATTCTTCAGCTTATCGGGAACGTTATTCGCGGAAACTACGCCCACGTAATCGGCGGGAAGCACGTTTTTCGCGTCGGCGATCGCTACCGTAAACGCTTTCGTTTTTAATAAATTTTTGACCGTTTTATGACCTGCGCTCAAACATACGGATACCTGCGCCGTATCGCAAACGGTGCCCCACGCCGCGTTCATGGCGTCGGGCACGCCGTTCTCGTCGTACGTGCCGACGATCAGCACGGGCAAGGGATAAATATACGCTTTCGCTTTCAAATTTTTTCTCATAATTTTTCACTCCTCTTTTTTTCTTCTATTATACTCCAAAACGACCCGTTTGTCAACGGTTTACGAAAAGACGAACGCCTTGTAACAAAAAGATTATTTTTATAAAAATTGCACACAATAGCGGATATGCGAAAAATCGTTTCCCGTAGCTTAAAAATTCTTATCGTCCTCTCGTCCTTCGGCGGCGTGTTGCTCAGCCTTGTATTCGCGCGATACGACGGGTATTCTCATTGGAGCAGGCGCTTACTTTATTTCACCGCGCAATCCAACCTTTGGATAGGCTTCAATTCCCTCGCGCTTTTGTTCCGTCCGCAAAACCTCCGCCTGTATCGACAAAAATTCGTCTTTACCGTAGCCATTACCATTACGGGGATCGTATATTGCGCCCTGCTCGGTCCGTTTTCGGATAAAAGCTTTCATCCGTGGTCGTTTCCCAACCTCTTAACGCATATCGCCGCGCCTCTTTTTTCCATACTCGATTTTTTCTTGGACGACCGTCCGTTTACGATCGATAGAAAGGGCGTGCTATCCGCCGCCCTGCCGCCCCTCGTTTACTTCTCTATCGCAAGCGTTTTATATTTCCTTAGCGTGGATTTCGGGCGCGGCGTGCCCTATCCCTACTTTTTTATGCACTACCGCTCCCCCGTGGGACTGTTCGGCTTTTCCCGCGAATTTCCCTTTTTTATCGGCTCCTTTTATTGGTTTGCCCTTTTCACCTTTATCACCCTCGCTCTCGCCGCGTTATACGCGCGGTTAAAGGAAAAAAGGAGAGAGGCAGGTACGCGTCGAAAATAAAAAAAGCTCGCTTACAAGCGAGCTTTTTTCGTTAATTCAAATGGATATCTCTATCCGTTTTCGACGATTCGTAGATAGCCAAGATCGTCTTTACCGTTTCCGAAGCCTCCTTTGCCGTATAGAACAGCTCCGCTTCGCCCCGTACGGCGGCGAGTATGTTTTTATATTGCCGCAAATGCCCTTCTGCGGAAATGGCGGCAGGGTCCTTAAACCCTGCGAAATCGGGGTCTTTTTCCTCTTTATTCGGATCGAAATCGGGTAGATCCACCGAAACGATCTCGGTCTCCTCGATCAGCATACTGCCCTTTTCGCAATGGATCTCGATACGACGGGGATAGCCGGGGCGAACGGAGGTCGTGCCCTCTATCACGCCCAGCGCGCCGTTTACGAACTGCACGCTTGCCACCGCGGTATCCTCCACCTCGATATCGTGTACCAGGGTGCGTACCTTACCGTTGACGATCTTGACGTCCCCCACGAGATATCGCAAAACGTCGATACCGTGTATGCCTTGATTCATCAACGCGCCGCCGCCGTCCATAGCGAACGTGCCGCGCCAGGAGCCCTCGTAATACTTCTTTTCGCGATAGTATTTCATATATAGATCGCAAAGCACGGGCTTACCGAGCGCGCCCGAATCGAGTATCTCTTTCGCTTGACGGATCCCGTCGGCGTAACGGAGCTGGGAAACGACCGCGCATACCTTGCCCGAGGTCTTTTCCGCCTCCAATATCCGCTCGCAATCCTCGTTCGTGAGTGCGACGGGCTTTTCCACGACGACGTTCTTACCCGCGTGGAGCGCGGCGATCGCCAGGCTTGCGTGCAAGCCGCTCGGCGTACAAATCGCAACCACTTCCGCCGCCGAAGCAAGCAGCGCGTCCATCGTTTCGTATACCTCGATACCGTGCTTTTGCGCAAACGCGCGACTACGCTCGGCGCTCGTATCGAATACGCCGATCACCTCCGCGTCGTCCAAAGCGGAGAGAGCGGAGATATGAAACTCCGCTATCATGCCGCAACCGATAATACCGATCTTAATTTTACACCTTGACATAATTGATACTTCTTCCGTTATTCGCAATCGTCGTCGCTTCCGCTTGCTCCTTCTCGTAAGCAAGGAGCGCTTCCATATTCGCCGCTACCTTATGATAAGCCGCCGCGTATTCCTGCAAATCCGCCTCGGTTGCCGTTTCGAAACGGGGCGCCGCCATAAACACCGTTTGACCGAGTCTTTCCGTGTTCGGCAATTTTCTCACGTTGCCGTTGGGATAGCCCTTAAGATTGAACGGGAATTCCTGTCCGAAAGGTCCTTCCTTGTTATAGAGCGGCGCGTAGTGCAATCTACCGTAACCGCAGGAGCCGCAGCTTACGCCCTCTTTTGCAAGCGCGTACAACAAGGTGCCCAGCTTCACGCCGCCGAAGCTTTCGGGTACGTACTGCGCGTAGTGATATGCAAATACCTTATCCGCGCCCTCGGGCTCTTTTTGGAACTTGATGAAAGGAATATCCGCAAGCAATTCCTCGAAACGGCGTGCGTTCTTGGAACGGATAGCGTTCATCTCGTCCAATCGATCGAGGTTGGCGTCCGCAACCGCCGCCGCAAGCGGATTGATCCTGTGCTTATAGCCGTAACCCGTCAAGCTGTATTGCGCGTACGGGGAATCCTCGCCAAGCAAACGACAACGCTCGTAATGCCCGAGCGCGACCGCTCTATCGTAGTATTCCTTTTTGCTCGTGACCAAAATACCGCCCTCGCCTGCGGCAAGCACCTTCGAGCCCTGCATAGAGAAGCAGCCTACGTCGCCGATACTGCCCACTTTCTTTCCCTTATAAGTAGCGCCGTGCGCGTGCGAGCAGTCCTCGACCACTTTCAAGTTATGCTTTTTCGCAACCGCCATGATCGCGTCCATATCGCAAGGGTTGCCCCAAACGTGCACCAAGAGAATGGCTTTGGTCTTTTCGGTAACGAGCTTTTCCACGCTCGCCGCCGAGAGGTTATGCGTATCCTCGTCCACGTCGGCAAATACGGGGATCGCGCCGTTGGCAACGACGGGACCTACCGTCGCCCAAAAAGTGAAGGAAGGTACGATAACTTCGTCTCCGGGCTGTACGCCTACGGCAAACAAACCCGCTTGAATGGAGGTCGTACCGTTGACCACGCAAAGACCGTAATCCGCGCCGATATAGCTTGCGAATTTTTTCTCGAATTCTTTTACGATAGGCGCTTCGGAAATTTGACCGTTGTCGAGCATCGTCTCGATCGTCTTATACGCCTTTTGAGGAACTACCTTTGCCGAAACGTCCGCAAGCGATCTGCTTACGCTCTTTTCGCCGCCAAGTAAAGCCAATTTTGCATTTTCCATTTTTCTTACTCCTTATTTTACAAAATTATTTTTTATTCCAACGCCCGTGAGCGTCTTTTACAAATCCGTTGTCCGTGAGGATATTCTTCACCGCCGTAACGCCCGCGTCAAACGCCTCGCGTTGCGTTTTATACACGAACTCCCCTCTCGTCAAGTCCTTTTCCGTCAAGCCCGCCAAGCCGCCGAATTCAAACAAATGCGGCTCGATCGTGAGCAGTACGCCGTCCCTTTTCAAAAGCTCGCGCACGTTCGCGTCGCCGTAGCCCGCCGGCACGATATCGCCCGTATACCGACCGTCTTTTACGTGGTAAAAATCGGAATAGGGCAACAGCAGCTTTTCCGCTTCCGTGATATCCTGACCGATAAGCACGAAGTTGGCAGGGTCGAACACGCAACCGCAACCGACGGTATCCAAGAGGTCTTTACACTCCGCCGCCCGTTCGCCGTATACGGCGTGTTCGTTTTCGTGATAGAGGGTGACGCCGTATTTTTTGGCGTGCAGTACCGCTTGCCCCAAGCAATCCATCACTTGCGCGCGCTTGCCCTCCGAATGGTAGAAGCTGAAGATACGGATCCTGTCCGTTTTGAATATCTCCGCCGTTTTCAGGATCTTATCCAGATCCTTTTCAAATTCCGCGTAATCGCACACGTCGCGCTTTCCGAGCGGCGAGCCGATACACGCGACGGAAATTCCCGCCGCCGCAAGCTCCTCCCCGTACGCCTTGGCTTCCGCCTCCTCGAACGCCAAAACGTTCTTGCCGTTGATACCTCTTACGTCCGTTTCCGCCAGCCCGTTTTCCACGAGCGCGTCGATCTGTTCTTTTAAGCTGTCGCCTGCCTCGTCGGCAAATACGCTGAGTCGTACCATTTACCTTCCTCCTTTTTGCTCTTTGCCTTGCAAAATAACCGTTTTTATTCGTATATCTTTATCGAAGATAACGATATCCGCGTCGTAACCTACGCCGATCTCGCCCTTGGTTTTCAAGCCCATAATGCGCGCAGGGGTGGTCGTCATCATCGTCAACACGCTTTCCAGCGGTATCCCCGCCGCCAAGCAAGTTTTTATCAATCTATCCGAGGTTGCGATACTGCCTGCAAACGCGCTCCTGTCGGGAAGCTTGGCTACGCCGTCCTCGATAAGACAATCGCCGCCCGTACCCTGCTTGGCGATATACGGCTCCTCGCCCTTATACCCCGCCGCGCGGATACCGTCGGTGATGAGCGCGATCCTTTCCTTTCCCTTGCATTTATAAGCAAGGCGCAACAGCTCGGGAGGCAAATGACAACCGTCCGCGATCAATTCCACGCAAATATCGTCCACGAGATACGCCGCCTCCGTAACGCCTGCGATACGGAAACCGCCCTTTCTCTTGATCGTCGAGGTGCAGGAATACAAATGCGTGATCAGCTTACAGCCGCGCTTTGCCGCCTCCTCCATCTCGCGGCAGGTAGCGTCCGTATGCGCCGCCGCGGCAACCACGCCGTTCGCGTTCAAAAACTCCAAAAACTCAAAATTCTCGTCCAACTCGGGCGCGTAGCTCCAACGGGCGATCTCGTACTTGCCTACGATCCGCTCGTAATCGGCTTTGACGGGTCCCGTCATAGCCTCCACGATCTGCGCGCCGCTTGCCGCAGGCGAAAAATAAGGTCCCTCCAAATGCACGCCGGCGATCGAGGGCAATTGCGGCATCACCTCGTGAATGGCGTCGAGCGCCGCCTCCATTCGCGGGATATCCGTTGCGCTCAAGGTCGGAAAAATGGTGGTCGCGCCGCACGCCAAATGCGTGTTTACCGCCGTCACGACCGCTTCTTTCGTCATATCGTTGAAATCGCCGCCACCGCCGCCGTGACAATGCAGCTCGATAAAGCCCGCGCTGACGAAACAGCCCTTTGCGTCTATTTCTTCGTCAAACGGCATTTCCCCTCCGACGGACGCGATCTTAGTATCGCTTATATACAAATCAACGCTTGCAAACGCGCCGTTTGTAAATACCTTGCCGTTTTTGATCTTCGTTACCATATACACACCTTTTACAATTTATTCGGGGCTTCAAACAAAAAATATTACAAAAAATGCTTGCTTCTTTCCACCTTTTTGTGATACAATAGCTTTATGGATATCACGAACGAACTGAACAATTACCGATTTACCTATCGAGATATAGCGCGACCGCAAAAGGAGCATTTCTCCAAGCATATGCACTACGAATACGAAATTTTGCTTTTCGAGGAGGGGGACGTTTCCTACGTTATCGAAAACAAGCGTTATTTGTTGCAGCCCTACGATCTTTTGATCATTCCCTCCGCGAAATACCATTTTGCGGATATCCACTCGGAAAAACCGTACAAGCGTTTCGTCGTCGATTTTTCACACGATTACGTGAACGGGAGGCTCTTACAGGAGGTATTTTCGCAAGCGCAATACTTTCACCTTGAAAAAGCTTCGGAGATCGTCCGCTTGTTCGAGCAAATGCGTAGCTTTGCCCAACAAAAGGAGGATAGCTATAACGAGCTTGCCTGCAAGACCCTGCTCACCGAAGTCCTCTTGCAAATTTTGCGCTTACAGCGTAGCTGTCATTCTCCCGAGGATACCGTTTCGGAATCCGTTTGCTCGGCGGTCGTGGAATACATCAATCAAAACCTGACTACCGTATCCACGCTCGACGAGATCGCAAATCATTTTTTCACGAGCAAATCCTCCCTTTCCCATCAATTCAAGCAAACGATGGGGATCAGCCCGATGAAATACATTAAGAACAAACGGCTCCTTTTGGCGCAATCCCTCTTAAAAGAGGGTCGCAAGCCCACCGAGATCTTTACCCTGTGCGGTTATAAAGATTATCCAACCTTTTTCAGAGCCTATCGAAGCCATTTCAAAAAAGCCCCCTCCGACAAGTGATTCGCTCGTCGGAGCTTTTTTACTTTTAACGGTCGCTCGCGTTTCTCGCCCGATACTCCGTCGGAGCGATCCCGTGCGTTTTTTTGAACCATTTACTGAAATAAAACTCGTCGTTGATCCCGATCGTCCGCGCGATCTCGATCATTTTTTTGTCCGTTTTTTTCAACAGCTCCTCCGCTTTTTTCTCACGCAGAGCGCAAACGTATTTATACGGACTGATCTTCATCGTTTCGGAAAACAGCTTGCAAAAATAGTATTTGCTCACGCAACACACCTCGGCAAGCTCGTCCAACGACAGGTTCTTATGTAAATTGCCGTTGATGTATTTAAGCGCGGGCTCGATACGGCTTTTCGTTTTCATACTGTCGAAATAGCCGGCGCTCTCCACGCCCACCTCTTTCAAGGCGAACAGCTGGAAAAACAAATAATGCACCAAGCTCATCTTCGCCAGATCGCAATAGGGCTCCTCCCTACGCAATCGCGCGAGCTTTAAGATCGTTTCCCCGACCGCATCGCTTCTTACGATATGCGGAAACTTCAAGCGCCCCGTCCGTAAATAGCGACAATAGCCGAGTGGATCGCCTACGCCGTCCATATACAGGTGAAAGGAGTCCAAGATGATCATATGATAACCGCACCCCTCCGCTCCGCCGATCGTTTTATGGCTCTCGTACGGATTGACGAGGAGGATATCCCCTTCGGACACTTGGTAGCGCTCGTCCTCGATCTCCACGACGGCGTTGCCCTCGCAAAAATATTTGATCTCGAATTCCTCGTGCCACGCCTGCCCCAAGGCAGGTACGGCGGTATTTTTTTGCAACCGACAATCTCTATGCACGGTCGCCGGAAAAATACCGTCGCCAAACACCACCGTTTCGTGAAAAGTTTCCCTTTCCATACCCTTTTATTCGCCGATCAGCTTTTGCGCGTTCTTATAGAATATCTTATCCAGCACGTCTTGCGGCAGGTTGTAGGAAAGCAATACCTCCTTGTGCTTTGCGCCGAACGAATCGCGCGCGAACAAAATACGATCGGCGTATTTCGTAAGGAATTTCACCGCAAATTCGGGATCGCGCGTGAGCGCGTTTCTACCCGAGCCCGCGGAAATGTCGCAATACAGGTTGGGATAGGTATCCAAAAGCTTGATCAGCTTACCGCCCTCGACGATCTTGCCCGTGGGATACAGGTCGGTATCCCCCTTGCCGTCGCCCGAAATTTCCGACCAAAAAGATTGCGCGTGTCCGATGAACGTCGTTTCGGGACAAGCCTTGATCGCGCGCTCGAACGAATCGATATCGCCGCCGTACCACCATCTATCGCGAGGATATTTATCCCCGACGTGCTCGACGGGCTTTTGAATATGCACGACTACGGGCAAATTGTTCTTACCGCAAAAACGGTATAATCTGATCGCGTCGTAATCGTCGAGCATCATTCTGTATTTCAGCTCGCCGCAAACCCTTACGCCGTACGCTTTCATTGCGTACGTCAGCTTTTCCAAAGCAAGCGGATCGTGGGGATCGGGCGCGTAGCCGAGAATAAACTTATCGGGATGTTTTTCATAATAAGGAACGCAACGTTCGAAAGGAATATTCTTCTTCGCTTGATCGAACAAAGGAATGATCGCAGCCTCGTACGGATTGTAATCCCCTTCGGGAATTTCACAGCTCAAAAGCCACGTTTTTTCAATGCCCGTCTTTTCCATATCCTCTAAAAATCTATCCATAGTCATATGGTACCAATCGGGATGGTTGTGCGTATCGATGATCATAATTTTATTTCTCCTTGTATTTGTATTTTTTTATTTCCTTTTTTATAGTTTACCACAAAGAACGGGGATTTACCATAGAAATACTTGCTACTTATTTGTACTTTCTTGGCATATCGAAATTGCAACAAGAGGAGGCCGCGTACCTAATCGGGCGCGATCTCCTCTTTGCTTTTTATTCGTTTAAGTATTTACCGCTGTCCTTATCGCAGTACAAGATCGCGGACGGGTGCGTCCGTAAAATACTTGCGGGACAATCGGGCGTAATATCGCCGTACACGGTATTTTTCACGGCGTTGGCTTTCGTCGGCGCGGGTACGACGCAAAAGATCCGTTTCGCCGAGCAAAGCGCGGGCAAAGTGAGCGTGACGGCGTGCGTGGGCACCTCGTCGATCGTCTTAAAGCAACCGTCGTTGACTTGTTGGTTGCGGCACACCTCGTCGAGGGGTACGACCTTCACGAGCTTTTCGTCGTTGAAATCGGCGACCCACGGGTCGTTGAACGCGATATGTCCGTTCTCGCCGATACCCATACAAACGATATCGGGCGCGAAGTCCTTCAAGGTTTGCGCGTATTCTTCGCACGCCTTTTCCTTTTCCCAGCCGTGGATATAATGTACGCTCTTGAAGCTCTTATGACGGAAAACATGCTGATAGAGGTATTGCCCGAAGGAATGTTCGTCCCCCTCTGGCAAGCCGATATATTCGTCCATATGTAAGCCGTTGACCTTTTCCCATTCGATCGTAGGATCTTGCAATAAATGCGCCAAAAACTCGTTTTGCGAGGGTGCGGCGGCAAATACGATATTCGCCTCGCCGCGCGCGGCGATCACCGCTTTGATCGCCTCCGCCGCTTCCTTGGCTGCGTTTGCGCCCATCTCCTCACGCGCGTCGTATTGCTTGATCAAAAGCCTATCCTTCCAAAATGCTTTTATTTGCGCCATTACAATTCCACCCTTTCCAATTTGACCGTTTGATTGGTTTCGTACGATTTCTTGATCGCGTTCATATAGAACACGGGATAGATAAGCTCTTCATAAGTCGTGCTCATCTTACCGTGACGGAGCATATCCGCAAACTCGTCGCCCTCTTTTTTGAACATTTGGGAAACGTCGAGAAGCTTGGAGCACATAGCGTTTTGCGAGAACACCTGTGCGAAATAGTGATAGCAATTCGCCACGTAGCTGTTGGTCACAGAATATTTATCGTAATCAACGAACGCCGTTACGCTGTTGCCGCGACGGAACGCCGTTACCGCTTTGGGGTCGTAGCCGAAGATCTTCAAGCTGATCTCGGTAAGGTGGGAAGCGTAGAAGAACCAGCCGCTGTAAACGCTGTTGATATCCAAGGGCGCGTTGACCGTACCGCCGCGTACCAGATCCCCTTTTTCAAGCACCTCTTTCTTAAGCGCAAGCACGTCGTCGATATCTCTCAAGCCGCTGCCGCCGACGAGAGGCACGCCGCGGCGCTTCGCTTCCTGCGCAAATTCGACCGCTTCCTTCTCGTCTACCGTGAACGGCTTGTCGATGAACATGGGAAGTCCCGCCTCCAAGAAAGGACGGGCGTACGGAGCGTGATAGATACCGTCGCGCGCCGTGACCATGACCGCGTCCACCTTGCCGAGCATATCCTCGGGCTTTTCCGCGATCATTTCCAATTTATATTTTTCATAGAGCGCCTTATTCGCCTCGGGGTCGATACCGCCGACCGCCACCACCTTGATATCGCTGTAATCGGGGTCGTTCGCAAAGATATTCATAAACCCGTCAGCGTGCGAATTTTCACTACCGATAATGCCTACTCTAAACATATTTTCACCTCTTTTCCGTTTCTCCCTTTGGGGATTTTCTATATTATATCACGGCAATAGCTACAATGAAATAATAAAAAGCGCAAAATATATTACAATTCTTGCAAAATCCGACAAATAAAAAACGTCGCGATCGTTCGCAACGCTTTTTTCGTGTATGTACCGCTTATTTATATTCGACCGTACGCGCGACCGTCTTGACCGATTGGGGCGCGACCTCCACGACGCCCTCCTTTTCGGAAAATTCGGTATCGGCTACGCCCGCGAGATCAGGCAGGTTCGTCCAAGGCTCGATACAAATAAATTTGCCGCTCCCCGCGCGCCAAAGCAAAAGATTGCCGCATACTTCAAAGGAAACCGTAGCCTTCTCTTCCCCTTTGCGCGTTCGCAAGGTTATCTTGCGCGAGCGCACGTCCTTGAAGATGAGCGTCCTACCCTCTTGCAGGAAATCTACGGGCAACGGGAATACGGTAGCCGTGCCGTAATCGTACGTTTCGCCCGTGAGATAGCCGCTCTCGTCCGTATGGTAATGGAGGAGGTTTTCCTCCTTTTCGAATACCAGCTCGTATTCGTCCACGTCGTCCTCCAGCGCAAACGATTCGTGTCCGCCGCAAGCAAAATACAGCGGCTCGCTCGACGGATTTTCCACCGCGTAAAGAACGGAAAGCTTATCGCCCTCCACCGCGTAGGTCACGCTGAATACGAAATCGAAAGGATACGCCTCTTTCGTCGCCGCGTTCGCTCGTATGGTAAAGGTCAAACTGTTTTCCGACTGTTTGGCAAGCGTAAACTCCGTACGCTTGGCAAAGCCGTGCGCCGCTATATCGTAAGTCTTACCCTTATGGGTGATCCCGAAATGCCCGCAAACGGGGAACAGGAGGGGTGCGTGCCCTGCCCACTCGCCCGTTTCGTTTTGCCAAAGGCGTTCCTTGCCCCTATGCAAAACGCTGACGAGCTCGGCGCCGTAGCTTTCCACCGTAACCCGCAAAGCCGTGCTTTCTATCGTATATCGCATACCGTTTCTCCTTATTTACCGCCTAAGCATTTCACGAGCACCGCTTTTTGCGCGTGCAGTCTATTTTCCGCCTCGTCGAAGATTTCGTTGGCGTGCGCCTCGAACACCTCCGCCGTGATCTCCTCCTCGCGGTGCGCGGGCAAGCAGTGCAATACCATCGCTTTTTCGTCCGCGACTTTCATCACTTCGGCGTTGATCTGATAGCCCTTGAATATCTTCTTGCGCTCCTCCGCTTCGCTCTCTTGCCCCATCGAAGCCCAAACGTCGGTATAGAGCACGTCCGCGCCCTCCGCGGCCTTGAGCACGTCCTCCGTGCAAGTGAATTTGCCGTTCTCCGCCGCCCATTTCATAATCTCCGCGTCGGGAAGATAGCCCTTGGGACAAGCGACGGCTACCTCCATACCCATCTTGATACCGCCGACGATGAGCGAATTGGTCATATTGTTACCGTCGCCAATATAGCAAAGCTTCGTGCCCGAAAGCGCGCCCTTATATTCGCGAATGGTCATAAGGTCGGCAAGCACCTGGCAGGGGTGGCAATAATCGGTCAAGCCGTTGATGATGGGAATAGAGCCGTACTTAGCCAGATCCTCCACCTCTTTTTGCTCGAACGTACGGATCATAATACCGTCGAGATAGCGCGAAAGCACGCGCGCGGTGTCCTCCACAGGCTCGCCGCGCCCGATCTGTAGATCGCGCGAGCTTAAAAACAGCGCCGAGCCGCCGAGGTCGTACATTCCCACCTCGAACGATACGCGCGTACGCGTGGACGATTTAGAAAAGATCATACCCAGCGTTTTGCCTTTGAGCAGGTGATGCTTGATGCCGTTCTTTTTCTCGAATTTGAGCTGATCGGCAAGATTGAGAATTTCGTTGATTTGTCTTTTGGATAGATCCATAAGTTTTAATAAATGCATTATTTACACGCTTCCTTTACGATTTTTATTGATTTTTGTAATTGCTCCCAAGGGATATTGAGCGCCGGCAAAAGCCGTACCTTGTTTTTTGCTTTGATGACGAGCACGCCCTTTTCGCGGCACGCGGCGATCACCGCGCTCGCGTCCTTTTCACATTCCACGCCGATCATCAAGCCCTTGCCCGAAACGCCTTTTACGCCCGTCGCGCCCGTGAGCTCGCCGAAGATATACGCGCTCTTTTTCTTGACCTCCTCCAAAAGCGCGTCGTCGATACGCTCGAGGATACTCAGCGCCCCCGCCGCGCAAACGGGATTACCGCCGAACGTAGAACCGTTCAAGCCTGCCGTGAATAAATTTTCCGCACGCTCGCCCAGCATCGTCGCACCGATGGGTAAACCGCCGCCCAGCCCCTTTGCCGTAGTGACCACGTCGGGCGTAACGCCGTAATCCATATACGCGTACAGCGTACCCGTGCGCCCGTTGCCCGTTTGCACCTCGTCCACGATAAAGAGCAGGTCCTCTTTCCGCGCGAGCGCTTCCAGCCTTTGCACGTATTCTTTATCGAGCGCGGTAACGCCGCCCTCGCCCTGTACGAGCTCTATCATCACGCCGCAGCATTTATGCGCTTTCACGAGCGCTTCCGCCTCCGCAATATCGTTCGCCGCCGCAAATACGAAGCCCTCCGTCATAGGGGTAAAATGCTCGTGGAATACGTCTTGACCGGTTGCCGAAAGGGTGGTGATCGTTCTGCCGTGAAAGCTGTTTTTCAGGGTGACGATCGTATAATAATCCTTGCCCTTTTTCAGCTCGCCGTACTTTCTCGCCGCTTTGATAGCGCACTCGTTGGCCTCCGCGCCCGAGTTGGAAAAGAACACCTTTTTCATACCCGTACGCACGCAAAGCGCTTCGGCGAGCTTGGCGCAAGGCGCGCTGTAATAGAGGTTGGAGGTGTGCTGGATCTTGTCAAGCTGCGCGATCACCGCCTCCTTCCAAGCCTCGTCGTTCACGCCGAAGCCGTTGACGGCGATACCCGTGCCAAGGTCGATATATTCCTTGCCGCTCTCGTCGTATACCAACGAGCCGTTCCCCGAAACGAGCTGCACGGGAAACCGCGCGTAGGTGTGCGCGATATATTGATTGTCAAGTTCTTGAATAGTCATAATCGTTTCCTGTAGTAATGAATAGTAAATGGAACGCTATGCGTTCGTGAATTGAAAACTTCGTTCTCGTGAATTGCCGCTTGTGGCGGCGTTGCGGCAGAATTTATATGAGATTGCCGCGCTTCGGCTAACGCCTACGCTCGCAATGATATTACGCTCAATCCGTCAAAACGACGGAGATACGAGCAGTTCAAGGCGGAGTGAGGGCGCGTACCGTTAGTACGTAACCGAACGACAACGCCGAAATGCGAAGTATATACGCGATTTTATTATTTGGAGGTGCCCGAAACGAACATCGTCCCGATCCCCTCGTCCGTCAATACCTCGATAAGAATGGAGTGGGGAATACGTCCGTCGATAATAAACACCTTGCTTACGCCGCGGCGAATGGCTTCGATACAGCAGTTTACCTTGGGTATCATACCGCCGCTGATCACGCCGTCGCGAATAAGACGGGGCGCGTCGGAAACGTACACCTTGGGGATCAGCGTGGTGGGGTCGTCCTTGTCGCGAAGCAAGCCGACGATGTCCGTCATAGAGATCAAGCTTTCCGCTTTGAGCTCGCCCGCAAGCCGCGCCGCCACCGTGTCCGCGTTGATGTTATACGCGTTGCCCTCGTCGTCGTAGCCTATGGTCGAAACGACGGGAATATACCCCTTTTCGAGTACGTCCACGATAGGCTCGACGTTGACGTTGGTGATATCGCCGACGAAGCCGAGCCGCTCGTCCGCCTTTTTCGCCTTGATCATATGTCCGTCGATACCGCAAAGCCCGATCGCCTTGCCCCCTTTCATTTGCAGGAGGTTGACGAGGTTTTTATTCACCTTTCCGGCGAGCACCATTTGCACGATCTCCACCGATTCCTTGTCCGTCACCCGAAGCCCGTCGACGAATTCCGATTTCTTGCCCACCTTGGTAAGCATATCGGTAATTTCGGGACCGCCGCCGTGCACGAGCACCACCTTTACGCCGATGAGCGACAACAGGACGATATCCCCCATCACCGCTTCCTTCAGCTCCTCGTTGATCATAGCGTTACCGCCGTATTTGACCACGACGATCTTATCGTTGTATTTTTGAATGTAGGGCAAAGCTTGGATCAAAATTTCCGCTCTTTGTTCTCTCGTAAGTTCCATTTGTCGTTCTTCCTTTTTAATGAATTGAAAACTCCGTTTTCGTGCATTGCAACGCTTTCGTTACGTTGCGGCTAAATTTTATGCGATTGCCACGCCCTTACGGGGGCTCGGCTGCGCCAAATAGCTAAAGCTGCGTCAATGACATTACGCTCGACCCGTTAAAGCGAGGAGCTGCGAGCAAGACAAGGAGGGCACGGTTTTTTCGCAGGAAGCGTACTTATTCGTACGCGACCAAGAAAAACGTAAGCCCAACGAAGTATTGCGACGCATATACGTCGTTTTACGTGCGGTAATCGCCGTTTATCTTAACGTAATCGTAGGTAAGATCGCAGCCCCAAGCGGTCGCTTTTCCGTCGCCGTCGTCTAACGAAATTAAAATTTCGATCTCGTTTTCCAGCAAAATTTCCTTGGCTTTTTCTTCGGAAAATTCCACGCCCGCGCCCTTTTCGCAAACGACGATCGTACCCTTTTTGGAACGGAACGCAACGCCTACCTTGTCGACGTCCACCTCCGCGCCCGAATAACCGATCGCGCAAAGCACGCGCCCCCAGTTGGCGTCCGCGCCGAACATAGCCGCTTTCAACAGGGAGGAGCATACCACGGACTTGGCTACCGTCTTTGCCGTTTGTCCGTCTTTCGCGCCGCATACCTTACATTCCAAAAGCTTGGTCGCGCCCTCGCCGTCCGCCGCAATACCGCGGCAAAGATAGGTCGTGACCGCGTTGAGCGCTTCGCAAAACGCGGCGTAATCCTCGCCCTCGCACGCGATCTCTTCGTTACCCGCCATACCGTTTGCCAAAACGCTGACCATATCGTTGGTGGAAGTATCGCCGTCCACGCTGATCATATTAAACGAGCTTTCCACGTCCGCGGACAACGCCTTTTGCAGCATTTTTGCGGAGATCCTGCAATCGGTCGTAACGAACACGAGCATCGTCGCCATATTGGGGTGGATCATACCGCTGCCCTTGGCGATACCGCCTACGCGGCAGGTCTTTCTGCCCGCGGTAAATTCCACCGCGATCTCCTTGACCTTCGTATCCGTCGTCATGATCCCCTCGCAGGCAAAGTCGCTATGCGCGCCCAAGCCCGAAACCAAGGAGGGAATACCGTTTGCGATCGGGGTGATATCGAGGGGCTGACCGATAACGCCCGTCGAAGCCACGACGATATCCGTTGCGCTAATTCCCAGCTCTTTTGCGATAAGCGCGCACGTTTGCTCGGCGATCTCGATACCGTTCGCGTTACAGGTGTTGGCGTTACCGCTGTTGCAAATGACCGCCTGCGCGTACCCGTCCGCGATATTGTTTTTCGTCACGGCGAGGGGCGCGCCCTTGACGAGGTTTTTCGTATACACCGCCGCCGCCGTACATTTTACTTGGCTGTAAACGAGCGCCAAATCGCGCTTGGTCTTATTTTTGCGGATACCGCAATGCACGCCGTTTGCCGTAAAGCCTTTTGCGGCGCATACGCCGCCTTGTACTTGTTTCAACATACTCTTTTCCTTTTCGTTTTTATAAAATCAAACCGCTCGTTTGCTCTACGCCGAGCTTTATATTCATACACTCGACCGCCGCGCCGCTCGCGCCCTTGCCGAGATTGTCGTATCTCGCCACGAGCAAGATACGCTCGCCGTTGCCGTGTACCTCGATCTGCATACCGTCCTTGCCCGACAGCTTCGCCGCCGACAAAAATCCGCTCTCGCTATCGTTTTCCTTATAGCATACGATAGGACCTTTATACAATTCCGCGTATACCTCTTTCACCGCGTTCTCGTCGCCGTTGAGCCATTCCCTGAACAGGGGCACGCTCACCTCCATACCCGAATAGAAATCGGCTACGATCGGGCAAAACACGGGCGCGTTTTTAAGACCCGTGATCTTGGTCATTTCGGGCAAATGCTTGTGCGTTTGCGTTACGCCGTACTGACGGGGCGCGCCGAGTAAGATTTCCCTTTCCTCGTTCTCGTAATCGGCGATCATCTTTTTGCCGCCGCCGCTATACCCCGTGATAGAATGTGCGGAAAGCAGCGCATCGGAAGACAACAAGCCGTTTTTGATCAAGGGATAGACGAGGGCGATAAAGCCGCTCGCGTGACACCCCGGAACGGCGATACGGTTCCCGTTTACAATCTTATCCGCAAACGCCTTGCCAAGCTCGGGAAAGCCGTACGCCCAACCATCCAGCGTTCTATGCGCCGTGGACGCGTCGATAACGGTAACGGCGGGATTTTCCACCAAGGAGACCGCCTCTCTCGCCGCGTCGTCGGGCAGGCACAAAAACGCGATATCCGCGCCGTTGAGCGCCTCTTTTCTCGCGGGAATATCCTTGCGTAAATGCTCGGGAAGCGTGATAAGCTCCAGATCCTTACGCGCCGAAAGGCGTTCGAATATCCGAAGTCCCGTCGTACCCACGCTGCCGTCGATAAATATCTTTTTCATAGTCCTTATTGTAATTCCTCTTTCAATTCTTCCGCTTCCAACCGCTTTTTAACCAAAGCAATCTGCTCGCGCACCGATTTGGGGGAAGCGCCGCCCTCGCTGTTGCGCTTTTCTACGCAGGTCTTTAACGAAATTTCGTCGTATAAGTCCTCGGTGAAAAGCTCGCTGTGTTTTTTATACTCGTCGAGCGGATAGGTATCCAGCACGCAGTCCTTGGCAATACACTCGGCTACGATCTGTCCGACGATCTTGTACGCCGCTCTAAACGGCATACCCTTTTTCGTTAAATAATCGGCGAGGTCGGTGGCGTTGATGAAACCCTTTTGCGCCGCGCGGTAGGTGTTTTCGCCGTTGATCTTCATCGTCGCGACCATAGGTGCGAGCACCTCCAAGCACATCGTCACCGTATCGAGGGAATCGAAGATCGCTTCCTTGTCCTCCTGCATATCCTTGTTATACGCAAGCGGCAAGCCCTTGAGCGTGGTCAAAAGCGCCATCAAATTACCGTATACCCTGCCCGTCTTACCGCGGATAAGCTCCGCCATATCGGGGTTTTTCTTTTGCGGCATAATGGACGAGCCCGTCGTGTACGAATCGTCCAGCTCCACGAACTTGAACTCCCAGCTCGACCACAAAATAATTTCCTCGGCAAAGCGCGAAAGGTGCATCATTAAAATAGAGAAAGCGCTCATAAGCTCCAAGCAAAAATCCCTGTCCGACACCCCGTCGATACTATTCGCCGTTACGCCGTCGAAGCCCAACCTTTGCGCCACGAACGCCCTGTCGGTGTTATAGGTCGTACCGGCGAGCGCACACGAGCCGAGCGGCGAAAAATTCATACGCTTTACGCCGTCTTGGATACGGTCGATATCGCGAAGCAGCATCATAGCGTACGCCATCAATTGATGTCCGAAGCTGATCGGTTGCGCGCGCTGCAAATGGGTGTACGCAGGCGCGATGATATCCGCGCTCTCCTCCGCCTTATCCACCACAGCCTTCACCGTTTCCTTGATGAGCGCGACGATCTTTTTCGCTTCGTCGCGGAGATATAAACGGATATCGAGCGCCACTTGGTCGTTACGGCTACGCGCCGTATGCAACCGCTTGCCCGCGTCCCCGATACGCTTGGTCAGCTCCGCTTCGACGAACATATGGATATCCTCCGCGCCCGTATCGAACGCGAGCTTACCCTCGTTAAGATCGTGCAAAATACCCTCCAAGCCGTCGATGATCCGATCGACCTCCGCTTGGGGCAAAATACCCTGCCGCGCCAGCATTGCCGCGTGCGCCATAGAACCCTTGATATCCTGCGCGTACATTCTGCAATCAAACCGCAAAGAGGAATTGAAATCGTCCGCCTTTTGATCGAGCGCCTTTTGAAACCGCCCTGCCCACATTTTTTCCATACTTAATACACATTTCGCCTGCCGCGACCCTTTCGCCGCGACAGGCTGTTCCTTTTTCCGTTTTTTATTTCTTATTTATTTTCTCGTTTACCTGCGCTTGTACCTTAATGGGAAGCCCGAACAAATTGATAAAGCCGGTCGCGTCCGCTTGGTTGAACACGTGATCCTCGCCGAAGGTCGCGATCTCCTCCGAATAGAGGGAATAATCGCTCCAAGCGCCCGCCTTGATGATATTGCCCTTATACAGCTTCAATTTTACCTTACCCGTTACGTTCTCCTGCGTCTTATCGACGAACGCGGAAAGCGCTTCGCGAAGCGGGGTAAACCATTGTCCGTTGTAGACGAGCTCGGCAAAGCAAACGGAAAGCTCTTGCTTTTTGTGCGCCGTGTACTTGTCGAGGCAAAGCGTTTCCAAATAGCTGTGCGCCGCGTAGAGGATCTCTCCCCCGGGGGTTTCGTATACGCCGCGACACTTCATACCCACCAAACGGTTTTCTACGATATCCAAAAGCCCGATACCGTTCTCGCCGCCCACCTTGTTGAGCGCCAAGACGATCTCTTTCGCGCTCATCTTCTTGCCGTCGAGCGCTACGGGACGACCCTTTTCGAATTCGAGCGTGATATAGGTAGGCTTATCGGGCGCTTGCAAGGGAGATACGCCCATTTCCAAGAAGCCCTCTTTTTCGTACAACGGCTCGTTGCCTGCGTCCTCCAGATCCAAGCCCTCGTGGCTCAAATGCCAAAGGTTTTTGTCCTTGGAATAGTTGGTTTCGCGGTTGATCTTCAAGGGCACGTTGTGCGCTTCCGCGTAATCGATCTCCTCTTCACGCGATTTGATCGACCACTCGCGCCAAGGCGCGATAATGGGCATATCGGGAGCAAACGCTTTGATCGTAAGCTCGAAACGGACTTGGTCGTTACCCTTACCCGTACAGCCGTGGCAAATGGCGTCCGCACCCTCTTTCTTCGCGATCTCTACGATACGCTTTGCGATAACGGGACGGGCAAAGGAGGTACCCAAAAGGTATTCCTCGTACTTCGCGCCCGCCATCATGGTAGGCACTACGTAATCGTCCACGAATTCGTCCGTCAAATCCTCGATATACAGCTTGGAAGCGCCCGTTTTGATCGCCTTTTCCTCCAAGCCCTCCAGCTCGTCCGCCTGCCCGACGTTCGCGCTTACCGCGATGACCTCGCAGTCGTTGTAATTCTCCTTCAACCACGGAATAATGATCGAGGTGTCCAAGCCGCCCGAATAGGCAAGCACTACTTTTTTGATGTCTTTCTTATCCATAATCTTGATCTCCTTGCGTTGTGATTTATTTCTTCTTTCACTTTACGATTTCATTATACGCCACTCTCTCTCGATTGTCAAACCTTTTTATACATTTATTTTGATTTTATTCTGAATATTTTGTGAATATATCGTATAAATGCATAAAACCGTGAATATTTTTTGAATTTTTGCATAAACGGTGGGAGTAGCTACGGGAAAGCAAAACGCTTGACAAAAACGCGCGATTTATTTATAATGAGTAAGAGGTAAGGTTATGCAAGACGAGCGCACGGTCAGTCCCATCGGATATATCCGTTCCGATTTCAAAGAAAAATTCGGCATACCCCGTCAAAGCGGCAGGGCGCCCTCCCTCCGCGCGGAGCTCGTATTTTTGCCGCCCTATAGAAACAGGGAGGCGCTTAGAGGGATAGAGGGCTTTTCCCATCTTTGGCTGCTATTTGATTTTTCGCAAACGGCGGAGGGGGAATTCTCCCCCACCGTCCGACCGCCGCGGCTGGGCGGCAATACGCGCGTGGGCGTGTTCGCGAGCCGCTCTCCCTTCCGTCCCAACCGTATCGGACTTTCCTGCGTAAGATTAACGGAGATCAAGCACACGGAAACGGACGGGGATATTTTGATCGTTTCGGGCGCGGACCTGCTCGACGGTACGCCCATCTTGGATATCAAGCCGTATATCCCGTTCACCGATTGCCAAACGGACGCGACGGGCGGCTACGCGACGGAACACGAAGCGCACCGCTTAGAGGTGGAATTTCCGCAAGAGCTGCTGTCCAAGATACCGCAAGAAAAGCGCGACGGACTGTTGGAATGTCTTGCCGACGATCCCCGTCCCTCCTATCAAAACGAGCCGGCGCGCGTCTACGGAATGAAATTCGCGCGTTTTGAAATCAAGTTTCAAGTAGAGGATAATCGTTTAACCGTAACCGCCGTGGAAAGGGAATAGAGAAAAGCCCCTTTCAGCACTTGACAAACGGAAATTTTTGGTATAAAATAATATGGAAAGCACGGAGAATACATTATGGAAAGATTTACCGTAAGATTTGCCA
The DNA here is from genome assembly GCA_017471785.1 of Clostridia bacterium. Classification (GTDB taxonomy): domain Bacteria; phylum Bacillota; class Clostridia; order Christensenellales; family Borkfalkiaceae; genus Scatosoma. The sequence continues at coordinate 33,483 of JAFURP010000038.1, read as the reverse complement.
AAACGCAAGAAGAAAAAAATGCGGTATACGCCCTGCGCTATCGCGATATGATCTTGGAATTCAGACCGGAGATGCAATTCGTGGACGGTATGGATATCACGCCTTACGACGAGTACGCCAAGCAAATTATTTGTATCGACAACGAAACGGGCGAGGTCGTAGGCTGCTATCGTATCATCACCTCCGATTCGATCCCCGAGGGTAAGGGGTTCGTAAGCGAGGAAGAATTTTCTTTCGAAACGCTCAAAGCCACGGGCGAGCCGATCGCGGAGCTCAGCCGCGCCTGCGTAAAACGGGAATACCGAAACACCGCCGTTTTAATGCTTTTATTGCGTTTTATCGTACTGTATATTCGCGAAAACGGCTACCGCTTCATTATCGGCGAAGCGAGCTTCGGCGGCACGGATAAAGGCAAGTATTTGCGCGAGCTGTCCTATCTTACCCATTTCCACGCCGTGGACGAAAGCTACGGTATCCGCTCGTTGGAGGAAGAGCAAATACAAACGCTTGCGAAAGAGGAATTATGCGTGACCGATATCAAGCGCGAGCTACCTCCCCTCATTCGCGCCTACCTTTCGTTCGGCGCAAAAACCTCCGCGCAAAGCTTTACGGACAGGGATTTCGGCAGCGTGGACGTATTCGTCCTGCTCGATATACAAAATTACAACGAAGCGTACATAAACCGACTTTTACGAATTTTATAATCCGTATAATAACCCCGACTGCCAAGGCAGTCGGGGTTGTTTTTATTCTAACGAAGTAAAATACGTCAGTATGCGATCGGCGATCCGTTCGCTCGCCTTTCCGTCGCCGTAGGGATTTTTCGCTTTGCTCATTGCGGTATACGCTTCCGTATCCTCTAACAGCCGAACGATCGCTTCGTACACGCCCTTCTCGCTCGTACCTACGACCTGTAAAGTACCTGCTTCTACTCCCTCGGGACGTTCCGTCGTATCTCGCAAGACCAAAACGGGCTTACCCAAGCTCGGCGCCTCCTCCTGCACACCGCCGCTATCCGTTAAAATCATATAGCTTCTCGCCATAATGTTATGAAAGTCGATAACGTCCAACGGCTCTATTAAACGCACTCTTTTTTCCGTTGAAAACATCTCTTCCGCAAGACTTCGAACAACGGGGTTCAAATGCACGGGGTAAACTATTTTCACGTCCTTCTTTGTTTCCAAAACTTTTTTGATTGCCTTAAAAAAGCCTCGCATACGCGCGCCTAAATTTTCGCGCCTGTGCGCCGTCAGCATGATCAACCGACTGCCTTTTGCCCAATCCAAAATCTCGTTTTGATAATCGGCGCGCACCGTATATCGTAACGCGTCGATCGCCGTATTCCCCGTAACGGTAATACTTTGTTCCTCTTTATTCTCCTTTATTAAATTCGCCTTGCTGTGCTCCGTCGGCGCAAAAAACAAATCGGCAATATCGTCCACGAAAACGCGATTTGCCTCTTCGGGAAAGGGGGATTGCAGATCGTAAGTACGCAAGCCCGCTTCCACGTGTCCTATTTTCACGTGATTATAAAAGGCGGCTAATCCGCCGGCAAAGCTCGTCGTCGTATCGCCGTGCACGAGTACGATATGCGGCCGTACCTTTTTAATTATCTCTTCCACCCCTAACATTGCCTTGGAGGTTATCATAGATAACGTTTGATTTTGGCTCATAATATTCAAATCATAATCGGGAACGATACCAAACGTTTCCAATACCTGATCTAACATTTGCCTATGCTGTGCGGTAACGCAAACGACCGCTTCAAATTCCTTTCGGCTTTTCAATTCCAAGACCAACGGCGCCATTTTAATCGCCTCGGGGCGCGTGCCGAACACCAATACAACTTTAATTTTTTCCATTGTTAACCCACTCTCCCGTTCTCTTCTTCCTCTTCCGTCGCGGCGACCTCTACCATAATTTCTATCGCCCTTGACGGTACGATACGTAGCTCCTCTTTCTCCGTTTCCATCGTCGTTACCCTATGTGCGGTTTTTTTCCATACCTTTTGATTGCCGCAATGCAACAAACCAACGATATCGGCGTAGCAAAATATCAATCCACCGATAAAGCTCGCCAAAAGATTGGGGAAAAACGCAAGTAACGCCCGTTTCTTTTCCTTTTTATTTCCGTCGAGCAAGGAAGACAAGGGAAATAATAGCGTTAAAAAAAGCGAAATGGAAAAAGTAAACAAAAAGGGCGTATGAGGCACGATACCCATACTTATACAAACAACCGAAAAAACAACCGTGATCATCGATATCAACAAAAAAAGAGTCGAGGATAAATAAAGCAAATTATCTAGACGCTTAAAAAAGAATTTAATTTGCTTGGGATTGAGCATATGTAAAAACATTCGCCACCCGTATTTGAAAAACACGAACCAATGTCCTTGCGCCCAACGCGTTTTTTGCACGGCGGATTGCTTTATCTTCGTCGGCTTCTCGTCGTAGATCCTCACGTTATGGTTATAAGCAATCCTCTTTCCCTTTAAGGTCGCGATCGTTTGAATTTCCAAATCCTCCACCAGCGACGTACAATGATATCCGCCGATCTCTTTCAAAAAATCCGTCGTCATCGCAAAGCCCGTACCCCCGATAGCAGGCACGAGCCCCAACGCGTATTTCGGCAGCTGAAAAAAGCCGTTCGTGATGCGGTAGGAAGCGTAATACCCTCTCGCGATCAAGCTGTTTTTGTTTTTACTGTCCAAATACGTTTGGATCATTACGGGGCGTTTATTTTCCTTAAAGCTTAAATACTGACTGTTTACGTGCTTTAATATATCCGCGTCCACGAAATTATCCGCGTCGAAGATCATAAACATATCGTATTTATTATAAAATTTATCCTCCGCCTCTAATAACTCTATGCCCCAATTCATTGCGTGCGGCTTTCCCTTTTTGGCAGGATCGCTCACGTTCCGCTCCAATACGTAAAAGTTGGAAGCCTTGCAGCCTTCGATCGCCCGTCGTATCGCCTCCGCCGTACGGTCGCTACAATTATCCGCTATAAAATAAATATCGAACAACCGTGGGGCGTACCGTATTTTCGCCAAATTCTCTACCGTCGCCCCGATAACCGTTTCCTCGTTGTGGCAGGGGACGAATATGCAAAATTTCAATTCGTCCTCGCGCATTGCGTATCTCTGCTTACGCACGAATAACCCGACAACTCCCAAAAACGCATAATATAACACGAATACGGAAGTAATATTCAACAAAACGAAATACACCGTCGTAACCACTTTTTCTACCATAACTTACTCCTTTGTAAAACACACACGACACTAATAAGCGTGTTTTATTTTAACACTATATTTAGTGTATGTCAAGTAAAAACATCAAGTATAGTGTAAAATATTTTTATGGATACTTTGGGTGGAAATTTGAAATCGTTACGAAAAGTGAATAAAATAAGTCAAAAGGAGTTTGCTAAGCGCATGAACACCACGCAACAACGGGTAAGCGAGTGGGAATGTAATAAGGTTGAGCCGTCTTTGTACAATATCTTGAAAATGCTGAAGGTATTGAACGTTACCTTTGAGGAATTGACGGAGGGTATTGAAGCAAACGAATAAAGCGAGCGTAAATACGCTCGCTTTATCTATGGAAAAACGACTGCGCTTGGCAGTCGTTTTTCTTTTTACGACACTTTTACGTTTTCCACCTTGTCGAATACGAAGTCCTCTCGCACGTCCGCGCGCGCCGTTTCCACGGTCACGTTGTCCAAGGTCAAGCCGTCCACGTAGCGGAAGTAGATACCCTTGGCGGGCAAAATGCGCCCGTACACGTACACCTCGGGATACGCCTGCGCCGTTTCAGGCACGTTGCGTTCGAACGTTTGCACGCCGCCGTCCAATTTCAAATGAACGTTGCGTAACACGATATTCTTTAACGGTTTTCCCTCCAAACCGCAAGCGTTCGAGGTCATTTGCCAAGGACTCTCGGCGGTCATTCCTTGCATTCTATCGTCAAAGCCCGTTGCTCTACCGAACGCCCAAGGCGCTTGATAGAAATCGTTTTTGACGAAGCTTTCGTAATTCCAAGCCACGATCTCGTACGGCTCGTACGGACCCTCCGCCGTCACGTTCTCGATCAAAATATTTTTAATTTCACCGATCTCGCGCCCCGCAGGTCCGCGCATGCGCTTACCCAAATGGATAAACAACGGCGCGTTTACGTTTTTCATTTCAACGTTTCGTATCGTTACGCCGTCGATGACCGCGCCGTCCACGCTCTCTATCCCGATACCGCCTATCCGCGTTTCCTTGATCTGGATATTTTCGATCAAGATATTTTCAAAACCGCCGTTCGTTTCCGTACCGAATTTAAGCGCGTAGCAGCGGCTCTTTAATTTACAGCTCCATACGTGGATATCCTTGCATATATCCAAGCGATTTAAGGTATACGAGGATTTGAACACGATCGCGTCGTCCCCTGCCTCCACCTCGCAATCGTGGATACGCACGTTTTTGGAATTATCGGGAGAGATACCGTCGATATACACGCGCATTTTTAACCCGAACACGTCTACGTTTTCACAGCCCGCAAAGTACACGCCGAGATCGGTTACGTTATAGATACCAAGCCCGCCGATCTCCACGTTCTTACAATTCTTCAGCGCGATACATTTGGGACCTCTATGTACGATCTTACGCACGTCGTCCTCGTCCCACACCGAGCGCATATCGATCTTGCCGTTGCCGTAGATCGCGATATTCTCACAATCGATACCCACGAACATAGAACAGTGGTAGTAGGTATGCGACGAATCCTGATATTTGGGATAGTCGATCTCCTCCTCGGGCGCGTAATCGTAGAAATCCAGGCTACCCAAGATCTCCGCGCCCTCCTCCAAATAGATCCAAACGTTGCTCTTTAAGAACACCGTAGAAAGCACGTATTGCCCCTTGGGGAATATGATCTCGCCGCCGCCGTTTGCGTGGCAGGCGTCGATCGCCTTTTGCAACGCTTTGCTGTTCAAGGTTTTTCCGTCCGCCACCGCGCCGAAATCCTTTACGTTATAATAGGTACGTTCCTTAATATTTCCTTTCATTCTACCTTTTCTCCAATATACAACTCGTCTTGAATAAACATCAAGGTAAAGCACGAGGTCCAATTATAGTCGATGATCGAGTGTATATGCTTTCTCCAATCGGGCGGATCGATCGGCGCGCCCTTTCTCTCGCAAGCAAAAGGGCACGTTTCCCCGTCCGGCGCGTAAAACTCGAACACGCCGCCCGTTACGGCATACCACTTTTGCACTTCGTCCAAGAGCTTCGTTTTTAAGCTTTCCGCAAGCTCGGTATAGCCGTACTGCATCAAGCCTTTCACGATAAAATAATTAATATTGAGCCATACGCCGCCACGCCACATATCCGTAGAAAAGGTAGGATGCGTTTGCGCAACCGTGGCAAGAGGCAGCTTCGTCCAAAGCAATTTCTCGTCCGTCAATACCTTAACCATTCTTTCCACTTGCTTTTTGGACGGAATATTTGCCATCAGCGGGAAAAAGCTCATCGGCGTAAGCACTTTGCTGAAATCGCCCTTGAAAAGCTTATCGTAATACACGCCGTCCTGCTCGTCCCAAAGCTCGGCGTTGATCTTTTGCTTGACCCGCTCGTACACGCCCTTCCACTTCTCGCCGTTTTCCCTATCGCCAAGCTCGTGGAAGATATAGGAAAGATAGAGCGCGTCGTGCGCCAAGAAGGTGGAGAAATCCACCACGTTCATCGGCTCTTCCATATCGAAACGGGGAGAATTATCCAAGCCCGACTCGTCGCAACGGCAATGCTTTTCGTCCGAGCCGCTCGACCATTCCAACAAGCCGTTTCCGTCCTTGTCGCGGTTTACGGCGCACCAATCGAGGAAGCGCGCGATCGTGGGCGCGCACTCGCTTAAAAACGCCTTGTCGCCCGTCTTTTTATACACCTCCCAAACGCCCCACGCAAGCACCTGCGGTTGGGTCATATCCGAATGTCCCGTCGGGCGTACCATATGCGGAATAAACCCGTCCCCGTGCGCTTGCGACAGGATCGCGCGGATACTGTTTTTCGCCAGCTCCTCGTTGTAGGTAACGATCGCGAGCGCGTGGAATACGCTATCCCAAAGCCACAAATGCCTATGCGGCACCCGATCGGGCGTGGTCCACGTGCAGGGCACGAGCCCCTCCGCCGAGTGTACGTTCACCTTTTGCACGGACAACGCTTTATAATAAAGCTGTTCGTACTGCTTGTTTTTACATTCGGGCAGCTTCTCGAAATACGCGTATCTCGCTTTTTTCAACGCGCCGATATCCGTTTCCAAATACGCGCGCATATCCGCGTTATCGCCGCAATCGCGGTGGATCGCAAACGTATACCCGTCCTTTGCCGCACGTGTGCATACGAGCAAGGTATCGTACGCCGTAGCGTACGCTTTCGCTTCGCCTCGTTCCGTTACGGAAACGCCCTTTTCGCCGCTAATCTCGGGCAATACGGGCGCGTAGCCTACGAGCGTATCCGCGTCCGCAAAGGTAACGAACAGCGCGCCGCCCTGCGCCTGCGCGTCGATCATATCCCCCGTGATCGCGGAAAATACGACCTCCTCCACGGGGAAATATACCTTTATCCACTCGCGAAGCTCGAAGCGTATCCCGATCTTCTCCGCCGTCAGCGTGCCGATAAAGTCCTTTTCCCATTTATTTTTTCCGTCCAAGCCCGAATACCCGAACAGCTGTCCGTAGCCCCAAATATCGTTTAATTTCATAATTTTTTTACGACCTTACGCCGTCCCATCTCCATTTTTTGTAAAAAATGGGAAACGCCAAACGTACTCGACGTTTCCCATTCGTCTTTTTTATACGCAATTATTCCGTTGCCGTCGGCTCGCTCACGGTAATTCTCGTATAACCTACTTTATCACCGCTCACTACGAATACGTACCAGTCGTCCGCAATCGAAATACTCGTCGTGCCGTTCGTTACAGTAGCCTGATTTCCACCGCCTTCTTTTGCAGCGCACGCCATAAACGAATCTACCGCTTCGCCGTTTTCCGTTACGCTTACGGTAAGCGTTTCGTTTACGTACAAGCCGTTTACGCCTGTAACCTCCACGTCAAGCTCCGCCTTTTTCAGCTCGATATTTTTCACGTACATTCTGGCCGTTCCGTACAGCGTAGCCAGCTCGCCCCAAATATCCATAGACGAAGATTTCAAGCATTCCAACGGCAAAACGTACGTATTCCATTGCCCTTTATCGCTACTTCCGCTCGATAATCCACCGCTCATCTTCATTAAACGGATTTTATCGGGTACTGTAACGGACATATATCGACTGTTTCCAAGCGTCGTTTCGGGTACGTAGCTTGCATCATACGGGTCAACGCCGTTTACGATATATACCTGCACGGTGAAATAATCGTAGCCCTTAGCCTTTACCGTATCGTAATTCCAAAGCCCACGCAAGGTAAACCCGGGGTATTTATCCAACTGAGAAGCTTCGTCGCCGTCGTAGTCTACCTGTACCGCGTTTGCAACGCCGTTCCATTTATGCTCGGTGCTGGAATTTCCCTTTTCGGTTACGTACGTTTCGAAATTATCTTCCGTCAAAACGATATTCGGCTCAACGCCCTCCAGGTACACGTCCGCAACGTAGAACATACCCACTTGGTTGGTATAAGCGTTATCGCCCGTCTTAGCCGCTGCACCCGCGTCTTGACCGTAAATCTTAATTTGACGTTTTGCCTTTTCTATTGCGTTTGCTCTTGCCGTTGCGCCTGCTTCCAAAGCTTCCTCTTCCGTTTTTCCCGCTTTAATCGCATCGTTATACGCTTTTGTTTCCGCGTTGTCAATTACTGCGTTTTGCGCTTCCAAAACCTGCGACAGCGGGAATTTCAACGTAATCCATTGATTGTAATCGTCAGCAGTCAAGGTCGCTGTTTTACACTTCGACCGTTCTTGAATGGCAACGTAATCCCAATCCACTTGATATTCGGCGTTTTTAACGATAAACATTTTTACGACCAAATAATCGTATTGATCATAAATATCCGAATCGATACCAAGGTCTTGCTTAGAATTGTAAATCGTAAATTGCGAGGACCACGTATCATACGCCGCTTCTTTCTCTACGCTATGATGCACCAGCTGCATAACCCCCGTTTCCCCTGCAAACGAATGCTGCCAAGTAACGGTAGGCTTATAGTTGTTGCTGACGCCGATATTGCCCAACACGTATCCGCCCTCGCGCCAAGTAGCGTCCTCGGGGTCGTCAAAGCTTACGATTTCGGTAGCCGATACTTCGTTTGAGCGCACGTACAAAATCTTGCTTGCCGTCGTGCTTTCGTTGCCGCTACTGTCCTGCGCCGTCGCTTCGAGCAAATAATAACCGCTCGCGCTCGGTGTAAACGCGCCGTTTTTGAAATAAATCTCGTCGCCCTTTACGCCCTTTTCGCTGTAAGCGAATAGCTTCAAATCAGGCGTGATCGTTTCTCGGGAATCGTCTACGACGGTTACGCTCGGCAATACGTATTCGCTGTTGATTTCGCCCGTTTGCGCTTCGCCGAACACGATTTCGGGCGCGCCTTCGTCCGTTACGTTCACGGTAATCGTACGAATATGCACCGCGCCGCCGCCTGCCTGCACGCTCGCGATCAAATAATGCGTTTCATAATAGCGCACGAACAGCTTTCCGTCTAACAGTCCAAGCTTACGCCCTGCACTCGTTACGACGTCGTAAGAAACCTCATACTCCGTACCGTCTACGCCCAAGGCAACGCTCGGCGGAGTGTATTCACCGCCTAAAACCACGCTCGTTGCCGCATTTTCAAAGCTTTGCAAGGAAACGGTATCTACGTACAAAATTTTACCGAGCACCGCTTCGTTTCCGCTACTATCCTTTGCCGTAGCCTCCAACAAATACAAGCCTTTATCCTGCGGAGTAAACACGCCGTTTGCATAACCGACCTCCACGCCTTTTACGCCGCTTTCGCTGTATTTATAAAGCTTTACCGTCGGTAAAACCGTTTCTCCCGAATCGTCTAAAACGTCTACCGTAGGCAAGGTATATACGCTCCCTACGTGGCCGATCGTCGCGTCGGAAAAGGAAATGACGGGCGCGTGCTCGTCCGTTACGGACAGGGTGATCGTGCGCGTACGCACGTCGCTTTCCGTGATTTTTACACTTGCCGTAAGCGTGTGTTCTTCCAAATATTCCACGACGAACTCGCTGTTTTCCACCGTAACCGTTTCGCCCGATTTGGTTTTTGCCGTATAATCCACGGCGTATTTCGCACCTGCCGTGCTAATAGCGGAGCTTGGCAAAGTACATTCCTCACCCAAAACCGCGGACATTTGCGTATCGGCAAAATCCTGTAACGTTACTTCCGCACTATTCTCGCACGACGCAAAGGCAAAACCGCAACAAACGGTTGCCATAGCGAGTAGCGTGCAAATTTTACTATTCCTTTTCATAGGAATTCTCCTTACCCTTATTTATCGCCCGTTTCTACGCCCTTTCGAGCGTAGAAACAAGCCGCGTGTTCATAAACCGCCGCGTTACGCGGTCGCTGCCGCCGCTACGGTGATCTTCGTCAAACCGACCTTACCGTTTCCGTCCACTACGACCACGTACCAATCGCCCTCGCGACCGCTATTAACGGTAAACGCTCCGTTCTTTATCGTCGTGCTGTTTCCGCCTGTCGTTCTCGCGGCAAAGCCGGTATACGTCGTAACCGTCGCGCCTTCGCCGTCCGTTACGCTCACCGTCAAAGCTTCAGCCGAAACCAAGCCGTTCGTACCCGTAGCCTCTACGGCAAGCTCCGCTTTGCAAAGCTCGAAGCCCTTTACGTACATTCTTGCCGTACCCGTCGTTTTTTGAGTAGCATTCATTCTTCCGTAATAACCGCTGTCGCCTGCCAAGCATTCGATAGGCGCGATGATCTTTATCCATTGCCCTGCGCTACTTCCGTTTCCGGAAGTTACCTTACCGTCCGTCGTTCCTAAACACAGCTTACCGCCCGTGCCGTTGCTGGCAATATATTGATCCAACGTATGCGATATCGTCGCGTTCTCGTCATAAGGATCCGTACCTGTCGCAACGTAATAAACCTCAACCGTGAAATAATCGTAATTATTCGAGATTGCGCCGTAATCAACGTTATCGTTCAACAGCTTAAATCCGGGATAGATCGCGCCGGTCCCCGTTATGGTATAATCGATTTGAACAGCTTCTGCCGTATCGCTCCAAGAAATCGAAGCAGTTGCCGAACCGGTAACGTACGAAGCGACATAGTCCGCATAATTATCCTCCGTAAAGGTATATTGCGTTTGTGCGTTCTCAAGCCAAATGCCGGCAACGTAGTACATACCCACTTGATTGGTATACGCGCCGTCGCCCGTCTTAGCCGCCGCGCCCGCGTCTTCACCGTAAATCTTCAAAGTCGTTTTTTCTCCTATAACGTCTTTGATCGAAGTCAACGCAAATTTCACGTCGATCCATTTATTATAATCGTTTGCCGCGTCCAACGTAACCTTACAGCCGCTCGCATTGCGGTCTTCTATCGCCACGTAATCCCAATCGACTTGATACTCGTCGGTTTTCACGATATACATTCTTACGACGAGATATTCGTAATTATCGTATACGGTCGAGGTTGCCACCATAGATTGCTTGGGATTTTGAAGCGTAAATTGCGGCGACCAAGTATCGTAAGAGGTAGTCCTATCGACGCTGTGGTGCGTTACCTGCATAACGCCCGTTTCGCCTGCAAATTCTTCCACGTAAGCCGTTTCGGGACTATAATTATTCGAAATCCAAACGGCTTTGTCCGTCGCTCTTTCCGTATCGCAAGCGTAATCGAAGGAAAGCAATTCGCTCGTATCCTTTTCCTCGTCTTTTACGTAAACCTGCGCCGCACAGGAAACGTAGTCGGTGTCCGCCACCGCTTCCGTACATTCCTCGTCCCAATATACCGTCTTGCTCGTTTGCGCGTTGATATAGGTGCCGTATTCGAGGGTCATCGTACGCGCGTACGCGTCGTTAAACGTGACCTCGTAATCGTGCATATACGCTTCCTTCAAAGCCGCTTTGTTCGTGGAAGAAACCACGTCCTCCGCCGCGCTTTGCGCTTTCCAAGCCACGTGCGACATAGAGGTCTTTCTCGGCGCCGTATATACGGGGGTCGTACCGTCCGTTACGTAGCCGACAAAGAGCAATACGCGGTTGTGGCTCTCTTCGGGGATCGCGTTGGTCGGAAGCACCGCGTACGCCTCCTTCAAGCCGCTCGTTTGCGCGTCCGCCCAAAGGGTGGTCGTTTCCACGGGCGTTGCGTGACACGTTTCCGCCGTTTCCAAGGTAAGCTCGCTTACGCCGCTTGCCTGATATACGTCGTAGGGCACGACGAGCATACCCGTTTCAACCCCCTCGTTCGCTACGCCGTTCGTGAAATAACCGCCGTAGAACTCGTCCGTCATCGTGGTATTGAAACGCACCTGAGCCTCGGCTACGCTCGAAGTGATCTTAACGGAAGCGCCCTCCGAATAGAAGCTTGCGCTTGCCGCCGAAGCGGTTTTGGGCGCAAGCGAGGCTACGCCTGCCGCCGCGCTGCCGCACGCCAAAAGGGCTACGATACTTAATAATGCTTTCTTTTTCATATTATTCGCCCTCCCCTATAAAGGTATTGTCCCGATTTTGCGTAAACGAATCGCCCCAATCCACGCTATTCCAAGAAAGCGTGCCGACTGTACTCGTTTTCACAACGTCCGTCGAAAGCCGTACCAAGGACACTTTCGGGCTTTCATACATGGAAGCTTGTTTAACTTCGTGTTGTTCCTGCATCATACTACCTCCTAAAATTTTTATTGTTTATTTTTTATTTTTCGTTACTTGTTTCTCTATGAGATTTACCATATAACATTTGGCTTTTTTATTCGTTCGACATATACACGTTTGCGATATACAGCGTACCCGAGACAGCGGAATCCGCAAACGTTCCCCAAAGCACGCAAGTCGCACTCAAAAGCTCGTTCGCCGAAGCGCCGTCCGTCCACTTGGCAAAACAGCTCGTCGTGAATTTGACGTCGTGCCACTCGCCTGCGGCAAGCGCCGTATTGCCTATCGTCGGATAATAATTTTGCTTTTCGGTCGTTCCGTCTTTATAACCGCTTTGAACGGCAAAATTCGCCAATCCGTCGGGTGCGTAAACGCGGAACACGACGTAACTGTATTGCTGATATACCGCTTTGCTTTGCAAGAAGGATATCGCTACCGTCGGCCATTTGTTACCGCTCCACGTCAGCTGCAATACGCCCGTTTCTTCCGCATAGCTTGCCAAACGCACCGCCGTACCGCCCGCTTTCGTATCCGTCGCCGCAGTCACCGCAACGTTTTGGATATCCTCCTCGTAGTCGAAGGAGATCAGCTCGGTCGCGCCAACCGCGCGCGTTGCCGTAAACGTCGTTTTACCGTAGAAATTCGCGCCCGTTACCTCCACCGTATGCACGCCCTTTTCCGCGATCGTATAGCTCGCGCCCGTCACGCTCGTCGTCGTTCCGCTCGGCGTGGTCACGATCACCCTTGCGTCCGTCATAGACAGCGCTTGATTGCCCTGCGTTGCGCCGAACGTTACTTGGCTATCCACCGAAGTAGCGCCCGTAACGCTCACCGTCGCTTGCTTTTCCAAACGGATATCCGCGATATAGATCGTCGCTTGATATTCCGTTTGTCCGTCAACGGCGGGAATGGTGAGGAAGAATTTACACTCATTCGTCCAAAGCTCGCTCGCCGACGCGCCGTCCGTCCAATTGGACGCCGCGCTTACCGCAAAACGGCAATCAAACCATTGATCGTATACGATCGTCGTACCCTCTATCGGCTGTTTATTCCCCGACGCGCCGTTTTTGATCGAAACGCTTTCGAAAGCCGTACCGCTCGGCAGGTACATACGGAACGTCACGTAATCGTACGTCGCGCGCGTTGCTTGGCTTGCAAGCGATTGGAACGAAATAGTGGGCCATCTGCCGCCGCTCCATTCCAGCTTCAAAACGCCCGTTTCGTCCGCGTGCTCGACGATGGAAAGACTATTTGCGACGGTGTTGTACGCCAAGTCGATATCGTCCGCTTCGTCAAAGGAAAGCACCTCGCCCGTCGCGCCTGCGCGGAGCGCCGTAAACCTCGCTTCACCGTACACGCCCTCGCCGTTTGCAATTACCTTATGCGTACCCTTTTGCGTGATGGTATACGAATCGCCCTGCACCGTATCCATAGTGCCGTCGGGCTTTTCCACCAAGTAGCTCGCCTCGCCCGACGAAACGCCAAACGACAGGGTCTGCCCCACTTGATACGAGCCGCTCACCTCCACGTCCACCGTGTTGGTGCAGTAAATATCCGCTATGTAAAACTCGCCGCTGTGAACGAGCGCGTCGTCGCCGTCCTTGATCACGCCGTCCGACCAAAGCTTTGCGTTATTCGTATTGGGTTTTTCCATATCGAAATACCGCAACGCTTCGATATCGAATAAATAATTCACCCATTTGTTGTATTCCACGGCGTTTTGGCTGTAAATATTGCTGGAAGCGATCGCCCTGCCGTCCGTGCATTGACTGATACGGAGGTTTCCGTCCGTCGGGTTGAAATAGTTGGTGATCTCGCTCGATCGTACGATATACATTCTCACGACGAGCGTATCGTACGCCGTATACAAGGACGAGCTTTCGGAAATATCCTGAAGCGAGCCGATACACAACGCATTGGCGTTTTTATTGCCCGTATAGGTGAGCTTTGCCACGCCGCTTTCGCCTGCGTAGCTTTCCTCCCAAGCGATATCGCCCTTAAAGGCAAGGCAATCGGTATCCTCGGCGTACTTAAAGGACACGATCTCGCTCGCTTCGGGCGCTTCACGCACGAAAATTTTCGTACTATCCACTTTCGTATTCCCCGAGCCGTCCGTTGCCGTCGCTTCCAAGAGGTAATATCCCCTTTGCGTAGGCGTGAACTTGCCGTTTGCAACCGTTTGCTCCGCGCCCTTTTCCTCGCCGTTTAAGGCAAAGACTTTCACGCTCGGCGTGATCGTTTCCTTGGAAGAATCGGTCACGGTCACTTCGGGCAGGGTGTATTCGGTATTTTCAATACCGCGCTTGGCTTCCGCAAACGTAATTTCGGGCAAGCCCTTATCCTCCACCTTTAAGGTGATCGTGCGCGTACGGATATCGCCGCCGCCAAGCTCCGCCGTACAGGTGATATAATAATCCTCCAACAGCTTCACGGCAAACGAATTATTCGCCACGACGATCTCCTCGCCGCCCGCCGTTTTGACCGTATACGACACCCGATAATCGTTGCCGCTCTCGTCCGTAACGTTACAAACGGGAAGTACGTAGGTGCTGTCCAGCTCCGCCGTACGCTCGATATCGGTGAAATCCAACAACGCGATCTCGGGCGTCGTCTTGCACGCGCCGAGCGCAAAGCCGCAAGCGCATACGGAAAGCGCCAAGCCCGTCAAAAGACCTATCTTTTTGCTCCTTCTCATTGCGCGCCCTCCTCGGTGATATTCACGTAGCGGAAGTTATCCAAATAGAACACCTTCTCCTCGGCGTCGTTATAGCCGCCCCAGTTGATCGCCCATTTCGCAGGCGCGGTGAGGATATTTTCCGTAGCGGTTTGCAATTTCTCCTCCGTCGTATTCGAGTCGAAATACCCGACGGTGGAGAACGCGACCTCGTGCGTTACCCATTCTCCCGCTTTCGTTTTGATCGTTTGTTTACCCTGACTACCCTTTTGCGCGTAGAGGATGGAATACAGCTTGAAATCGATATCCTCCACCTCCGTATACACCTCGAAACGGAATACGTAATTCGCCCATTGCTCCTTGGGTATTTGGTTAAAGCCGCTTGCCTCCAAGATCTTTTGGGGGATCAAAATGCTCGGCCAGCCGCTCCTTTCTTTATCGCCCTTGGTAACGACTTTAAGTATCTTCTCGCCGCTCGGCGCGATAAGTCCCTCGTTTGCCGCCTTTACGACGTACGCGTTGGGCATACTCGTATCCTTGGTGTTTTGGTAGGTGATCATATTCGCCTGATAATCGTATTCGAAATCGGCGATCTCGCCCTTGGCGAATTCGTAATCGTCGTCTATCTCGACGGGCGTTTCCAGCGTATTCAAAGCTACGTCGTCCATATAGAACACGGGGGCTTCCTCGATATCGCGCACGCCTGCGTTTTCAAATTCCACGTACAGCCCAGGAACGTCCGCAACGTCCAAGGAAAACGCCAATTTATCGTGCTCGAGATATACCACCACCTTATTCCAGCCGCTTTCCAGCGCATATTGTATACAAGGCACCTTCACGCAGCTCGTCGTGCTGGTGATCTCCCCGATAAGCCCGAATTTCACCACCTCCGTCGTTTCCTGCGCGTTATACATCCACATAGAGAAGGACTTTACCTTGGTGAAATCGCGGTAATCGTAATCGAAACGGTCGCTGAACGTTTGAATATACGCGTAGGGCACCGCGCCGCTCGTATAGCCGCCTATCGGCATAAGCTTTGCCGACGTTTTACCGCTTTTTACGTATTTTTCGTCCGTATTCACGCGCACCGCGCCGAACTCGTGTTGCAAACGCATGAGCTGGAAGTCCGGCTCGAACTGCTCGAAATCGCACAATACTACCTGCTCGGGCGCTTTTGCTTCCTCCTTACAGCCTGCGAACGCAAAGGAGGCAAAAGCAAACGGCAACGCCGCCAAAAGAGCTATTTTTCTTTTCATCCTTGCCACCTCCTTATTTTGCGTACAGGATCAGATCCTTGAAATACAGGTCGCGCGCAGGCTCCGCTTGCTTGGACGAGGGATTGACGATCGCCACCATATAATTTAAGGTCGCCTTTTCGTATCTGCCCGAGGGGAACGTGATCTCGATCTCGTTCATACCCTGCTTTAAGGTCGTCGAGCCGAACACGTAATATACCGTATCCAAGCTGTAGCTTCCGCTAAGCTGTAAGGTCGGCTCGTCGCTGCCGTCGTAATAGATATGTACGATCGCCTTACCCGTCGTAGCGTCGATATCCTTGACGAGCGTACCGCCCAAACGGACGGATTGCGCGCTCTTTGCCGAACATTCGGGAATAGCAAGCTTTACGATCGAGCCCGTCAGCGTTCCGTCCACCGTGCTCGCGTCTTGGATAAGCTCGTAAACGGGCGTAGCCTGTTCCTTGCCGAAATCCCCCGCAACCGTTTGCGCCGCGTCGATACGTTGTACCTTACCGCCCAAATAGCTGTCGTACGCAAACGTGCCTTCGCCTACGATCACTTGCATATGCAACCAATTTTCCGCTTCGGACAAAGCGCAGTCGAACGAATACTTTCCATACTCCTTGCCGTCCCCGTCGGTAACGGTCGCGCTTGCCGTCTTGGTTTCGCCGTTGACCTTCACCGTCGCGCCGTCGCCTACGAGGAAGGTATACGAAGCCGTTCCGTAACCGTCGTCGGCAAAGTCCGCCAAATACGTATCCGCGCCCGATTGCAAAAGACAAAGCTGCAATAAGGCGTTGCGCGCGCTTGCGAACGTTTCCGTCGTTGCCGAAACGCGCGTGCCCGAATATAAGCTCTCGGTCAAGCTCGCGATCAACGCGTCGAAATCAAAGGAAATATCCTCGCCGTTTGCCTGCAACCTCGCTTGCTTTGCCCCGTACGCTTCTTCCAAAGCGTACAGCATCTCGTATTCCTCCAAACCGTCGCGAATGGCTTCCAAACGCATACTCGCCACGGGACCGTCCACGCCGTAGCGCTTCCCGGGGTAGAACAATAAACCGTCGCCGTTCGCTTTGCCGTAACGCTCGGCTACGCCGTAATAATCCTCGATATCCATATAGCCGCTTTCCGCGCCCTGCTGATACAAGGTAGTCGTCCAATACAAAACGCCCGAAACGTCGTATTGCGCTTGCATCCAGCCCACTACGCGCGTGGAAAGCAGCGTATCGTCGATCTTATTCGTCGGATAGGGGGAACGGGGATTGATACAGCCGTAGAACCATTTCCGCTCTTGATCCGCGTACTTTGCGCGGCTCGCTTCCGTATCGTACTCGGTAAACCCCGGGCAAAACGTTTCCACGTAGCCCTCGTAAACCTCGCTGTACGCCGCCGTTACGACGTCGATCAGCTCGCGAATGCCCTCCACCACCTCGTCTTTAATGGGCGAGGTGATCGTATCGTCGTCCTCAAGCTCCTGCGCCACTTGCAATTTCGTTTCCTTCCAAGCCGTCGCCACCGCCTGTACCCTCGCTTCGCCGTCCTTTTTACCGTGCGGCTCGTCGATCAAGGTACCCGTACGGGTGATGAGCTGGTCGAACATATTGTAGCCCGTTTCAAACGATTTTTCGGCGAACGCTTTCAAATACAACGAAAAGGTCGCCCTGTCGATACTGTTATATTTCTTGCCGTTGACGATCTCCACGCCGGCGCCGTAGGGCACGTCGATCGTCGTACAACCGTATTCCGTTATCCATTTATAAGCCAGATCGACGTAATATTCCACGTCCTCGGGCTCGGTCGTTACCTTTTCCATGGGGATCGCCGCGCTCAAGCGGTAATCCATCAGCATTTCGCAATACTTTTCGTACATCGATTGCGATTGCTCCAGCTCGCCGCGGAAATATTGATAATTGACGGCGTAATGGCTTTGCGTGTGCGTTTTTTCGCTCACCTCGACGTCCAAAACGTTCAAAGTCACGGGAATACTCTTGCTCTCGTCGCCGATCTTGAGCGCGATGGAGCCGGTATATACCCCTGCCTTTTGGTCTACGGGCACGTTAAAGCGCACGTACAAGCCTTGGTTTTGGTTGGGGGCGATCACGTTTTCCCCAACCTGCTTGATGTTTTCCACGGGCACGAGCGCGTCGGGATACCAACCCAAAGGCATACCGTTGTTTTCCCAGTTTCGCGTTATCTCGATATACTTTTCATGGAAAATTTCAATGCTCGCCGCAGGGAATTTCGTGCCGTCCGCGGCGGTCAAATCGGCGGCGGACACCTCGTATTTGAGGTCCTTATCCTTTGCCGTAACGATGATCTGCCCCGCTTCGTATTCGCCGCGCGCCGCCGTTACGGAAACCTGCGCGTCCGTGCGGAAGGCCTCGTAGCCCGTGGAGATGTCTTGATACACCTTCTCCGTGGCGGGCGCGCCCCAAATATCCGCGTCGGACAAGCCGCCCCAAACGAGCGCCTCGGCTTTATCGTTCTTACAGCCTGCGCTCGTTAGACATACGAGCGCGGAAAGCACCGCAAGAACTTTTAATCCTGTTTTTTTCATAGCTCGCTCCTGATTTTTTAACCGGCGATACCTGCGGTCGCCAAAGCCGTGTTGAATTTATCCTGCGTCCAAGTGTCCTTGGTTTCCTGAATGAAATCCGCCGCCGTCTTGGTATGTCCTTCCTCGATGAAGGTGGTATAATACTGCACGTCGTAAGTAGCCGTCAAGCCGCCGTATTGCGCCAAGGGGAACGCGCTGTCGTCGGGCAAGGTGTACACGTCGTACTGCGTAGAGCAGAAGTAGTCCAGCTTCGCTTGATGGAAAGGCGTCATTTGGCTATACAGCGTGGGATTTTTTTCCTTGACGTTGTATTCGAACGGCAAGCAAGAACCGCCCGTCGCTTTCATATAAATCTCCTGCGCCGTATCCGTCGCCATAAACCGCAAGAAGTCGATAGCAGGGTCTTTACAAAGCGCGTATTTGGGAATAATACCCGCGTGCTTGGGACCAAGCGAATGAACGATCGTACGAGCCTCTTTCACCGCGTCGATCACTTCGTCTTTCGTATATCCCTCGGTGGAGGTAAATTCGGGCGCGGTAGTCGTTTCACCGTCTACGTAATCCACGAGCGCGGACAAGGTCGCGTCGTCGATACCGAGCTTGGTGCCGAGCGCGCTGATGATGGGCGTTTTCATGATCTTGAACACGTAGTTGGACGCTTCGCCGCCCTCGTCCTTAATTTGCTGAGCGATTTCGCTCATTTCGTTATCGAACCAGTCGCCGTTGGCGTGGAAGATACCGTTGCCGCGCATAAACACCGTTTGCCCCTCCATAAAGGCGTAGGACATAGAGTCTTTCGCGATATAGCCCGTTTCGTAGGTAAGCGCCTTCTCCATAAATTTCAAGGCTTCCTCGATACCGTCTTGATCGAAGATCGCAGGCGATCTCGTATTGTTTTCGTCGATACCGTTCCAAAAGTTTTTATACCCTTGGATCCCCTCGTATTGCGCCCACCAAACGGGGAATATATAGTTCCAATAGCCGTTTTCCGCCTGTTGAATGGTGAACGTCTTATCGTATACGCCGGCAGGTCGGTCGTTGATATTCAAAACGTACTCGCAAATTTCCAAAAATTCGTCCGTGGTGTTGGGCACGTCCTTGCCAAGCGCGTTAAGAAGCGTTTCGTTGTAAACGAACGAGTCCATACCGTGGTTCCAAGTCGTTTGATAATACGCCTCTTTCGAAGCGTCCGTCGTGTCGATATAACGGTTGATGAAGGTATACGAATCGTTGTGCTTGTCGATATACTTCACGCCTTCTTCGCCGGGGACGTCCGCATAATATACGCTTTGCGTCAGATCCTCCAGCGAGCCGCTCGGACCTGCGTACAGCTGTCCGTCCAAGTGTACGAACATCAAATCGAAACGGTTTCTACCCTCGCCCGCGTTGAGCATACCCGAAGCGTAGCTTTCTTCGTCGTTCGTTACAATCGGCGAAATGGTAAGATTGGGGTATTTTTCCTTTACCCAGTCCTGTTCTAAAAAGGCGTCCGCCATATCGTAGCACCATTGTACGCCGTTACCCTTATGTAATACGTAAATGTCCAACGCGTCCACGGAATCCTCGGGCTGTTTATTGCACCCAGCCAAGCCTGCCGCCGCGGAAGCACCGAGCGCAAGCGCCAGCGAGATACTCCCTATTTTTTTCATCTTTTTCATTGTTTTTTCCTCCTGATATTAACCTTTCAGTCCACCGACTGTAAAATTCTTCATAATGACGTCCGAGAAGCACGCAAACACCACGATCACGGGCAGGGTCGCCACCATAAGCCCCGCGTAGTAGACGGGATAGTTCCCCTTTCTCGTAAAGGTCAGCTCGATACGGTAGATACCCGAAGCCAGCGTGGGATAATCGGGCATATACATAAGCGGCGTCAAGTAGTTGTTCCAGGCGTTGATGAACGCCATGATACAAAGGGTCAGGATCGCCGGCCAAGCTTGGGGAAGCATGATCTTGAAGAAGGTCGTGCCGTGTCCGCCGCCGTCGATAAACACCGCCTCCGCGTAGCTCCAAGGGATATTACTGAAAAATCCGTACAATATAAGGAAATTGAAGCCAAAGCCCGAAAAGCTGGGCAGGAGCGGATAGAACAGGGTGTTGTATATCCCCAAGGTGTGCGCGAGCTTTAACGACGCGCCCGAAGTACCGATAATGGGAATGGTCATGGAGAATATCGCCGCGCCGTACATAAACCCGCGTATCTTGAAGCGGTATTTCGCCAAGCAATAGCCCGTAAGCGCGCTCGCCGCAACGCTCGAGAAAATAGTGAGCGCCGTATAGACGATACTGTTGAACAGCATTTCGGGTAAATAGATGGGCACGCCCCACGAATTTTTGATGCTCATACCCGTAAACGCGTCCGCATAGTTGGAGAACAGCCAATTATCGGGCAAGCTCAACACCGTGCCCGCGACCAGATCGTCCACGTATTCCAAGCTGCCCTTGAGCGAGCTTAAAAACATAAAGATAAACGGGAAGACCAAGGTAACGGCGTAAATAGCGAAGAACACGAATACCACGCCGAAAAGGATCTTTTCCGATTTGTTACGTTGCGTTAAAATGGATTCCTCTTTTCGGAATTTTTTCAAGAAGGAATTATTTTTCTTTTCGTTTTTCATAGCCTTCCTCCTTAATACTCCACCGCAGGCACTCTATCCATCAGCCAACGGATAAACAGGATCACGGGTACGCCTACGAGCGTAAAGCACAAGCCCGTACACGATACGATATTGTAGTTGCCCGTGTTGCCGCCGTACTTACCGCTTCCGTAAATTTGCGCGAATATCCAATAGTTGAGCGTTTGCGTATCGTACGCGCCGTTCGTGAACAGCAAAATGGGTCCCGACGAATTGAACAGCCCCGTAAAGAGCAATACGATTTGCGTAGAGGTCGTCGCCCAGATCAAGGGGAAGATCATTTGCCACAGCTCTCTGAACGGTCCGCAGCCGTCCAAGCGCGCCGATTCCAAAAGCTCTACGGGGATACGCGCCATCGCGCCGCCAAAGAGCAATACCTTAGAGCAAAAACCCGTCCAAATACAGTAGATAACGATCGTGTTCGTCGCCGTATCCGAATCGGCGAAAAGCCCCTGCGGCGGTATGGTGTAGCCAAACCATTCCAAAACGGTCGCAACGGGACCGTTCGGCGCCACGAAGCTGGCAAAGCTTTCTACCATGACCATTGCCGAAACGATGGCAGGGAGGTAGAAAATTACCCGAAACCCCTTATAAAACAATATCTTTTTATAGAAGAAGTAGCTCATCAACAAGCTCAGCGGTAATATAATGAGGAAGTCGGTCGAGAAATAGATCATCGTATTCTTGATCGCTATATTGATATCGCCGCGCGGGTCTACGAGCTGTTCCCAAACCAACTGAAAGTTTTGGAATGTAAACGCGCCCGTACGCTTGTCTTGGAAAGCAAGCAATATCGAATCGATATTTAAGTAAAAGAAATATATCAGCCATTGCACGACGGGCAACGCCAGCATCAAAAACAAGAAAATCGTTTCTTTTTTCTTTGCCGCCGTTATCCGTTTTTTAGGCATCGGTCGTTCCATCAAATTTTCCATACGTACCCCTTTATTTATCTTTCAATAGTCAGCATAGCGCCGCCGTTTAAGCGGCTCTCCTCCGCCTTGAAGCCGATGATATGACTTTCGATCGATTCGTCGATCGTCGTCCGCGTGACCGTCTTTTCCTCGCCGAGCAGGTATCCGATAAAATCCATCAGCAGGAAATAATCGCCGCCGCCGTGTCCCAAAAACGCAGCGTCGTCCACCGCGATCGCATTATTCACGTCGATTTCCTGCCGCTCGCCGCCGAAGGGCGTGTAATGCAAGATCCCCTTGCCCGCGTCGCCGTATACCTCCCCTTTCGTACCGTGTACCTTTACGAAACGGTAGCAACGTTGGGAAAACGCCGTCATCGTCAAATGCGCCGTCGCGCCCCCCTCGTACAAAAGGTTGACCACTTGATGGTCCACCGCGTCGTTGTCGCCGTGATACACGCACCGTCCGATCTCGTGCGCTCGGCTTTCGATAAGCCCCTTTACGTCCTTGCCGATCAGCTTCCGCGTGCCGCCCGTGCCCCTTTGCACCTGCGCCTCGGTGTATACCTCGTAGGCGTTGTATAAACAGCTTTTACGCGTTTCCGCGTTACAGTCCACGCAATACTTCGCGCTGCCCTCGGGCGCGCACTCGGGACGGAAATACTGCAAGCCGCCGAACGAGCTTACGCTCTTGCATTTTTTGTTCATAAACCAAGCGATCAGATCGAGATCGTGACAGCACTTGGCTAATATCGTGGGCGTGGAAGCCGCCATATTCCGCCAAGGACCGCGCACGTAAGAGAGCGCGAAATGCCAAAAGGCGATGTTTTCCGTTTGGTTGACGGTCACCACCTCGCCCAGCTTACCCTCTGAAATCAGCTTCTTGATGGTGTAGAAGAAGGGCGCGTAGCGCAACCCGTGCGCGAGCATCACCTTTCTCCCCAAGCCGTTTGCCGTATCGCGAATGGCGATACAATCCTCCAACGTCGTCGCGGCGGGTTTTTCGAGCAACAGCTCGTACCCCAACCGCATAGCGCGGATCGCCATTTCACGATGCTGCGCGTCCTGCGTACAAAGGATCACCGCGTCGCATATCTTTCCCTTTTCAAAAAATTCGTCCGCGGAGGAAAAGCAGCGCTCCGCTTTCACGCCGAATTGCGTTTGAGCAAGCTTACGGTTATCCGCGTCCACTTCGGCAACGGCGACGAGTCTTGCTCTTTTTTCATTTTTCAGTAATTTCGCAAAGGTACTGCCCCTATTGCCAAAACCGACGATTGCAAATTCCAACATTTTTCCTACTTCCTACTTCTTTTCGTCAATTCCAAGCGTTCGGATAGCTATCCTCGTTATCCTTACCGTAATCGTTGTCGGGAAACTCGGGGTCTTCCTCCTCCGAACGGGAGGGGGAGCCTGCCGCGGGCGCGCCGCTTCCCTCCTTTCCGCCGCTCGTCGCGCTTTGCTCCGTACTAACGGGCGTATCCCCCGTTTCTTCTTTAGAGCACGCGCCGAAAGCCAAACAGGTCAAAGCCGTTATCGCCGTCAAAAACGCTAAAATTCTTTTCTTCATCTTATCATCCCCCTTTCATCAATCCGCAGGCATTTTATACACGCCGCTGGAAATCCTCGGCTCCGTACCGTCGTACAAAGAAGGCGGCTCTATACCGAACAGCCACGTCGTTTCCATACCCTCGACGACGATCTTACCCGTACTCGACACGGTCACGATAGCGTTGAGCGGATCGGTGAAGAACCACGTGTTCGCGCCTTGCTTTAAGCTGTTGAGCAGCAACGGCGCCGTTCCCGTTTCGTTGCCCTCGTCGTCGTAGCTTACCTTATCGAAAGTATTATTCCCGTAATGCGCCGTACTACCGCTGAGCCATTGACCGTTACGCACGACGTTCACGTCAAAATATAAAATATCGTCTACAAACTGGATATGGTTGGTATGCAAATGCCCGTTCATCACCATCAATACCGTTCCTGCACGCTTTGCGTTCGCCTGCTTGAAAATTTCCCGTACCTGCATTGCGTCGGACGGCGCTTGATTTAACAATCCCGAAGTCGGGTGGTGGGAAATGACGATACAGGAAATATCCTTATCCGCCGCGTCGTTCAACACCGCTTTGAGCCACGTTCTTTGCGGCTCGCCGAACGAATTATCGTAGCTGTTTCCCGAATTACTTCTCAGTTCTTCGCGATGCTCCCATCTGCTTAAGGTAGGATTCCAAGAATAGTTGGTATCCGTACAAATCACGCGAATCCCGTTCACGTCGAAGTAATAATAACCGATACTGCCGTCTTCGATTTTTCCGCTTTCCGTACCCCAAGTAACCTTATCCGCTTGGTTGGTCAACGCAGGCGTTACGAACGCCATCGTATCCTTCGACCCCTCCAGCTCGTGATTGCCGTAAATGCCGTATACGGGCAGGTTGTACGCATTTTCCTTATACGCCTTGATCAGCTCGGGCGAGCCGGTGTAATTGTTACTGAAATCGCCTGCGTGCAGGACGAAATCCACGTTATTCTCCACGCCCTTTTGGAAAATGGCGTTCAAGTCGGCAACGGACGACATATAGGTATTTTCTATGTAATGGAAATCGGCGAACAGCGAGAACGTAATTCTTTGCGCGTAACCCGTTGCGTTTTCAAAAATTTTATCCAACCGATTTTTCACGTGCATATCCTCCGTTTCTTCGTAATCGATATTCGCCGTTTTTACCATACTTTGCTCGACCACTTTTCCGTAGCTATATACCCATTCGTCCCCGTCTTGTACGCGCATATAAGCTCTTGCGACAAAGCTTCTGTGCATAGACGCCGTCGGAATATCCAAAAGGGACGCCGTAAATTTCAAGCTCCCGTCCGTTTCTTCGTAAACGTTCGTCAAGCGAATGTTCTTCGCCAAGCCTACGTCTACCGTCAAGTCCTTTTCGCCCAAAATATCGCTCGGAATAATCAATATACCGTATTCCGCGTTGCTATCGTAATCCTCCGCGTTCTTCTCGACGATAACCGTATACCGCAAGCCGGACGAGCCCTTGCCCGTCGTAAACCCGTCCTCGTCGGCATAGCGCACGCTTAAGCCTTCAATACGCACGCATTCCAACGGATAACGGTACGCTTTCACGCTAACGCTTTTTACGAGAATTTCACCGTTGGCAACATACAAGCCTACGATATCGTTTTCCGCACCGCCTGAATAAACGGATTTGCCGTTGACGAGCACGCCGTTGATAAAGAAATACGCCGTCCCCTCCAAGCTATACACCGCAAGGGTATACGTTTCGTTTTGCGTAATCTCTTTGCCTAACAGCTCTACCGCGCCGGCATAATTTTGATTATACAACACGCCGTTTACGTTATCGCAATGCAATAAGCTTAAAGCGCTATCGTCGCCGATATACGCCGTTGCATAGCTTGCGCTTTGCGAATTTTCCGCAATATCGGTCACTAAACCGAATTCGCCGTTTTTACTAAGCACTTGAATTTCCGCCGTATATGCGTAATCTACTACGCCAAGCGCAGGAAGCGTCGCCACCTGCATACCGTTTTCCGCGCTCATTTTTACGCCGTTTAATTGATCGTCGTATACAACTTCGCCAACGTCGGGATTCCATTGCCAGCTATCGCCCGTATCCGCTACCGTCCATTCGTTTAAGGCGCTTGCCGATAAGGCTTCTTCGTAAATGGTATCGCCTATTCTCGCGCCTTTGGGCAAGCCTGCGTACGAGCCTTGCGCGTTACCCTTGAAAAGCGTCGTAGGCACAAAACCGACGGCGATTGCCATCGCCATAATAACGCTAAAAAGCATTTGGATCGGTTTTCTTGTCATTTCCCTACCTCCGTGTTTTTTGATTTTATGTTTTTATTATAGCGCATATTTTGTCATTTGCCTATGCCGTTTATTGCGTGATTTGTGGAAAATATTGTCCTTATTCTCTCTCGCACGCGCATATAAGCTACAAAATACGGGCAACCGGTGCTATTTTTCGCCTTTTTTGTTATAATTCCACTTCCAAGCCGTCGTAGGCTACCGCAAAGCCGTACGGCTCGCAAAGCGCCTCCACCCGCTCGTGCAAGGGATTACCGTTATGCGAAAAATGGGTGACGAAAATTTTCGTCCTCTCGTCCACGCAACCGAACGCGCGCAGCTTTTCGACGACGCGCGCGTTTTGCTGCAAATTCATATGTCCTGCCGTATCCGCGCTGGGATTGTCTACGCTCGTACAATCGAGCGCGATCATATCGAAGCGGTATTTTTTCTCTTGCAAATACGCGAACGTTTCGTCCAACAGCCAGCCCGTATCCAAGCAATAAAAGACCGTTTTACCGCGTCGGGAAATCACGTAGACGTACGCGTTTTCCTGCGGTGCGTGACGCGCCGGCAACGCCGTCACCTCGTAATCGCCGCTCTTGACCGTTTCAAACGCCTTGATTGCCTGAAACACGATACCGCTCCGCGCGGACGGAAACATACCCTCGCCCTCGCAAACGATATCGAATTGCGCCTTTACCGCCTCGTTGCCGTATAAGGTCACGACGGGCTCTTTCATACCGTGCGCGAACGGCTTTCCGCGAAGCTGTAGATCGACGCAGGAACAATGGTCCATATGCGAATGGGTAAAGTAGATATATTTCACCTCGTCCAAATATAACCCGTTTTGTACGGCGTGCCAATAGGTATCCGAAGAAAAGTCCAAAAGCAGCTCGCCGTTGACGATCGCCTGGGCGCGAGAGCGGATATTTTTACCCTTTAACGCACGCGCTTTTTCACACGCCTCGCAGCGGCAAAACACCGCGGGCATACCCTCGGCCGCCGCCGTTCCCAAAAACCTGAATTTCATGCTTTTTTCCTCCTTGGCGGCAAACCTCCGCCATTGTAGCGTGTTTTTATTATAACGCCTTTTTTTGTCTTTTTCTATCCCTTTTTTTGCCCAATTTTTCGAAAATATTGCGCTTTTACGATTTTTTTCGGCTTTTTTTCTTACAAAAGTATTGACAAAAAGCAAAACGGGTGCTACAATTAAAAACGAACAGGGGGGCAAGGCGTATGTATTACGAACCGATTCGCGACGTTACGCAAACACCGCGATTTGCGTATTTTGAAAACATTTACGCACCGTTGCATTTTCACCAAGCGATAGAGCTCGTCTATTGCTTGGAGGGTTCGTTTCGCGTGCAATCGGGCTCCAACCACTATTTGTTGCACCAAAACGAGATCGCTTTTTTTCCGAGCTATTTCCCCCACGCGCTCACACCGATCGGCAGCACGAAATCCATTACCTTTATGTTGCCGTTCAAGTATTTCGAGATATTCTCCCAAAACAACGTCGATCTGCTCTTTCAAAAGCTGGACAAGCCCGATATCAATTTGAAGATACGGTCGCTTATCGAGGAATGTCGACCGCTTATCGGCAAAAAGCCGAAAAACGATATGCCCGACCTGCTTTTCCAAGGTTACGCGCAAACGATCCTGGCGCTTATCATCGAGCATTACGATTCCCCCATCAACGACAATTACGATCATATCCAACGGTACAATAAGCTGATCATCGGCATCATTCAGTACATAGAAAATCACTCCAAGGAAAAGATCAATTTAGACGTGCTCGCGACGGAGTTCGGATATAGCAAATGGTATTTTTCAAGGTTTTTCAATAAGACCTTCAACTGCTCCTTGCCCGCCTACATCAACTCCATTCGGCTTTCCAAGATCGATCAAAAGAAGAACAAGGAAACGAACAAGACGCACACCATTTTAGACGAGGGCTTCTCCTCGTTAAGCGCTTATTACAAGACGAAAAGCGCACAAAAAACCACCCCCCCCCCTCAAAAATAACACAAACGAAAAAGGGGAGCCCCAAGTAGCGGAGTTCCCCCTGCAATATGAAATTAAGGACGCTTGTCGCAAGCGTCCTTTTTCTTTTCTATTCCCTATTATCTTTTATCTTTTTTTGCCCTTATGGAAAATCGCCAACACGTTGGGACCTGCGTGCGTGCCGATGACCGTGCCCACGTAGTTTACGACGATCTCCTTTTTCGGCATTCTTGCTAAAATCAACGACTTCACGTACTCCACGTCCTCCATACAATCGCCGTGGCTGATGAAGATAGGGTCGTTTTCGTCCATATCCGCGCTTTCGAATACGTTCTCCACGAGCGTATTGAGCGATTTCTTTCTGCCGATCACCTTACCGATCGCCACGAGCTTACCGTTGTCGTCCACGTGCATAATCGGTTTGATCTTCAAGATCGATCCCACGACCGCCGTCGCCGTCGAAACCCTACCTCCCCTCTTTAAGTGGAATAAATTGTCCACGGTGAAGTGATGGCAAATATGCAATTTCAGATCCTCGGCATACTTCGCCGTTTCCTCTATATCCGCACCCGTTTCCGCTTTCTTGATAACGTAGTCCAAAAGCAAGCCCTCGCCCATAGACGCGCAAAGGGAATCGACCACGCAAATTTTCCTGTCGGGATAGGCTTCGGACAGCGCGCGCGCCGCGACGGCGAAGCTTCCCGCCGTACCCGAAAGCGCGGAGGAAAAGGCGATAACGAGTACGTCGCGCCCCTTTTGCAGGCTCTTTTCAATGCCCGCTTTCGCCATTTCGCCCGTCACCTGATAGGTGGTGGGCATAGCCCCGTCGCGAAGCCGTGCGTAAAAGGTCTTTTCGTCGATCCTTTCCCCGCCCTCGCCCTCGTAGTTGACGTTGTTCATGGTGAAACCGAGCTTTACGCATTCGATCTCGTGCCGTTTAAGATACTCTTTGGTCATATCGCACGCCGAATCGACGAGGATATCAAACGATCTTTTTGCCATTTTTTCGTTCTCCTTTGGTTTGTTTTCTATTTCAATACGTTAAATTTCTTGATCCGTTCCGCCTCGAATACGATTTCGATCTTATACACGCCGTTTTTGCACGATATCTCCATTCTCGGCAAGCCCGTCAAGTCGAAATATTCGTTGAATTTATCCGCGAAATCCTGTAACACGAGCGCCTTACACGCGCCCGTCATCACCGATTTATCCGCTTGTATCACGTCGTTGATCCGTTTATAGTCGTTCGTTTTCCGCATACGCGCACCCTCACAACCGCCGCTTTATCGCTCTACGTAGGCTACCCAAAAGCCCCGTGTACGCGCGGGTGACGTTATACAGCTTGCTCTTGCCCAAAAGCAGGTTGCCGGCAAGGAGCTTGAACGCAGGATGCGTTTTGGAAAATTCGCCTCCGAATATGGAATATTCTTCGGGCAAAACGCCGATAACGGGCGTTTTCAAAAGCTCCTCTATCTCCGAGGGCGTAAGGCTTTCCCCCACCGCCAGCAACTCGCCGCGCACCTTGTTGATCACCACGGAAACGGAGTTTAACTCGTAGCTTTTCAAAAGGGTGATCGCCTTATCCGCGTCGCGTAAAGCGGAAACGTGCGGCGTCGTGACCACGAGCGCCTCGTCCGCCGAAGCCACCGCGCGGTGAAAGCCCTCGTCCACGCCGGCCGGACAATCGATAAAAATGTAATCGAACTGCGGCGAAAGCGCGTCCAAAACGAGCTTCAACGATTGCGGCGATATATACCGCTCGGGTGCGGAGTGGATACTCGTAAGTATATGTAAATTATAAAAATCGGGGTGGCGTACGAGCGCCTGCTTGGCGCGGCATCTACCCTCGATCACGTCCACGATATCGTAGGTGATCAAATTTTCCACGCCCGTTACGACGTCCACGTTATTCAATCCGAAATCGGCGTCGCAAAGCACGACCCGTTGTCCTTTTTTAGCAAGCTGTGCGGAAAGACACGCGGCAACCGTGGTCTTGCCCACGCCGCCCTTTCCCGACGTTACGACGATCTTTCTTGCCATTTTTTGCGCTCCTTTCCTCAAGCCTTACGCCGAAAAATTTTTCAGCAACAAAAATCATATCATAATTATAGCGTCGGATTTTGTCCTTTTGAAGAAGATTTGATAAAATTTGGAAGAAAATTCCAACCGCAATTTACAAAAAAAGCAGCTCGGCTTTTTGATCGAACTGCTTTTTCTTGTTCGTATGTATATCAGCGGTTACGCTTGCAAAGCTCCGAGCATACCTCGGACAGCTTCACGCCCTTTGCGGACAACAGCACCATGGTATGATACAAAAGATCCGCCGCTTCGTTCACGACGCCGTCTTTATCCGCGTTCTTGCTCGCGATCACGAACTCCACCGCTTCTTCGCCCACCTTCTTGGCGATCCTGTCCACGCCGCGCGCAAAGAGGAAGCTGGTATACGCGCCGTCCTCGGGGTTTTTCTTATATTCCCCGACGATACGCTGTAAACGACCGAGCATCTCGCCGCCGATCTCCTTATATTCGCCCTTGATCTGCTTGGGGAAGCAGGTAAAGCTGTTCCCCTCCATATCCGCTTTCCCGCTTTGCTTTACCTTGATAAGCAGGGTATCGTTGTCCCGATCGAGGAACGCAACGATCAGCTTTTGCGTATTGCCGAGCGTTTCGCCGTATTTGGTCACAGTCTTTTTCGAACGGCTGTAATAGTGCGCGTATCCCGTTTCAAACGTCTTATTCACCGCTTCTTCGTTCATATAAGCTAGTATCAACACTTCGCCGCTCTCGTAATCCTGCGCTACGACGGGAATTAAACCGTTTTCACCGAATTTTAACTCGTTTACGTTCCATTCTTCTTTTTTCAACGACATATCCGCACCTCCGTTTGGCATCTTCCATTTTTATTATACACTAATTTTTTTGTTTCGTCAATAGCTTGAAGAAATTTTTCTTGTAATTTCTTACAATTTTCATCTTTTTTCGTCAATTAAGCACCACGTCCTTCAAGCTGTCGTACTTTTTGAGCGCCGCTTCGCGCAACGCCTCGTCGTCAAGCCGCCCCTCGAACGTATCGTCCGAAAGCCGCTTCGCCGCGAAAACGACCTGCATGGGATAGTGCAAATTCTTGATATCCCCCAACATCTTGCCCGATTGCCGCGTGCCGAAGAAATCGCCGCCGCCCCGCATTTCCAAATCCTTTTCGGCTATTTTGAAGCCGTCCGTTTCGTTTTTCAAAGTCAGCAAACGCTCCCTTGCGCTCTCGCTCTCCGAGCCGATCAAAAGGAAGCAATAGCTCTTTTCCGCGCCCCTGCCCACGCGGCCGCGCAGCTGATGCAGCTGCGAAAGCCCGAACCGCTCGGCGTTATAAACGATCATCGTCGTCGCGTTGGGTACGTCCACGCCGACCTCGATGACCGTCGTGGAAACCAAGCAATCGAATTGCCCGTCCTTAAACGCGGTCATTATCTCCGCCTTTTCCTTTTCCTTCATTCGCCCGTGCAAAAGCCCGAACCGCACGGTGGGAAGCCGACCTTTCAGCTCCTCGAACAGCTCGGTCACGCTGACGATAGAGTTCTCCTCGTCGTCCTCGATCTTCGCGCAAACGAAATAGGCTTGCCTGCCCGCCTGCGCTTGCTCGCGGATATATTCCAGCATATCCCCGTACTTGCTTTCGGGAATGATGCTCGTCGATATCTCCTGCCTTGCCTTGGGCTTGTCCGCGATCGTCGTAACGTCCAGATCTCCGTAAAAGATCAAAGACAGCGTACGGGGAATGGGGGTCGCGCTCATAACGAGCATATCCACGCCCTCCCCCTTTTCCGCGAGCGCGCTGCGTTGCGCCACGCCGAAACGGTGCTGCTCGTCGCATACGATAAAGGAAAGCGAGGGAATTTCCACGTCCCCCTGCAAGATCGCGTGCGTGCCGCAAACGATATCGATCTCCCCCCTTTTCAAACGGTCCTTCATCTCCCGCTTCTCCTTCGCCGTCATACCACCCGCGAGATATCCCACTCTGTATTCGGGAAAATACCGTTGTAAAAGCTTGTAATTTTGCGCGGCGAGCACTTCGGTCGGGGAAAGATACGCCGCCGTATAACCGCTCTTGACCGCCATAAAAATACCGCAAAGCGCCACGGCGGTCTTACCGCTGCCCACGTCCCCTTGCAACAGCCTGTTCATACGGGTAGGCGCGTGCAAATTTTCGTAAATATCGTTGACGGCGTGCTTTTGACCGTCGGTAAATTCAAACCCGAAGCGTGCGGCGAACTCTTTCACCTCGCTTGCGTTCACGCGGTATTTATTGAGCCGCGCCTCCTCCTTGCCGCCTTTGATGATCTTGAACGCCGAGATCAACACGAAATATTCCTCCAAGGCGATCCGCTCGGAAGCGAGCGCCAAGGCTTTTTCGTCGGGGGGATTATGCACCTCGAAATACGCTTTGGCTAGCGAGGGCAAATTGTATTTTTTTATAATCGGATAGGGAATAACGCTGTCGATATCCACCTTTTGCAACGCCTCCTTTACCGCGTCGCGCACCGTCTTTTGATTGAGCCTGCCCTTTAAGGAATACACGGGCACGACCCCCTTTAAGCGGTAGTTTTTATCGAGCGGCTCGAAGGTGGGATTGACGATAGACACCTGCCCGAACTTGTTTTGCACCCTACCGTAGAAAAGATATTCCCCCGCCTTGAGCTTTTGCGCCACGTACGGTTGGTTGAACCAAATCGCCGTAAAGGCAAAGCCGTCCTGCGTGCAAAAGGCGCGCACCACCTTACGAGAGGAGCCGAAATGCACGGGCGCAAGCCGCGTTACCTCGCACGCGACGAGCACCACGTCGTTGTGGTAGACGGAGCGTATGGAAATGCGGCTCGTCATATCCAAATAGGCGCGCGGATACAGCTTCACGAGATCCTCCGCCTCGTAAACGCCCAGCTTATTAAATTCTTTCTCGCGCTTTTCTCCGACGTTACGCAATGCCGAAAGCTTCATAACCGCTCCTTTCCCTATTCCACGCAAAAAGGCAGGTTGCCGACCGCACCCCGCCTTACGTTATTTCTATTATCTTGTATATTTATACACTCTATGCAATTTTTATACGTTACTCCAAAGAGAGGATATAATAATATACGGACTGACCGCCGTTGTGGAAATCGACGTCGCAATCGGGATATTTTTCCGCGATGGTAGCGCAAAGCTCCTCCGCGTCCGATTCCTTGACCTCCTCGCCGTAGTAGAGGGTGATCATTTGGTGGAAATCCTCTTTCATCTTGCCGATGAGCTTGAGCACCGTTTCCTCTACGGAGTGAGATTTTGCAAGGATCTTTTTATCGTCCAAGCCGATGATATCCCCCTCTTTGATGGTAAAGCCGTTGAGTTGGGTATTTCTCACCGCGTAGGTTACTTGACCCGCCTTCACGTTGTCGAGCGCGTGGATCATATTCGTCTTGTTTTCTTCCGCGCTGACCTCGGGATTGAATTCCAAAGCCGCCGCGAAACCCTGCGGTACGTTTTTGGTGGGGATAACGTGAATGGTCTTGTTTTCCACGAGATTTTTCGCCTGCTCCGCCGCAAGAATGATGTTTTTATTGTTGGGGAACACGAAAATATGCTCCGCATTGATCTTTTGCGCCGCGTTGGCGATATCGCTCGCGCTCGGGTTCATCGTTTGACCGCCCTCGATAATGCGGTCTACGGACAAATCGCGGAAGATGTCGGAAAGTCCCGTGCCCGTACAAATAGCAAGCATACCCATCTCTTTCTTTTCCGCTTCCATCTTGGCTTTGAGCTGCCTGTTTTGTTCGAGCATATTTTCGATCTTCGGTCTATCCAGCTCGCCCA
>JAFURP010000037.1 GCA_017471785.1 Clostridia bacterium | reverse complement strand
GGAATTGAACGGCTCGGACGTAATGTTTTGGACGGGTGTGAAAAAGACGGTGGTGGGCGTGCTTACGGTGGACGGCGAGGAACTCGTGTTCCTCGGCAACGCAGAGGGCGCGAAAAAAATACCGCAGACGGATATTTCCGTTACGGCGTACACGACCGATTATAAATTTGAAAACGATAAGGTGGGTTTAAGCGTGCGTTTCGTTTCGCCCCTGCCTTTGAACGATAAAAAATTACTCGCTTGCCCCGTATGCTATATGCAATACGAGATCGTAAAAAAGACGGCTTGCGAAACGAAAATTTCTCTCGCTTTTAACGGGGAAGTATGCTACAACGTTGACGGCATAGCCGACGGGGAAAGCCGCGGCGAGGTGCGCGCGATCGGCGGCGAGCTTTTGTATAAGACGAACAGGTCGGCGGATAAAAAACTGCGCGGTAAGGTGTTTACGCTCAACGGCTTTGAAACGGCTTGGTTTGGGCTCAAACGTCAAACGCCGCTTTCCCACGCCTACGATAAATGCCAAGCCGATTGGGGGTATTGGTATCTCGCGGGCGAAAGGGGCTACGTAGGCGACAAACCGTACGAAACCGTATCCGTCAAGGGCGACAACGAACTGTGGATCAAAGCGGAAAACGAGGCGCTTTCCGGGCATATTTTGGTCGGCTTTGACGATATCGTTTCTATCGCGTATTTTGGCGAGTGGTTACAGGGCTACTATTTCAAAGACGGCAAGACGATCATGGACGCGTTGAACGAAACGTGGCATAGCGTTGCCGATATCGATCGCAAGCTTGCAAAAGAGGACGAGAGGCTTTGCAAGGCAACGGAAAAGTACGGCGAGGCTTATCGCAACGTTCTGTATGCGTCCTTGCGGCAATCGATCGCAGGGCATAAGCTCGTGGAGAACAAGAAAGGGGAGCTGTTGTGGCTGTCCAAGGAATGCTGGTCGAACGGCTGTATCGGTACGGTGGACGTTTCCTATCCGTCCATTCCCTTGTATTTGCTTGCGGACACGGAATACGTGAAGGGCATGATGTATCCCATTTTCACGTTCGCGCGTATGCCCGTTTGGGAATACGATTTTGCACCGCACGACGTGGGCACGTATCCGATCTGCGGCGGTCAGGCGTACGGCTTGAAATGGGATAAGGATCTCGACGATACGTTTGCGCAAAACCACCCCGATTCCTATAAATATCCCGTGGGTACGGACGAATATCTCTATCATCTGCAAATGCCCGTGGAGGAGTGCGCGAATATGATCATTATGGCGTACGCGTGCTATTATTACGACCGCGACGAAAGCTTGATCCGCGCAAACTACGATCTGCTTGAAAAATGGGTGAAATATCTCGTAAAATACGGCTTAAAGCCCGAAAATCAGCTTTGCACGGACGATTTTGCGGGGCATTTGGCGAACAATATCAATCTTGCGATCAAAGCGATCGTGGGGATTGCGTGCTTTGCGGAAATCAACGGGGTTATGAAAAAGGACGGCGAAGGCTACCGTAAAATTGCGGAAGATTACGCCGCGCAAATTGAAAAATTCGGCGCGAAATTTACGCATTTGCCGCTCACGTGGGACGGCGACGATACGACGTTCAGCTTGAAATACAATCTTGCGTTTGATAAAGTCTTGGGCTTGCATATATTTAAGAAAGAAACGCTTGAAAAAGAAATTGATTGCTATTTGGCGCGTATGAACGAATACGGCACGCCCCTCGATACGAGAAAGGAATATACCAAATCCGATTGGCTTACGTGGGTCGCCGTTTTAACGGACGATCTTGAAAAGCGCAAAATATTTATGGATAAGATCGACTATTTTCTGAAAAATTCACCCGATCGATTGCCGTTTTGCGATTGGTATGAAACGAAGTCGGGCTTGCATCACGAGTTTACGAACAGAACGGTGCAGGGCGGCTGCTTTATGCTGCTTTTGCAGTAAAAAAGGAGAATTGTTTATGGCGAAATATGAAAGCCCCGTGTTGCGCGTCGTCGTTTTGTTGCAAAACGTCTTTACGGAATCGCCCAACGAGTCGCCCAACGAGAGCGCGGACGATATGAGCGGTTGGAATACGGATTGGTTTAAGAGCAACGGTTGAGGGAGGCGAGAAAATGAAGAAAAAGATCATTGGATTATTGAGCTTTGGCACGATGCTCGCCTCGTGCTTCGCCGTTGGCTTGACGATGCATACGACGAACGTGACAGCGGAAACGACCACGGTGTACGTTTCCGCCAACGGAAGCGATGAGAACGCAGGCACGAGCGCCGCGCCGTATGCGACTTTGGATAAGGCTTTGAGCGCGGTGGCGGACGGCGGCACGGTCACGGTGAAGGATATCGTGGCAATCAATGGTTGGGCGGCGCATAATAAGACGGTGACGATCACGGGCGGTACGCTTGACGCAGCGACGTCCCTCGACGCGCTGTATATCAACGATAACGTTACTTTTGAAAATATGACGATCTCGGTCGATCCTTACGAAACGGCGTATTATAAGATCTACGCCAACGGTTATAAGGTAACGGTCGGGGAAGGCGTTACGTTCAGCGCGCTCGTCGATATTTACGGCGGCGGCTACAACGCGACGGTGGCAAGCACCGAGCTTACGTTGCTTTCCGGTACGTATAGAAGGGCGTTTGGCGGTGGGCGCGGCGGCAAGGTAACGGGCGATACGCATTTGTACGTTGGCGGTAACGTAAATAGCGGCATCGACGAAACGGATCACGACGGGATATATTACGTGTACGGCGGCGGTCAACAGGACGCGATCGGCGGCAATGCAAATATCACGTTTGGCGAAAACGCGAAAGCAACGTATGTGTTTGGCGGCTCGTATAATAGCGGCGCTACGCTTGCGGGTGGCGCGCAGCTCACCGTAACGGGCGGTAAAGCGATGAGTATTTACGGCGGAAACTGCGTCGTGGATAGCGGCAGCGGCTCTACGACGGTGATCACGGGCGGCACGTTCGAGCAGGTATTCGGCGGTAATTCGTACGTGGGAATGACGGGCGACGTGGATTTGCGCGTCCTTGGCGGTACGGTAACACGTCGCATTTACGCAGGCTGTTATAACGATACGGAAGGACTTTTTACGTTGAGCTTTCAAACGAATTATCACGTAAGCGGAAAGGTATGTTTAACGCTTGGTAGCGGAGTAACCTTATACGGTTCAAGCGATTTGGACAGAGGCGTGTACGCGCGCTCCCGTTATAATCAAGATTTGGAAGATACGGAACTGATTTTTGCTGACGAAACAGCGTACGACAACTATGTGAACGGAACGCTGAAATTAACGGCGCAAGACGGTACGATGAAGAATCTTATGAGCGGACTTTCCGTGGCGGACGAGATCCATTATTACACCTATTCGGCAAGCGACAATACGATTACGCAGACCTGCGCGTATCATACCGATCTTGCGGCAACGGCAACGTTAAGCCTTGACAAAAGCGTTTCTTTGCAGTATAATGGTGCGGAGATCGAGCCTGCGACCGTTACGCACGGCGCCGATTGGGAATACGATCGGCTGAGCGTATCCTATGCAAATAACGTGAAAATCGGCACGGCGACGGCTTCTATCGCGGCAGGCGCGGCGGTCGTCAGCCAAACGTTTGCGATCATAGACGTTCCCGTCGTTTTGGGCGGCAGCGTTCGTTTGTCCGCGCCGAGTGGACTTCGTTTTCAATCCAAGCTTGCAAGCGAAGTGATAGAAACGGGCGCAACGTTCGGTACTTTGATCATACCCAAAGAAGTGCTTGGCGAAAGCGCGCTCACGCACGAAATTAGCGCGGCAACGGATATAAAGCAAACGAAATGGGCAACGGAGAGCGTGAAGCAAGCCCACCCCGAAACGTACGAGGAGGGCTACGAATACTTCAACGCGGTGCTCACCGATATCCCTTCGGGGCATTACGATAAGGTGATCGTGGCGCGAAGCTATGTGTACGCGAACGGGCAATACTATTATTCGGACGCAATGGAGCGTTCGATTGCGCAGGTTTCGGCGTATGCGCTTAAAGATGGATATACAAACGAGATTTTATATACGTACGTAGATAAGGCGCTCGAAGGGGAAACGCTTGTTTTACAAGGGCAAACGACCTTGTACGAGGGCGAAAGCTATCAGCTCACGCTTACGGGCAATAAGGGTTGCGTAGCGGTTTGGTCGTCCTCTAATGAAAATATCGTTACGGTAGATAAGAACGGTAGATTCACGGCGGTCGGCGTAGGAAAATCAACCGTTACTGCAAAAATCGGCAATAAAAGCGTTCAATGTGAAATCATTGTCAAGAGCTTTTGGACGGATAATTTCTAAAAGACGAGGAGAGATAAACGGCTATGCAAGCAAAGAAGGTTGGTAAGATAATATGGGGGCAAGACGGCACGATTTGGGGCGGATTTTTATTTCGCTTCGGTTCTCACGGAGAGTGTGCGGTCTACGATTTTGAGGAAGTAAAAGCCAACGGCGGCAGGGAAACGCAACCGTTTGCCTCGTTTACTTTGGACAAAGCGGAAATTATCAATCCGCACAGTAATTCGGTTTCTTTTGGTAACGAATATTATGCGCAGGGCGACGAATTTCCTTTGTTGTATAGCAATATTTACAACAACTATGCGCGAGAGGAAAACCCTTTGAAAGGGGTAACGTTGGTTTACCGTTTACAAAGAGAGGGTAACTTGTTTACTTCGACGCTGATACAATGGATTGAAGTGACGTTTACGGAAAATACGGAGCTTTGGAAATCGGTCGAATGCGCAGATATAAGACCGTACGGGAATTTCGCAATCGATAAGGAAAAGGGAGTCTATTATGCGTTTACTATGCGCGATCAGACGCAAACGACGAGATATTTTGCTTTTGCTTTGCCGAAGCTTGCGGACGGGGTCGCTGATGAAAAACTAAACGTTAAAAAAGTACTGTTGACGGAAAAGGATATCAAAGAATATTTCGATTGTCCGTATCACCGTTTTATACAGGGCGCGTGTTTGCACGGCGGTAAAATTTATTCCGTCGAAGGCTTTTCCAACGACGCGAAAAACAAGCCTGCGTTGCGCGTAATAGACCTACGTGATAAGCGCGAAGCGCTCTACGTGGATTTCGCGGAAGCGGATATGACCGTCGAGCCGGAATTTATAGAATTTTACGAGGGCGTTTGCTATTACGCCGATGGACACGGAAACGTGTATGCGTTGGATTTTTGAGGTTGGGAGGAAAGAAAATGTTTCAGCCCAAAAAGCCGATATTTGGCGCGAATTATTATCCTGAAGCGTGGGAACGTTCGCAGATAGACGAGGATCTCGACTTGATGCAAAAAATAGGCTTAAACTGCGTGCGCATAGGCGAATTTGCGTGGTCGACGATGGAAAAAGAAGACGGAAAATTCGATTTTTCTATTTTTCGCGAGGTCGTGGATAAGTGCAAGGCAAGGGGTATGTCCGTAATCGTAGGCACGCCGACCGCTTGCCCGCCGCGTTGGCTGGAAAGAAAATATCCGGAGCTTTTGTTGGAAAGCGTAACGGGCAGAGTGATTACGCACGGTACGCGTCGCTGCGTTTGTCCCAACAGCAAGGGCTTTTTATGGCATTGCGATAGAATCGTCGAGGAAATGGCTAAGGAGTTTTGTGACGACGAAAACGTTATCGGTTGGCAGATCGACAACGAGATATCGCCTATCCAAACGGGCAGAGGTTGCTGTTGCCCGAACTGCGTAAAAGGCTTTGGCGAGTGGCTTGAAGAAGAATTTCAAGGCGATATTGAAAAGCTGAACCGTGAATGGGGGGCATATATCTTCTCGCAGGATTATCGCAATTTTACGGAATTTGAACGCCCGCATCCCGAAAAATGGACGCACCCGAGTTATAATTACGCGTGGGCGACCTATCAACAAAAAACTCACCTCGACTTCATCAAAAGGCAATACGATATTTTAAAAAAATACGTAAAAGTTCCCGTCGGGCACGATACGATGTCGGATTTTTCGCTGGACAGAAACCGTTTGGCGAAAGAAACGGACGTGATACAGTTCAATCATTATTGGTACGATAATGAGTTTTGGCAGACGGCGTTTTGGTGCGATTTGTACCGCCCTATGAAAGACAGACCGTTCTGGGTGACGGAGACTTCGCCCTGCTGGAACGGGGATATGGTAGCTTGGCACGCTCGGCCGAAAAATTTCAATCGAATCAACGTGTGGCTACCCGTGCTTATGGGCGCGGAGTGTACGAATTATTGGCTTTGGCGCTCGCATTACGGCGGACAAGAGCTGATGCACGGCGCGTGCGTTTCCTCCGCAGGTAGACCTATGCACGTAGCGGCGGAAATCAAGGAATTATCCGAGCAGTTTGAAAAAACGGGCGAGTTTTTGCAGGGCACGAGCGTAGAGAACTCGAAGCTCGCCGTACATACTTCGTTTAAGGCGTTCGATATGTACCGTTTCCAAAAGCTTGCGGTGGATTTTGATTATTATAAATCGCTCACGGAAGATATCTATAAACCGCTTATGGAAGCAGGGCTTCGCCCCGACGTGATCGTGCCGCATAAAGAGCTTGGGCAATATAAAGTCTTGCTTACGCCGTTCGTTTTGAATATCGATGAGGACGAAATGGGCAAGCGGGCGCTCGAATGGACGAAAAACGGCGGCGTTTGGATCGTAGGGCCGATGACGGATATTCGCAACGGTTGGGCGGCGAAATATACGAAAGAGCCCACTTCGTTGCTTGAAAAAGCGGCGGATATAAAAATAGAATATACCCTGCCGTATTCGCAGCAGCCTGCAAAGCTCGCGTTTTCGGACGGGGGAACGGGCGAGAGCAAAAATACTTTGCACGACGCGTTGACGGTAGGCGAAAAAGCGGAATGCTTCGCAACGTATGCAAACGGCGAATACTTGGACGGCAAAGCGGCGATCACGGTAACGCCCTACGGAAAGGGCAAGCTCGTGACGCTCGGGTGCTTGCCTGATGGCGCAGCATTGGCAAAGCTCGTGGCGTATTTTGCCAAAGAACGCGGGATTTTGCCCGTAAAAGCGACGGAAAACGTCGTGACGGTAAACCGTTCGGGCAACGGCGAAACGCTGTTCTGCGCGGCGGAGATCGCGCAAAAAGAAGGCAAGGTCGTTTGTCCGTTTGAAGGCGAGGATATTCTTTCGGGAAAAAGGTATCGTAAGGCGGAAAACGTCGTGCTCGCCCCGTACGAAGTACGGATAATTAAAAAAAGTAAGGCA
The DNA here is from genome assembly GCA_017471785.1 of Clostridia bacterium. Classification (GTDB taxonomy): domain Bacteria; phylum Bacillota; class Clostridia; order Christensenellales; family Borkfalkiaceae; genus Scatosoma. Next base: position 32,109 of record JAFURP010000037.1, on the reverse strand, counting down.
TAAATAAAGGAGCGTAAAAATGAAAGTAAGAATTATTCAGCCGGCTTATACGTTCAACGCAGACGATCTGCAAAAGAATTTTGAAAGTATGATTGCTTTAATGGAGGAGTGCAACGAGCCGCTCGATATTATCGTCATGCCCGAATATTGCGATATTCCCGCGGCGCAAAAGGGTAAGACGGCGTATAGAGCCGCAATTGCGAAATATAACGTGCCTTTTATGGAAAAAGCGATCGAAATGGCGAAGCGTTGCCATTCCATCGTCTTTGTAAATTGCGCGTATGAAACGAAAGAAGGAAAACTTCGCAACACCACGCACGCGATCGATCGCGATGGAAATATCGTAGGTAGGTATTACAAAGCCCACCCTGCGCCCAAAGAGGATAAATCGGAAAGCGTAGGCGGTTTGGAAATGGACAGCTCCTATTCCTTTAACGGAAAAGATCCGTATACGCTGGAGATCGAGGGGATCAAGTTTGGGTTTATGACCTGTTACGACTTCTATATGTACGAGGAATTTCCGCAGTTGGCGCGGCAAAACGTGGATATCATCATCGGCTGTTCGCACCAAAGAACGGATACGCATCAAGCGCTTGAGATCATCAATCGCTTCCTGTCGTATAATACGAACGCCTACCTCATTCGTTCGTCCGTTTCTTTGGGCGAGGATTCGCCCATCGGCGGCTGTTCGTGCGTGATAGCGCCCAACGGCGAAGTGCTCGTGGATATGAGGAGCAAAGCGGGCTATGAAACGGTGGAGATCGAGCCGAAAAAGAAATATTACAAAGCGGCGGGATTTGGCGGAAAGGATAAAGCGCCCAAGCCCCATTACGAATATATTGAGGAAGGACGCAGACCTTGGTTGTATCGTAACGGCGGCGCAAGCGTCGTGCAATTCGATAGGGATATGCCTTATCCCCGTATTTGCGCGCACAGGGGCTTTAATACGGTCGCACCCGAAAACAGTATGCCTGCTTGGGGTGCGGCGGTTGCTTTGGGCGCGGAGGAGATAGAATTCGATCTTTGGACGACGAAGGACGGGGTTTTGGTTTCCTGCCACGACGATACGCTTGATCGAGTAAGCGACGGTACCGGCAAGATCGGCGATTATACGTATGAAGAACTGCTCAAATTCGATTTCGGGGTAAAGCACGGAGAAAAATTCCAAGGTTTGAAAATTCCGACGTTCGAGGAGATATTGAAACGGTTCGCTTCCCGTACGATTATGAATATTCACGTTAAGATTTGGGACGAATACACCGAGGACGATAAGCTTGACGAGATCGCAGGGCTTATCCGCAAATACGATTGCGAGCGGCATTGTTATTTTATGTCGAGAAACGACGATTTACTGAAAAAGGCAAAAGAAAAATATCCGCTCATCGGCGTTTGTATCGGCGCAGGAGCGAAGCCGCTTGAAATGGTGGAAAGAGCGTTGGAGGTTGGAGCGGAGAAAATACAGCTCGTGCGCTGGGCGTATAATCAGGAGATGATCGATAAGGCGCGCGCGAACGGGATCCGTTGCAATATCTTTTGGTCGGACGATCCGAAGGAAGCGGTGGAACTGATCAAAAGTGGCATCGATTGTATTTTGACGAACGATTACCTCGCCGTTAAAACGGAAGTGGATAAATTTATAAAGGAGCAATGATTTAATGAATATCGTATTATTTGGCGATTCGATTACGGATATGGGTCGAGATAGGACGACCGATCGTTTACCCTTTTCATTGGGTATGGGTTATCCCTTTTTTATCGCAGGCGAGTTGAAAAGCGTAGACCCGAATAGATATACCGTCTATAATAGAGGTATCGGTGGAAACAGGATAGTGGATCTATATGCGCGTATTAAAGCGGACGTATGGAATTTGAAGCCGGACGTATTGAGTATTTTGATCGGCGTCAACGATATATGGCACGAGCTCGATTCGCAAAACGGCGTAGATATCGAACGTTGGGAAAAGGTATACCGTATGATCTTGGAAGATACCAAAAAGCGTTTGCCTGATTGCAAGATCGTGCTTTGCGAGCCGTTCGTTTTGAAAGGGAGTGCAACGCAGGAAAAATACGACGGCTTTTTGATGGTTAAGCAGTATGCAAAAATATTAAAAAGGATCGCGGACGAGTATAACGCGTTGTTTTTGCCCTTGCAGGAAAAGTTCGATCTCGCGGCGGAAAAATTCGGCGTGGAGGCGTATTTATACGACGGCGTGCATCCGAGCGTGTCGGGAGCGAAACTGATCGCGGACGCGTGGTTGAAACTGTTTTATGAGGAAATTCAATAATGAAAATGATGAATAACGACGATTACGTATTAACGGGCAAGCTCATAGACAACGCTTCCACGCCAAAAGGTACGTATCAAAATCCCCTCATGGAGGGCGCAGACCCGTTTATCTTAACGCATAACGGCAAATATTATTTGTATGCGACGAACGCCGACGACGGCTTCCGCGTGTTCGTTTCCGACGATATGGCGACTTGGGAGGATAAAGGGTACTGTCTTAAAAAAGGGGACGTAAAAGGCGAAAAATGGTTTTGGGCGCCCGAAATTATGGAAAAGGACGGAAGGTTCTATATGGTGTACGTAGCGGAAGAGCATCTTGCGATTGCCGTTGCGGACAACCCGCTCGGTCCGTTTGTGCAAAAGGAAAAGAAATGGCTGAGTGAAGAAAAAGCCATCGACGGACATTTCTTCGTGGACGACGACGGAAAAATATATATCTATTACGTTCGTTTACAGGGCGGTAATTTGATTTATATGTCCACAATGAATGAAGATTTAAGCGGTTTTGATGAGAAAAACGAGAAGCTTCTCTTCCGTGCCGACGAGGAATGGGAGCTCAAAGATTGCGAAGTGGTGGAAGGGCCTTTTATGTTGAAGCGTAAAGGGAAATACTACCTTACTTATTCGGCGAATCATACAAGGTGTGAAGATTATGCGATTGGATATGCAGTTTCCGATTCGCCATTTGGTCCGTTTGTAAAATATGAAGGAAATCCCATTTTACATAAAACGGATTTGGTAAACGGCACGGGGCATCACAGCTTTACGAGCTCTTTGGACGGGCAAGAACTGATTTGCGTCTACCATCGCCATTGCAGTAAGGAGCAGTTTCAACCCCGTTTGGTTTGTATCGATAGGGCAGGATTTGAAACGGGGGAAAACGGCGAGGATATACTTGTGATTTACGGACCGACGACTACGCCTCAAAAATCTTTTGGCAATCATTAAATGAAAATTGAAAATATGCGAGAAAACTTTGTTTTTAAAATACAAATAAAAAAACGAAGCGAAGATGAAGCGTGAAAGTTTTATCGATTGCACAATCCCTTTAAAATAAAGACTTGGTCGATTTGAAAAAATTCGGTCAACTGCTGTTAATCCATGTGCCGTCAGTTCGGAAAATCTTATTTTCTTTGTGGCTTGCCACAAGCTCTGACGAGGGCAGCCATCTTGCACTCATAAAAAGCTGCCGTGCATAAAAAAGACGAGATTTATTCAATCTCGTCTTTTTTATTCGTTAAAAACCGCAAAGACGGGTTAAAACGGAATAGTTATGCAATCAAAAAATCGAAAAAAACGTTAAGTTTTATAAAAGGAGAATGCGCCAAGAGAGGAATAAGCCTTATGGTTTATATAAGATGTTGTCATTAAGGGAATTTGTTCGTTCAAATGCGCTTGTAGGGCGTAGACGGACGGTATTTTGAAAAGAAATACTGCTTACGGGCTTTTTTATAGAGATTTTTTCAAAATAAAGGCACACTACACTTCGCTTAAAGCGAAGTGTAGTGTGCCTTTATTGGGTTATTGTTAATCTTTGAGTTGCTTTTTTCTAAATACCAGCGGCGTCGTGCCTGTTTTCACTCTAAATAGGCGTATAAAATAGTTGTAATCGGAAAAGCCGACCTTGGTGGCGATATCGGAAATGGGTAAGTTGGTCGTCAACAGCAATTTTTTTGCCATCGACAGGCGTTTTGTGAGAATATAATTTTTTACCGTGTCGTTGTATTCCGCGTGGAACATAGTGTAAAGCGTTTGCTTGGAAATATAAAACTGTTTACAAATAGAAGCAATGGAAATATTGGTAGTGATATTTTCTAAAATATACGTCTCAATTTGCGTCGCCAAAAGATTTTTATCCATTTTAATCAAATGCGCGTTCCAAATATATTCTATACACATTTTCAAAAGGGAAAGCGCCGATTTGACGGTTTCTTGCGAAATTTCAGGTATTTGTTTATAAAGTCGTAACCATTTTGCATTGGAAAACACGGTAGGCTTTTGGCTGTTGAGCACTTTTTCAGCGGAAGAATAAATTTGCTCTTTGTCGCGGAAACGCCCCAAAATAACGTAAGCAATGGCAATATTATCGTAGAAAATGGGCGTAACGCTTTCTACTAGTCCCGCATGACAAGTATAAATGACCGTTTGCCGACTTTGTTTCGCTTGCTCGAAATGCTGCTTATCGGTTTGTAGACATTTTTTTTGTCCACATTCGTTTTCTCGCATACAATCACAAAATTTTTGCGTGGACGGAGAATAGGCAATGCAGTTAAATTCATTGTCAAATATACTAACGCTCAAATTTGTACAGTTATAGAAATCTGTTAATAATTTTTCTAGCTTTTGTTTGTCAAACTGGATATTCATATTTACATAATAGCATTTTTGGCTGAAAATAAAAAACAAAAAGAGAACAAAAATACGAAAATTGGAAAGATGTGCTATTTATTTAGACGAAATTCTATATACAGTAGATATTTTTTTTGTTATACTTTTAGAAAAATATAGAAAAGAGCGGATATGCGTCAAATTGGGGAAATAATGATATAAATTTAGTGAATTTTATATTTTTTGGTTGGAGCGTTACAATAGCGTAAAACCTAAAAGCCTTATTTGCCTATAGATATTATGGGCAAAAACAGGGGGTAAAATCAAAAAAGGTTAAAATAGTATTGTTGGTTGAAAAAAGGACTAAATTCAAGCAATATTATAAGAGGTGATATAATGAACAAAAAAGTAAAACGGAGAATTTTAAGCTTGGCACTTGCTACGTTGCTTGTAGCGCCTTCGATGGCAGGCTGTGCAGGCGGTAGCACCGACAGTGAAAGCTTGCGCTTTTGGGGCTATGGCGACGCTACCGTTAAGGACGCCTTCAACGCGATGGTAGACGCCTATAATAACGGTCAAGGCAAGCTTGACGGCGTAAACGTACGCTATACGCACAAGCCCGAGCAAGGGTACGTGGATTTAATCGAGCAATCTTCCACGTCCAAATCGGGTGCGGACGTATTTATGACGTGGGATAGATTTTTCAAAAAATGGGCAAATCAAGGCATGCTGACAAATTTGCAAGCGTATGCGGACGCGTCCGAAGCGGACGGTTCGTTAGACGTGGATTCCATTTGGGATAGCACCGTTTCCCGTTTTAGATATAATCCGGAATTAAACATATCCGACGATAACGAAGATCTGTACGGTTTGCCCGTGGATACTTCTCCGACAGCCCTTTTTTATAATAGAGACGCAATGAACCAGGTGGGAGTGATCGTTATTTCTGTTGCCGCGGAGCAAATGGACGAATGGAACGCTGGCACGATTGCGGATAAATACGGCAAAAAGAAGAGCGATATTCCCGCCCTTGCGAACGTAAACGTTCCTGCTAAGGGATATTTCCGTAACGATAATAATTTATATCGTGAAGGCACGACTTGGCAAAAGCCTGCCGACGGAACGGTGCTTGTGTTCAACGATCAAATCCCTATGAATTGGGACGAATCGGAAGACCTTGCGCACTTAATGACGAAAAAATACAACACGGCAACGACAACCGACTACGGTTATTACACGGAATGGTGGTTCAACTACGGTTGGTCGGTTGGCGGCGACTGTATCGTGGATATGTCGGGTAACGGTTCGTGGGCATATAGCCATGCGGATAGCTCGGCAAACTATATTGTAAGCGAAGGCAAAACGTATACGGGGGCGATTACAGGCAAAACGTACGTTGCGGGCGAAACGCTGGAATTCCTGGATAAAATGGATTGTGCCGTAGGCGATATCATTGAATCGGACGACGTTGGCGGTTATAAGAAAAACAGCACGACGCTTCGTAAAGTAGACGACGAAGCAACGGTTGGTATACGCTCGTCTGTTTTGGAAGCGACGACGAGCGGTACGTTGACGGAATTACCGTCTGTAAGAGAAGCGTTTATTCGTTTTTGCAGTTTATCGGGTGTAGAGGGAAAGGCTCTTAATATTTGCGCGCCTACGTCGGCATTAACGACGACAAGCTCTATCAATTATTTCACGGGCGGTAAGGTCGGTATGATCGTGGAACGCGCTTTGAATATTCCCGTGGTCAACGAATACGTTGGAGATAAATTTGAATGGGCAAGCGCGCCTCTTCCTGAATATAAGGAATATAAAGACCCTACCGACCCGCAATGTGACGAGACGGTAAAGCGCGGTAAAATTGCAGGACATTCGGAATCCACGGCGCTGACGATTCGTGAACGCAGCGAGAAAAAAGATTTGGCGTGGAAATTTATCCGCTGGATGGTAAGCGCCGAAGCGCAAGCCATTAAAGCAAGCTACGGCTTTATTCCCAACCAAAAAACAGCGGTAGACGCATTCTATCAAAAATTAGACAAAGACAACGTAAGAAACCTTGAAAACTTTGTTTCGGCAATCGAATTTGAAACGCCCGGCGACTGGTGGTATATGGTCAATAAGGATTGGATCGACGCTTGGGCAAATCCTTTGAATCAACAAGTGCGTAAGGGCGAGCTTGACGTGAGCGATTTCTTGGATATGTATACGGTCTATGGGAACGAAGAAGTGCAACGCTACGGCAACTACGAAGGCGAGCTTGGTAAGGTAAAGGATTATCAAAATTAACGTTGATTTCTAAACAATAGGAGAATGATATGACAGAGATAGATGTATCGGAAGAGCAACAAGGCGTATTGCAAAAACGTTCGAAGTCAAAGACGGAGATATCCAGGAAACGGAGAGAGTTGAAGCGCAACGTAGAAGGTTGGTTGTTTTCTTGTTGGCCGTTTGTAGGATTTATGTTGTTTAGCGGTATACCGTTTGTACTTTCTATTTTTTTGAGCTTTACCGAATTGCACTCTTTTGATATCTTAGAGTGGGAATTCGTAGGATTTGACAATTATAAATGGGTATTGTTCGGTGAGCAAACCGAGCATGGAATGCGTTACGAATTTTGGCATTCGTTAAAGCAAACGTTGTATTACTGTTTAAGTATTCCCTTGAATTTAGTATTAAGCCTTGGTATAGCAGTACTGCTTACCCGTCACGTAAAGGGAACGAAATTTTTCCGTACAGTGCTCTTTATTCCGCACGTTTGCTCCAGCGTAGGCGTATCTATGATGTGGAAATTCATTTTCGACCCTACGTACGGTGTTATCAATTCGTTGATTAGAAGTGCCGGCGGTCAAACGATAGATTTCTTCGGCTCTCCCGATTGGTTTATGCCCATCATCATTTTAACGTCCACTTGGTCGGCAGGGGCAGGGAGCTTATTATTCCAGGCCGCGCTGGAAAACGTCAATCAAACGTTGATTGAAGCGGCTGAGCTGGACGGCGGAACGCCTACAAAAATCTTCTTTAAGATTACGCTCCCGTCTATTTCGCCGACGCTTTTCTACGTGCTTACAATGGATATAATCGGTGGCTTGCAATGTATGGGACAAATGCAAATTATAACGAACGGCACGAGAAATCCGTATAACGAGCAAGGATATTCCGAGTCGTTGAGCGCGGTGTACTTAATTTATTGGATGGGCTTTTCCGACCCGTTCAACTACGGTTTAGGCTTGTCAAGTGCCGCCGCTTGGGTGTTAACGCTGATTATTTTGGCGTTTACAAGGCTCAACTTTTGGCTGAGCAAATATTGGGTCCACGACGACGTATAAGGGAGGGGAAAATATGAGTAAGAAAAAAATGACCACTCCCCAAAACGGTGTGGAAGGACAAAAAAAGCAAACGGTAAAAGCAAAAATAGTAATCTACGCACTCTTGATTTTTTACAGTCTATACGTTTTAGTGCCCTTTTGGATCATTTTCGCGTCCGGTTTGAAAAATATTTCGGAAGCGGCGGAGCCTGTGTTTACGTGGTGGCCCAAAGAAGGGGTTACGTGGCTGGCATATAAGCGTGTATTCGAAGACGGTTCGCTGTTTTTAGGCTTCAAAAATACCTTATCCTTTAGCTTACCGCCGTTGTTTATCGGTATGTTTTCGTCGGCTATGGCGGCGTACGGTTTTTCTAAAATGCAATGGCGTGGAAGAGATTCCTTATTCCAATTCTTGCTTTTGACAATGATGCTACCGGGGTGCGTTACCATGACGGCGTCCAGACTTTTATACGACACGATCGGTTGGATTGGCACGCCGTATCCCTTGATGATACCGGGTATGTTCGGCGGGATCAGTGCGGTATTCTTCCTTCGTCAATATATGAAAGGGATACCGAACGAATTGATTGAAGCGGCAAAGATAGACGGTATGGGACAATTTGGCATATTGACCACCATTATTATTCCTTTGTCAGCACCTGCTCTCTTTACACAGCTTATACTTGGATTTTTAGGTGCGTATAACAACTATATGGGACCGCTCTTATACTTAATCGACGAAGATATGTATACCTTGCAAATTGCACTCAGAACGTTGGTTAGCGTATACCGGTATGACGTTCCCCGTCAAATGGCGGCTTCGTTTGTGGCGATGATGCCTATGTTGATTATATATTTCTTCGCACAAAAATACATATTGAAAGGGATTTCAATGAGTAGTGGCTTGAAGGGTTAAAAAGACAGTCGTTTCCGTGGCGCGGTTGAAAACGACTACGATAAGGAGATACTATGAAAAGAAATAAATTTTCTTTTATAAATAAAGTAATAAGCGTAGCTATGGCGGTCATTTGTAGCCTTACCGTTTTGGTAGGCTGCAAATCGTCGGGTGGTACAAAGTATAGATTAAGCTATTACGACTGCATCGACGAAGAGCTGAGCTATAACGAAAGCTTATTCTATTACAACGATATGCCTGTTCCAACGGCAGACCCCACGTGTATTTATATCGACGATGAAAACGATAAGGACTACGGCTGGTTTTATATGTACCCTACGTCGGGTCTTGTCAGTAGGGGTATCGTATGTTATAGAAGTCGTGATATGAGAAGCTGGGAATGGGTCGGACCGGTTTTTGAAGCGGAAGAAGCCGCGTGGATGGAGAGTAGATTTTGGGCGCCTGAGGTGATATACGACGAGGCGACAAAGAAATACTATTTATTCGGTAGCGCATCGAATGAAACGGAGCTTTACAATAAACATTCAGTCGTATTTTATAGCGAAGCGGACAAACAATATTGGTATAGCAAAGAAAGCGAAGTAGAGGCGCTTATTGCCGGAAAAACGCAAGAAGAGGCGTTGCCTATTTTACAAAATATTATCGATGAGAGAAAAGCGTTTTTAGAAAGCGTTACGCCGAATGAAGAAGCGTCCGACGGTAGAGTTTATACGCAAGAACGGATTGACGCTACTATGGACAGTATTCGTGATTTGAAAAGAGACCTGCATTGGGCGGATACCGACAAAACAACGTTAAATACGCAAGGCAGTAGCTTGGAGCATAACTATACGACGCTGTTATATACGGCGATTTGTGCAAGCGCGGCGGACGTGTCCGCAATGAAGGCACAGCTCCCGTATGCGCTGTACGTGGCCGTTTCCGATAGTCCGCGCGGACCTTTTGTGCAATATACCAACGTACCCGGGCAAGACGGCTATGACGAAACGAGCCGTACGCTGGATATAACCCAACCGTTTATCGGAACGGAAGACGTATATCCTTACTTATTAAACAAAAAATCGGAATTTTGGCAGGATTTTACAAACGGTACGGCTTCGCAAATGGCGGATGCGGCTTCGTCGGGCGGACAGCTTTTGAAAGAAGAAAAGGAAGGGTTAAACCTTATCGATATACATCCTTATCAAGACCCCGTCACGGGTAAAAAATATTTTTACGCGGCGGCGTATACCTTGGGTGGTCACAGCTTTATTATCGGTATGGAAGCGGGGGAGAAATGGACGGACGAGCCGAAATGGGAAACCTTAACGAGACTTACCCGTAAAGGCTACTATACCGCCAACGACCTTTCGAATGACAACAAGACGGATTATAGTGAAAAGAATGTCAACGAAGGTCCGTTTATGTATTATAGAAACGGTACGTATTATTTAACCTTATCCGTCAACAACTACACGTCTAAAAATTATAGCGTTATACAGGCTGTTTCGAATAGTCCGCTTGGTCCGTTTAGAAAATTATCGCTGGAAGAAGGCGGTAAGGTAATAGGCTCGGAATTGCATTGGGACCATATCGGCGGGCCCGGACACCACAGCTTTGTCGAATACGACGAAGAATTGTATATCGTTTACCATTCGCACTATAACAGAGAAGGTGGTACGGGCGTACGCGGAAGCTGTTTCGACCCTATCGTATGGACGAAGAACGCACAGGGGCAGGAAATTATGCATTGTAACGGACCTACCTATTCGTTGCAGCCCAAGTGCGGACCGGATATGGAGTATAAAAATATTGCCGTAGACGCAACGATTACGGTGAAAGGGGCGGGCAAGAATAGCGATACCGGCTTATTGAACGATAGAGTTATCCGCTTCTTTTCTTGGGACGAATATATTCAAGAATTCGAATGTGGAGAAGGCAAAACGACCATTACGTTGACGTTTGACGACTATCGTACGCTCCGCGCGTTGATGGTATATAACTCCTTCGACTATGCAAAGCATTTTAGAAGTATTGAGCAAATAGAATTTGACGCCATAAAGACGATCGACGGCAAAGAGCAAAAGATAACGGCGGTTATTCAGGACTTGCAATTTGACGTTGCGCGTTATATCAACGAAGAAGTGGAAGGTGAAGAATATATGCGTCCCGGCGGTGCGGCTATTGCGGAATTTGACGAGCTTTCGGTAAAGGAGATCCGTATCACGATGGATAACGCGCAAGCCGTGGCACTTTCCGAAATTTACGTGCTTGGTAAATAAGGAGGCGATAAGGTATGAGAAAAAAGACGATATGCGCGCTTTTAAGCGTAGGAGCATTAACGTTGACGATGGCGGGATGCTCTATGATAAAAGACGATGATATCTTCGGCGAATATTCCTTTGTGAATCCGACTTCAAGCATCACCGCGTGCGACGTTGACGAAGGCGTGGTGTTAGACGGGAAAGCCGAAGAAGGCTTTTGGCAAGACGAGCACCATTGGTTTATTAACGAATTCAGCGACGGTAGCAAGGGTAACAGTGCCATTATGTACGGGCACTTGAAGCCTTGCGAAATGCGCGTTACGTCGCATTTCACGGATAAAGGCGTATATTTCATGGCGGAAATGGACGACGAAGTTATCAACGTATATCGCGAATCCTATCTGCAAGCCCATCAAAAAACAGGCTTAAGCTTGTATCTTGCGACGCCTGGTATGACGCATATTTCCGAAGGTGCGTACGAGCTGGTTTTAGCGGTAGACGGTTCGACGTTGATTCGTCGTAACGGAGTTCGTCTTGGCTCGGCAACGGGCTACGTGGGATATCCCGTACAGGGCTTTGGCTACGCCGTGGATTATCGCGGGGGAAGCTTAGACGAAAACGGTAACGGTATGGTGACGGGCTATACGATGGAAACCTTTATACCTTGGGAAGCGTTGAAGCTGGACGGTAAGCCGGAATACTTAAACGTAGCGTTTGCGGCGCAACGTCACGAAAATACAACGGACGCGTCCCAGTTCACGTGGGAATGGGCACCGCAAGGCACTGCGCAATGGTCGTACGCGGATACGTGGGTAAAATTTTGTCAAAACGGAATTTATACGGCGGACGCGCAGGATAAGTCTATTGACGCAAACGGTGACGATTGGTCGGATTATACGGGCGAAGTGAAACGTTTGGATTATGACGACGGAGCGCGTTATATCGAGCATAGAATGATGCGCGGTAGCGACGGGCTGTACGTGTATACGGACGCTGTGCAAAACTTATATTTGACGGAGAATAGCTGGTACAAAAATACCAGTATCGAAGTGCTTGTATATAATAAGACGGGAAAAAGCGTTTCCTATGCCCTTGACGGCGCAGGGTATAAAGAAGCTTATACGCAAGGCGTAATGAAAGCCGAGGATACGGTGATTGGCGGTACGACGTATAAGCATATCACGGCGGAATATTTTATTCCCGATTTTGCTTTGCAGTTTGGCGTAGCGAAAACGACGGGCGATAATATTGACGTAGAGAGCGACGAATACCTCGTGGGTATCGCGTTTGCAAACGGTACGGGCGAAAAGCTTGGAGACGATACGTTCGACCCTGCGAAGAACGAATCGATAACGCCGACGGATACGTCGCTTTCGGCAAAGCCGTGGGTGCGGTTCATGAAAGACGGTGATCCATGGAGCTATGCAGGTAAATTCTACGTCGCTAAAAACGGTATCGGCGTGCGCGCAAGCGACAAGACGATTGACGCAAACGCCGACGATTGGGCAAGCTATAAGGGCGAAACCAAACGTATCAACTTCTTGGACGGAGAACGTTATATCGAGCATAAAATGCTCCGTGGTAAAGACGGACTGTACGTGTATACGGACGCTATGCAAAGATTGTATCTCACGGAAAACGCTTGGTATAAAAATACGCATATTGAATTGATAATTACCAATCAAGACGGTGGCGCTACGTCCTTCCACCTTGACGGGGCAGGGAACGCTTCCAGCCATACGCAAGGCGTAATGAGAGCCGAAGATACGGTGATTAACGGTACGACGTATAAGCATATCACGGCGGAATATTTTATTCCCGATTTCGTGTTGGCGCTTTTGCAAAATAACGTAGACACAAGCAAGGAAGATCTTCGCGTGGGCGTTTCGTTTTGTAACGGTACGGGCGACGAGCTGAGCGCGGGCGTGTTAGACCCTGCCACCAACGAAGCAACGTCTACGACGGAAAATATGGACGATACGTGTCTTGACGCAAAACCGTACTTATTCTATCCGTTTGCAAGTAATCCTTGGGATAGCGCAGGTAAATTTTACGTTACGAAAGCGGGTATTACCGTAGGCGCAAAAGCCACCGATAGGGTAATAGACGGCAACGCGGACGATTGGGCGGACTATCACGGCGTCACCGCGGTAGCTTACGGTCGAAAGGAAGGCACGGACGAAACTTCGGTAGGCAAAGGCTTTGAAGTAAAAGCAGTCAAGGGTAGCGACGGCGTATATTTCTTCGCCACGGTGAAACATTCCCAGTGGAATATTTTAGAAAAGGATAGATACGACCGCTCGAATTTAACGCTCAAATTCTCCGTTACCGATACGGCTTACACGGGCACGTCGCCGAATACGAACGGGAAAGGCGGTTGGGAAACGTACTTCACGTCCACGGGCGTTAGCTGGGGCGCGAATTGCGCGCAATATATGCACCATAGCGTAGATGCCGACGGATTGCATACGACGGTGATTGAAGGGTTCGTACCCTTCGGCTATATGCTTGGCGCGTCCGATTATAAAGATGAAAGTACGGGTAAAGTACTGTTCAATGCAAGAACGGGCGAGCTTGCGGACGGCTACGTGCTCCGCGTGGGCTTTAGATGGCGCACGAACGGCGACGTGGCTTATATGCAAACGAGAAATGCAGACGACGACTGGTTCACGAGTCAATTTTCGTTAAATAGTCCCCAAAACCATTACGTGGTAGACGCAAACGGCTTACATCAATCGAGATTAGTGCCTACGGAAAAATACGTTGACGGCAACGCGGACGATTGGTCGAGCTATACGGGCGAAACGCTGACGGTAGCAGGCACGCAAGCAAACGACGCGCGCTATATGACCACGAAAGCTTATATGGGCGCGGACGGCTTATATACGTTGACGGTAGCCAAAGTAAAGAATTTCGTGGCGTACGAAAAGACGACGAGCGGTGCAAACGGTTTAAGCGCGAGCGAATACGCCAACAATTCCAGCTTGGAAATCCGCTACGTCGATACGAGCGATACAAACGCACAGTTTGCGTTTATCGCACCGTCGGGTACGCCGTTTGTAACGAGCTGGATACCCGAAATCGAATACACGTATAACGTTGTACGGGACGGCGAATATTCTATCGTAACGATAGAAGCGTTCTTTAACAAGAATTATTTGACCGTGAAAACGGGCGTGGAAAATCCGACGGAGTTAAAGCTCTCGTTTGCGTACTACGTGCACGACGGCTATACGGGCGAAACGGCGTTTGCTCCAACCGATTACAATGTGGCGACAAGCATTAGCGCGACGAACGGGTTGTATTCCGTTAGCGAGCAGGGTCTTGCCAAGGAACTTCAATAAAATAAGCGAAAAGCTTAAAAAATAAAAAAAATGGAGGAAGAAGATGGTTGACAAGTTAGCGTATGAACGTCCTACCGTATTGATAACACCGCTGAGCGTAGACGATATGGTCAGGACAAGTGGCGATGCAGGTCTGAGCTTTAATTTCCACGATTTATGGGGTGGATTTACGGGGACTTTTAGCGAGGACGAAGAGGCGTAAGGAGGGAAAAAGATGAAGAAAAAACATTTATTCGGAGTATTTTCTACGGTAGCTTTTACTGCGTTAGTAGGTGCGGTTGCCGTAAACGTACGTGCCGACGTAGTGGAAGCGCAAACGTCGGAAAAAATCTCGTTGCTCAGTGAGGGAGCGCAGGTAAAATACATATCGGACGAAGAAGGCGCAATGCGTTTCAATTTCAGCTTAACGCAAGCGGCGTATAACGAGGTGTATCAAGACGGCGCAAGCAAGGTTGGCGTCATTATGGCGCCCACGAGCCTTTTGGGCGATCAAGAGCTGACCTTGGAAAACGTAAGCGATACGAACGGTATCATAGCGAAAGAATTTTCCGTCGACCATTGGACGAAAACGGTCAACGGCGATTATGAAGCGTATGCATACGTAGAAAATTTCACCACCGCGAAAGAATTTAAGAGCAAAATTGCCGTAATCGGTTATTATCAAAAGGGAACGAACGCGCCCGAATATACGGCAAGCGTAGAACGGTCAATGACCTACGTTGCGGCAACCGCGGTAAACGGCAACGCAATCACGCCTGAGCAAAAGACTATGCTTGATCAATATCTCGTAGATTGCACGGTTACGGTAGACGGCACGGCAAACACCGTGAAAGCAGGTACGACGTATACGCTTACGGCAAGCCCTGAGTCGAATCAATACTTAGCAAGCTGGAACGTAAACGGCGTAAGCGTTTCTACGGACGATACCTATTCCTTTATCGTAACGGAAGACGTAACCGTTACGTCCACGTACGATACGATTGTACCCGTAAACACGTTAGCGGTGGATATCGACGCGGAAGACCTCGTTTATACGGGCAATGCGCTTACCCCTGCCGTTACGCTGAGCGACGCGGGAACGGAGCTGGTACAAGGTACTGATTATTCCTTGGAATATACCGATAACGTAAACGCAGGTACGGCAACGGTAACGATTACCGGTCTTACGAAAAAATATACGGGCGAAACGTCGAAGACCTTTACGATTGACGCAAAAACGCTTACGGACGATATGATTTCCGTTCCTGCGGACCTGAAACATAGCGGTAGAGCGGTAAAGCCTACGCCTACGGTAATTGCGGACGGCGTCGTGTTGAGCGCTACGAGCGACTACACCGTATCTTATGAAGGCGACACGGTCAATCTCGCTACGGATCAAACGTACGGCGAAGCAACCGTTACCGTAGAAGGTACGGGCAACTATCAAGGTACGGCAAGTGCGAACTACCGGTTTAACAGCGTTGCAACGCAAAAACGAATCGACGGCGACGCAAGCGATTGGTCGGACTATACGGGTAGCGAATCCGTCATTTATACGCAAAACGGCGCAAAGGGCGTTCGTATCAAGGCAAAGATGGAAAGCGACGGTATTTACGTCTATGCAACGGCAAATCACGCAACGCTCGTTTCTAACTCCGGTAACCCGAAAATGGACACGGCTTTGGAAATTTCGGTCGCTTTCACCGATTCTTCTAATACGTACGTAGGTAGTGGCGGAGCATACTTAATTACCAACGTAGGTAATTATAAAGAATGGGCGACTGATTATAGCATTTGGCACGGCGATACGGAATCCGCGTTCGTCGTAGACGGTACGGCTGACGCATATACCACCAGCGTAGAAGCGTTTATTCCCGTACAATATTTCTTGGATACTGAAAATGCCGCTTATGATTTGGATACGGGAGCGTTGAAGGACGGCGTCGATTGTCGCTTGGGCTTCTCGTGGCTGTCGCAAAGTGAAACGGAAACCGTGTACGTATGGGGTGAAAGAAGCCGTACGGATTGGTTGCCGACGAACAGATGGACGGATTCGATTAGCGCTAATAACGTCACAAGCGCTTTCTATTATCTTGACGAATATACGACGGATAGCAGTGCCATCAATAGGGGCTTGAGATTGTCCGCGCAGGTCACGCAGGATTTCGCAGTTGACGGGAACGACGGCGATTGGGCAACCTATAACGGCAACGAAGAAGTTGTCATCAACCAAGGCAATACGAAGGGTATGAACGTAAAAGCAAAGTGGGGTAGCGACGGTATCTACGTGCTTGCAACGACTCGCCACGCAACGCGCGCTATCAATACGGGTACGCTTTCTAATGATACAAGATTGATCGTTCCTTTGGCTTTGCAAAATGCGACTACGGGCTCGTACACTTCCCTTGGCGTCATTTGGGCGACGGCGACGGGCAATTATAAATATTGGGATACAACCAGTTATAACAACGGTAATTATGCCGGCGTTATATCGGCAATGAAAACGACGGGCACGGCAAATAGCTACGTAACGTATACGGAAGTATTTATTCCGAATACGTATATCAACAGCACCACCGCTACCGCGGCGTACTTTGACGCAGACGGCAAGGCGCTGGAAACCACCAACCTTCGCATGGCATTTGCTTGGGGCGCGCCCGGTGAATCGGAATATATCTTTGGTATGAATTCGCCTTCCGCCGTTTGGGGACCTATGAAACGCTATGCGGATAGCGTCAGCGAAACTAACGTACCCAACTTCTACTATTTGGATACGAATTCTCAGAAGATTAACCGTGGCTTGCGTTACAGTACGCACGTTGCGAGCGATTTTGCCGTAGACGGCGACGTTTCCGATTGGGAATCGTATACGGGAACGACGAAGACGACGACGCTGGAGGACGGACGCAGTATCAGCTATCGCGCGCAATACGGTACGGACGGCGTATACTTCAGCGTGGAAGCGCTCATCAATAACGCGGTCATCGGTAACCTTCCTTCGACGGTAATGGGAACGGCTGTTAAGAATTTCTGGAGCTATTGGTCTTATCAAACGAATATGGAATTGACGTTTGGCGGTCAAGCGTTCAAAATGGCGTACGGCTACGTTCGTTGGGGCTCTGATACTTTAGGAATTGTAGAGAACGCTATGCGCGTTACGGAAAAGGACGGCAAGGACTACGTCGTTATGGAATTGTTTATTCCGTATGCAGAGTATACTACCTTAGGTCTTACGTCTTCCGACGGTAAGACGGCGGATATGACTACGTGGGTATTCGGTTGTAAGGACCAACGCACGGATAGCGTGACGACGATTGTGACGGAGTACGAGACCTACAAGTATGAAAACGGCTCGGCGGCATCGTCTTGGGCTGCGGGAAACTATTGGTTCGGTGGTAGCTATCAAAACACGAAGTCCGCTGATACCAACACGTATTTTGAAATAATAGATTGCTCCACCGCTACGGCAGGGGAGTAAACGCCATCAAAGTTATCGAGAACGGATAATTTTTGACAACAAACAACAATTGACCCTTCTTCTCGCGAGAGAAGAAGGGGCAAAGTTGTAAAGAAAGGGTAAAGCGCGCGTTTTATAAGGCGTTGCGCTATCAAAAAGAGCGAAAAAGGACGTAAAATTAATGGAAATTACGTACAATCAATATGGTTTTTTTCAAGATGGAAAGCCTTGGTTTCCCGTTATGGGAGAATATCAATATTCCAGAAGTGAGGCAAGGTATTGGAAAGACGGTATTGCCAAGATGAAAGCCTTAGGCGTCAATACGGTGGCAAGCTACGTTATATGGATTCATCACGAAGAAATCGAAGGGGAAATTAATTTTACTGGAAATAATAATCTACGTCAATTTGTTCAAACGATAAAGGACGCAGGTATGAAAATGTGTCTTAGAATAGGTCCGTGGATTCACGGCGAAGTGCGAAACGGGGGCTTTCCCGATTGGCTTATGCAAAAAGACTTTCCGCTTCGTTGTAATTCTACGGGGTATTTGGAAGTCGTTAAGAAATTTTTTACTGAGCTGTACGAGCAAGTAGAAGGGCTGTTTATTAAAGACGACGGACCTATCTATGCCATTCAAATTGAAAATGAGTACCGTGGCTTTCCCGAAGATCCCGCGACCGGCAAAACGCTCGCAGGCTATGGAGACGAGCATATTGATACGCTGATTGACGTAGCCAAAGAAGTCGGGTTTGACGTTCCGCTTTGGCTGGCTACCGGTTGGGGCGGTGGAACGACGGGTAGCGCCTTGCCCGTTTGGGGCGGTTATTGCGAAGCGCCTTGGGAGGATACGCACGAAGAGCTGCCCCCTGCCAACGGATATATTATTGCGGATAATCCCAACGACGCGGATATAGGTAGTGATTCCGGGCGGGTGGAGATGGAATACACGATGGCGGATAAGCCGTTTCCGTTTATTACGGTGGAAATTGGCTCGGGCGTACAGGTTACGAAAAAACGCCGTCCTATCGTATACGCAAGCGATGCCTCGGCACTAGCTCTTTGTAAGCTTGCCGGCGGATGCTCGGCTTTGGGGTATTACATATTCCACGGTGGAATGAATCCTACGGGAAAGCTGACGACGTTTCAAGAAAGCAAAACCGACCTTGCTTGTTCCTTGTGCGAATTGCCCGAAAAGGACTACGACTTTCAGACGGCGATCGGGCAATACGGTACGGTAACGGAGCGTGGCAAAGATATCAAGCTTTGGAATTATTTTGCAAGTGAATTTGGCGACGTGCTTTCGCAAATGCCCACCTATTTTTTCGACGACGCAGGGAATTCGGCTGCGGATTTTGAAAAGCTACGTTACAGCGTTCGCGCGAAAGACGGAAGCGGGTTTGTGTTTTTTAACAACTTCGTGCGTCATCATACAATGCCGAATTTCAGGTTGGGAGGAAAAACGTTATCCTTTGCGGATCATAAGCTCGTTTTGCCCGAAACGGAGCTTTTGAACGGGCAATTCGTGGCGTTTCCCTTTGAAATGAAAATCGGTGACGGGAAAGCAAAATTTATCACGGCAACGCCCTATTGTCGCATTGGCGAAAAATACGTATTTTGGGCGTATGATACGGATAAGGTGATTGTGGACGCGGACGCTTCGGCGCGAAAAAATATCGTCGTTATCAGTCGCCAAAACGCGGTAAATTCCTACAAATTCGTCGTGGACGGTAAAGAGTACTTGTTTGTTAGCGAAGCGCCCTTATACGCCCGTTTGGACGGTATTTTCGGCGTGTTTGAAAAGGGCGTACGGTTTGGTACGTTTCCTAGGTTGGAAACGCTTCCGCTTGGGGCGAAAGAGGTGGCTCGCGACGGCGCGTTCACCTATTACGAAATGGCGATGGAGAAAGGTAGCGCAAACGTTACGAGTCGGCTTGTCGGGCAGACGGAAGAACGAAACGAATACCGCTTGGATATAGAATACGACAAGTGTCAAGATAAGGAAGTGCGTATCAGCGTGGATTTTGACGCGGATTCGGCGGATTTATATATCGACGGCAAAAAGGAAAACGATAAGTTTTATACGGGCGAACCGTTTATGATAGAGCTTGGTTGGTATGGGTATCCAAAAAGCGTGGTTATCAAGACGAACGTCGCAAAGGCTACGGACGAAGTATATATCGAAAGAGCGCATCGTTTCAAAAACGGAAAGGCGAATACGCTTATAGGCGTAACCGCTACGGTGCATACGAGAGTCAAGATTATTTGAAATATGAATAAAAAGGAGTAGAAAAAATGAAGCAATATCTTTTACCTAACAAGGGAAAGTTTTATAAAGCGTGCTTACACGTACACAGCAGAGTGTCCGACGGAAATAGAGAGCCTGAAGAGATTAAGGAAGAGTATATGGCGCACGGATATTCTATCGTTGCTTTTTCCGACCACGACGTGATGGTGCCTCATAACGATTTGACGGATGAAAATTTCTTGGCGCTTACCGCGGTAGAAGCGCAGGTGAACAGCTGTAAAGACGACGATTTCGATTACGTGGAAACCATTCATTTTAACGTGTTTTCCCGTGACCCCGAAAAGACGTTTTTCGCTTGCTTTGACGCGGGCTACGTGTGGATGTCGAGAACGCCGGAGTACGTTACGGACGAGCATAGAAAGAAAAGCTATACCCGTCATTGGGGTATAGAACACTTTAACGAAATGTTCGAGCTTTGCAATAAAGACGATTGCTTGGTTATGTTAAATCACCCCGTATGGTCGCAAATGCGCTATAACGATTATATTGATATGAAGGGGCTGTGGGGCGTTGAATGTTATAATAACGAGTGTTATAAATTTGGCTTTGAGGATACGATGACGCCCGTCGACGATCTGTTGAGAAAGGGCGAAAGGGTTATCCCTACGGCGACGGACGACGCACACCGCGCTTGGGGGAGCTTTGGCGGTTGGATGATGATTAAAAGCGAAGCGTTGCGCTATCAGGACGTTTTCGACGCTATGAAGCGTGGGGATTTGTATGCGTCCACGGGACCTGAAATCAAAGAGCTTTGGATAGAGAACGGCAAGGTCCACGTGGAAACGTCGCCGTGCGTTAAAATTGCTCTTTCAACGGAGCGTCGTGCGATTTTCAAGTCTAACGCAAGGGACGGTGAAACGATTACCTGGGGAGAGTACGACATAAACGATTATATCGCGCGTAGTCGCCAAGGTTTCGGTATGGATAAAAATTATTTCCGCATTACGGTTACGGACGAGTGGGGAAGAAAGGCGTATTCGCGCGCTTATTTCTTAGACGAATTAGAAAAATAACGGAGCGGTTCGATGGCTAACGAGAGAAAATTGCCCGCATATCCTATCTTTACAAAAGACCCTAATTTTTCCTTATGGTCTACGACGGATATATTGAATGAAAGCAATTTGCAAAGCTGGTTTGGTGAAACGAAAAGGGTTTACGGGCTTGTTCGTATAGACGGGGAAACGTATTGCTTCCTTGGGGATTGTAACGATTTGCTTGCGTATAACGTTAAAAAAGCCAAGCAAACAGCGGTGGATATTACGGCTTTTACAACGGATTATCGATTTCAGGTTGGTGAAGCGACGCTTGCTATCCGATTTGTGTCGCCGTTGCCCTTGAACGATCTTTCCCTTTTGTCTATGCCCGTTTGCTATATGCAATACGAAATAACAGGAACAAAAACCGCGGAATTGGCGGTTTTTGTCAACAGGGCGATTGCGTATAATAATCATTCTTATACGACGGACAAGACGGTGAAGGGTGGCGTTATGCCCTTTGAACGCTACGAAACGGCTTTTATGGGGCTAAATAGGCAATTACCGCTTTCCAATTCGCACGATATGCTCGGAGCGGATTGGGGCTGGTGGTACCTTTCTGGGGAAAAGGCGTATATGCTTGACGAAACCGCTTTTAAGGGTTACGTGAGGACGGGCGATATTGCATTTTCCCTTTTAGGCGAGGAACGGTATATCGCGTCGATCAATCACGGTAATAAAGGGCTCGTGATGCTTGGCTTTGACGAAGGGGTTTCCATCGATTATTTCGGCGAGTACCTTAAAGGTGCGTATCTAAAAACGCATACCGTTACCGACGGCTTGGCGTACGTCTTTGCCAACTTTGAAAGGATAAACGAAAAATTGGCGGCGTTGGACGCGGATTTGGTGTATAGAACCAAGCGATACGGTAAGGAATATCTCTATATTTTATACGCAAGCTTACGCCAAAGCATTGCAGGACATAAGATGGTTTACGACAACGACGGGAATTTGTTGTTTTTATCCAAGGAATGTGGGTCGAACGGTTGCATCGCGACGGTGGATATCAGTTATCCGTCTATGCCGTTGTTTTTATTGTATGAGCCTAAGCTTGTAAAAGCAATGATGCTACCTATTTTGAAATTTGCAAAAATGCCCGTATGGAAGTATGATTTTTCTCCGCACGACGCAGGGACTTATCCGCATTGTACGGGACAGTTTTATGCGCTGAAAAAAGACGGGGAGCGTTTTCACGGGGATTACGTTACCTACGATTTGGTAAAAACCAATTTCCCCATATATTTATTACCGCCTACGTTCGAGCCGTTTGACGATAGGTATCAAATGCCCGTTGAAGAATGTTCAAATATGCTCATTATGTTTTTGGCGTGTGCCCGTTACGCGCACGATAAAGCGTTTTTTTGGGAAAATGCAGAGCTTTGTAAAAAGTGGGCGGACTATTTGGTCAAATACGGCTTAAAGCCCGATGAACAGCTTTGCACGGACGATTTTGCGGGGCATCTTAAAAACAATATAAATCTTTCCATAAAAGCGGTTGTGGGTATAGCGTCTTATGCGGAGCTTGCGCAAGATAAAGCGTATAGAAAGGTTGCGGAAGCATACGCAGGCGAAATTACGGCGTTTATATCGCAATACGCTCACGCGCCTTTAACTTGGGATTTGGGCGAAGAAACCTATTCGTTGAAATACAATTTTGTATTCGATAAAATATTCGGACTCGGTTTATTCGATAAAACATTATTAGAAAAGGAAGTGGATTATTACCTAACAAAAAGCAACAGATACGGCGTACCGCTTGATAGTAGAAAGGGTTATACGAAAAGCGATTGGCTGGTTTGGTCGGCAAAGCTGACGGACGATCTCGAAAAACAAAAGGAGCTGATCGCGCCGATTTACCGTTATCTTTGCGAAACGCTAAACCGCGTACCCTTTTCCGATTTTTATGAAACGAAAGACGGCGGAAAGCCCGATAATTTCAGGGCGCGTAGCGTACAGGCAGGTTGCTTTATATTACTTTTATAATAGCTTTAATGCACGGTGCAAGCTTTTGTATTTTTATATAAAAAGCTTGCCGTTTTGCAAAGAAAATATTTGGAGCAAAATTATGAAATTTGAAATTTGCGGAAAGGATTTTATAAAGGACGGAAAACGGATAAAAATCATTTCGGGCGCAGTACATTATTTTAGAAATTTACCCGACACGTGGGATGATATTTTTGAAAAAATGGTAGCGTGTGGCTTTAATACGGTCGAAACGTACTGTGCTTGGAATATGCACGAAAAAACGAAAGGTCGTTTTGATTTTTCCGCGCAATACGATATTGCCTTGTTTTTAGAAAAAGCC
This sequence comes from Clostridia bacterium, assembly GCA_017471785.1. Taxonomy (GTDB): domain Bacteria; phylum Bacillota; class Clostridia; order Christensenellales; family Borkfalkiaceae; genus Scatosoma. The sequence goes on along the minus strand of JAFURP010000037.1, from coordinate 8,603 downwards.
CAAAAACACGGTTTAATGGCGATTGTTCGTCCGGGACCTTATATTTGTGCGGAGTGGGAATTTGGCGGTTTGCCTTGGTGGCTACAAGCGGAAGAAGATATGGAGATCCGTTGCTTAAACGCCACGTATATCCGTTATTTCGAAAGATATTTGGACGAGCTGTTTGCGCAGATAAAGCCGTATTTGGCAACGAACGGCGGAAACGTCGTTATGCTCCAAGTGGAAAACGAATACGGTCATTACGGCGACGATAAGGCGTACTTGGCGCATCTTGTCAAAACGTATCGAGCTAAGGGGATTGACGTACCTTTGTTTACTTCGGACGGGACGAACGAGCCCGACCTTTTAGACGGAACGACGGACGGTTGTTTGTCCACCATCAACTTTGGGAGTCGCGTAGAAGAACGTTTTCAAGCGCACGATTCATTGTTCCCCGATATACCAAAAATGTGTATGGAGCTTTGGAACGGTTGGTTTGACGCTTGGGGCGACGAGAAGCATCATACGACGGACGCACAAGAATACGCGCATACGGTGGACGATATGTTAAAGCGTGGCAGTATGAACGCGTATATGTTTATCGGCGGAACGAACTTTGGTTTTACAAGCGGCGCCAATCATTATGAAACCTATGCGCCCGACGTAACGAGCTACGATTACGACGCCTTGCTTACCGAATGCGGCGACGTCACGGAAAAGTATTGCGCCGTGCGGGAGGTTATCCAAAAATATACGGATAAGCCGTTACCGCCGATACCTAAAAATCGTCAAAAATGCGCGTACGGTCAAGTACGGGCGGTATCGTCTACGAAATTGTTGGATAATTTAGACGTGCTTTCCGCTCCCGTTACTATGAACGCGCCGAAGACAATGGAAGATTTGGGCTTTGGTTACGGCTACGTTGTATACCAAACGCGGTTGAATAGAGATTACGATAACGTAAAAATGGTCTTTGACGGAATTGGGGATAGAGCGCAAATATACGTCAATACTCGTTGTTGCGGTACGATCTACGTCAACGATTCCACGTACGAAGTGGACGTTACGGCAAAGACGGGGGATAGTTTATCCGTTGTTTGTGAAAATATGGGGCGTACCAATTTCGGCCCTAAAATGATGTATAAAAAGGGTATTGTCGGTAGATGTTTATTAGGATATAAAATCCATTTCGGGTGGACTGCATACCATTTGCCGATGGATAATCTCGACAAGCTGTCCTTTGAAAAAGGCGTCGTGGAAACAGCGGGCGAAACGTTTTATCGATTTCAGTTTGACGTTAACGGCGCGCCTTGCGATACGTTTTTACGTACGGATAATTTTACGAAAGGCTTCGTTACGTTAAACGGGTTCAATCTCGGACGTTATTGGGCAATCGGTCCGCAAAAGACGTTATACGTGCCTGCGTCTATCTTGAAGGAAGGCAAAAACGAATTGATTGTGTTTGAAAGCGACGGCTTAAAAGGCGAGCCGATCATTGAATTTGTAGATAAACCCGAGCTTGGGTAATGCGTAAAATATTGAAATTTATAGTATATAGCGAGTGATCATGGAAAAAGAATTGAGTTATAAAGTAAAAGGAAAGATCGTTTCTTCCATAGAAAAAATATTATCGGAAAAAGAACCGAAAACCGTTAAAAACCGCTCGTATATGATGAAAAATGAAAAAATGAGCTTTCAGCTGGCATTTTTCAACGACGCGCATGCGAGAAAGCATAATACCTTAACGGTAAGCGGTACGCTTGCTCCTTACGTAACGCTTCGTTCCGTTGAAAACGTACCCGTTACGTATACGGCTCCCGAGGCGGACGACTATTATATCGGAAAAACGGCGGGGTTATATCCCGACGTGTTAAAACCGCTTGGCAAAATGGGGGTCGTATTGCCTTGTAGACAATGGAAGGGCATTTGGGTCAGTATAGAAAATAAAGACGGCTTACCCGTGGGCAAACACACGCTTAGCTTTACGTTGACAAGCGAAGAAAACGAAGTGCTGAATACGCTTACGTATCAGCTGGAGGTGTTAGATATTTGCGCGGAGCAAAATAGCTTGGTAATGACGAATTGGATGCACTACGATTGCATTTGTCAATGGCATAAGGTAAAGCCGTTTACCAATCGTTTTTACAATATATTTGAAAAATATCTCGAAGCTTACGTACACCTTGGGTTTACTATGCTACTCGTGCCCATTTTCACTCCGCCGTTGGATACGGAATACGGAGCGGAGCGTATGACGACGCAACTCGTTCAAATCGAAGTGGTAGACGGGGAATATAAGTTTGATTTTTCATTGCTTAGAGAGTTTATACGATTTGCCAAAGAAAAAGGCATTCGGTATTTTGAATTTGGGCATTTATTTACGCAGTGGGGCGGAAAATTTTGTCCGAAAATCGTAGCAAAGAAGAATGGAAAAATGCAAAAAATCTTCGGTTGGCACGTCCATTCTACGTCCGCCGAATACGTGGCGTTTTTAGACGCCTTTTTGCCGAGGCTGCATCAGGAAATTCTGGCTATGGGCATTAAAGAAGCCTCCTATTTACATTTGACGGACGAACCGAATAAGAGCCACACGGAAAGCTACACCAAGTGTTGTGAGATCGTCAAAAAGCATATGCAAGGCATTCCGATTTTGGACGCCTTAAGCGAAACGGTTTTCTATGAAAAGGGGCTGGTAGACGTGCCCGTTATCAGTATAGAGCATTATGACGGTTTCGTACCCTTAGCTATAAAGAATTTGTTTGTATACTGTTGTTGTTATCCCGACCATGGTTATTATTCTAATCGCTTTATCAATATGCCGGGGCTTAGAACGAGAATTTTGGGTATGCAGTTATATCGAACGGGGGTACAGGGCTTTTTGCATTGGGGGTTTAATTTTTATAATTCCGTGCTTTCTATACAGCCAATCGATCCGTATACCGTTACCGACGCAGGCGGATTTTTCCCCGGTGGCGACGGATTTATCGTATATCCTACGGCAAACGGCGTATATTATTCTATCCGTGCGGAGCTTTCCAAAGAAGCGATGCAAGATTATAATGCGTTGTTGACGTTGGAAAAGCTTGCGGGAAAAGCGGTGGTGCGTACGCTTTTAGACGGAGCGAACGTCAAGGGCTATAATGTATATCCAAGAAAGGATAAAGATTTTATTGCCTTGCGAAATAAAATATATAAAGAAATTAAAGCGTGTTTACGCAATTGATCTGCTTCTACGCGTGAATGCGGTATATTAGGAAGAAGGATATGGAAAAGTTTGCTATAAAAACGAGCAAATCCACGGTAGACGTAACGAAGATCATCATAAAATGGTATCATGCGTTAGACTTTCCGACGGAATATAACGACGAATTTTATCAAGCGCTTTCCACGGAGTGTATTTTATCGACAACCAACGTGGAGGATTATGACGAAGCTTGCGATAACGGCAAAAAGAATTTGCTCTCGTTTTTGTATATGTGCGAGGCGTACGAAAATCAATGCAAGCAAAAGGGTATTCCCGAAAGCGTTATATTAGACACCCTGCAGGACGTTGTAATTTGGACGAAAATTTGGAGCGCGATAAAAGGAACGCTGTATTTAGGAGAGCTTTCTTGGCTAAAACGGCATTTTACGCTACGATTATTCCGATTGGGCAGATTGCAGTTCAGTATGGCGCAAGCAGAATGCGACGTGGAGGAGCTTGGTATCGAAAAGGGCGAAAACAATATGCAAATCCATATCCCGAGAGGTGGTAAGCTGAACGAGGACGCGTGTAAACAATCCTTAGCGAGAGCAAGAACGTTCTTCGATACGTTTTTCCCTGATTTTTCCTATCGGTATTTTACCTGTCATTCGTGGCTTTTATGGAAAGGTTTGGATAAGTATTTACCGCCTGAAAGCAATATTTTGCGGTTTGCCGATATGTTTTCTATTGCGAACGTAGACGAATCAGACGCACTTTTGCGGTACGTATTTCGTTGGGATACCACTAGGGAGAATATAGCCGACGCACCCTGTCCTTCCGCCTTTGCGCAAAAAGTAAAACAGGCGGTATTATACGGTGAAAAATTTTTCGTCGGGTATGGTGTGATAAATAAAGGATAAGCGCTTCCAATCAAAATAAAACAGCTGCCGTGTATAAAAAGGACGAGATTGAAAAAATCTCGTCCTTTTTATTATTAGAAGTCAACCGCGTTTTTATCGGTAAATATAATAGGATATTCTCGCTTTTTTAGTCGAAAGGTATAATTTTCCACCAAAAGGATATAAAAATATTTGCAAAATTATTGACACGCGTAAAAACGTTGTGCTATAATAAATTGTACTCAATTGAATTGAGCAAAATATTTTTAATCGGAGGTGCGGCTATGAACGCATATGATTTTAAGGTAAAAGCAAGAGACGGCAGCGAAGTGGCTTTGGCGGATTATAAGGGGAAGGTTCTTTTGGTGGTGAATACGGCGACGGGCTGCGGATTTACGCCGCAGTATAAGGAGCTACAGGAATTGTACGACGAATTTTCGGCGCAGGGGTTTGAGATACTCGATTTCCCTTGCAATCAATTCGGCAATCAAGCCCCCGGGAACGACGAGGAGATACACACTTTTTGTACGGGACGCTACGGGATCACCTTCCCGCAGTTTGCGAAGGTGGACGTGAACGGAGAGAACGCGATACCCCTTTATAAGTGGTTGACCGAAAACACTAAATTCGACGGGTTCGGAAAATCGCCTATGTCGCTCATTCTTTCGGGCGTAGTGAAAAGAACGGATAAGGATTACAAAAACAACGGCAAGGTCAAATGGAATTTCACGAAATTCCTCATCGACAGGAACGGCGAGATCGTCGGCCGTTTCGAGCCTACGAATATGAAAAAGCTCAAGGACGCGATCGAGGCGTGTTTGTAATTTTGTAATATAGGTGATACGATGGATAAAGTAGAATACGGCGTATTGAAGCTGGAAAATCAGCTTTGCTTTCCGCTGTACGCGTGCTCCCGTGAGATCGTGAAGCGGTATAAGCCCTTTCTCGATAAGCTCGAGCTTACGTATACGCAGTATATCGCTATGATGGTGCTTTGGGAGAGAAAAAGCGTTACCGTGAAAGAGCTCGGCGAGCGCTTATACCTCGATTCGGGCACGCTGACGCCGCTTTTGAAAAAAATGGAAGAAAAAGGCTTAGTTACCCGTATGCGTTCGGAAAAGGACGAACGCAATCTCGTAGTTACCGTAACGGATACGGGAGAGCGGCTCAAAGAAAGGGCGGTGGAGGTGCCCCTGCAAATCGCAGGCTGTACCAAGCTTACCGCCGAAGAGGGTATGCTCCTGTACGAGCTATTATATAAGATGCTCGGCAAGCAATCCTCGCAAGGAAAATAACCGTTTTGGGGAGGGTATTATGGAAGGTATTGCGGAACACATTCGCCAAAGAAGAAGCGTTCGGACGTTCGACGGTCAAGAATTGCACGAACGGGATAGGGATAGGCTTTGCTCGTTTATGGAAACGATCGAAAATCCGTATAATATCCCCGTAGCGTTCCAACTGATGAGCGCCAAGGAGAACGGGCTTACCTGTCCCGTCGTCGTCGGTACCGATCTATACGTCGGCGGCAAGATCAAACGCGGTCCGAATGCAAGCGTGGCGTTCGGATATTCCTTTGAAGCGCTCGTCCTGTACGCACGATCTATCGGGGTCGGGACCGTTTGGTTGGGCGGCACGATGAACCGCGCCGCTTTTGAGCGAGCGATGGGGCTTGGCGAGGACGAGATCATGCCCTGTGCAAGTGCGCTCGGCTATCCCGCGCAAAAAATGGCTCTGCGCGAAAGAATGATGCGACGGGCGATCAAGGCCGACGAAAGAAAGCCGTTTGAAGAGCTGTTTTTCGACGGCTCCTTTGCCACGCCGTTGACGGCGGAGAACGCGGGCAGGCTCGCGTATCCGTTGGAGATGGTGCGCTTGGCGCCGTCGGCGGTAAACAAACAGCCGTGGCGGGCGATCGTTACGGAAGCCGCCGTGCACTTCTATTTGAAGCGGAGCAAGGGCTTTTCCCATAACGAGGAATTGGATATGCAAAAGATCGATATGGGTATCGCGCTTTGCCATTTTGCCCTTGCCGCCAAGGACGGCGGTATGCAGGTGACTTTTGCGCAAAAAGACCCCGAGCTTGCAACCGACGCAGAGGTGGAATATATTGCCTCCTACCTGTTTTGAGTAGATCAAGACGGGCGAATAAAAAGGCTTGAAACGTTTTTCGTTTCAAGCCTTTTTCGTCAGTCGAAATAACCGATATACCCGATCTTGTGATTGGATTTCGGGAAAAGATATTTATGCAGCTCGAGGAAATAATCGTCCGTCATACTCGCGATATAATCCACGACCGTCTGGTTGTGTTCCGTTTCCTCGTACGGGATCGTCCGTTTCGCCTTATAATACGGCTTGTTCAAATAATCGATATGGTGCTGGAAGATAGGGGAGGACGTGCGGCTTTCCCGTAGATCGGACAACAGCTTTTCGTATAATTCGGCAAGCATGCTCTCGATCGTCTTGTCGGCGTGCTTCACCGTTTCGTTGCCGTAGATATGCGCGTAATTTTCGCGCTTTCCCTTTTGCAGCGCCTCGAAATGCGCTTCGTCGAGCTTGATATAAGGCTTGCCGTAGCTGTGCTCGATAACGTTGACCATAAGGTTGTTTACGATCTCCGCGTTGATCTTTCCGATGCCGTAATCGGAAAAATCCTCCGTTTGCAGGAGCTTTCCCGTTTCCGCGTCGTGGCGATCCTTGCCGAGATACGCGATAATATCGCAAATACGCATCACGCACCCCTCCAGCGTGGACGGGACGAGCTTTTTGATATATTCGTTATCTATATAACACTTTTCTATCTCGCTATCGAACGTTTTGAAATCGTTTAACGGACGGGGCAGGTATGCGTCTAGCTCCATTTCGCCGTTGTGCGCGGCGATACCGTTTAGCGTTTGCAACGAAAGGTTTAACGGAAAAAGCACGTCCAAAACGCGTACGGAATGGATATTGTGGGCAAACCGTCTGCCCGTGTGCTCGGCGTACAATTTATCCAAAAACCGCTCGCCCGTGTGCCCGAACGGCGTATGCCCGATATCGTGCCCGAGGGAGATCGCTTCGATCAAATCGAGGTGGAGATGAAGCACTTTGCCGATCGTGCGCGCGATACGGGACACGAGCTGCACGTGCAAGCTCCTGTGCGTGATATCGTCGTTTTTATAGAGCGAAAACACCTGCGTTTTATCCGAATAACGGTTGTAATAGGGACAGTTGAGTATCTTGTCCACGTCGCGCGCAAACGCGCCGCGCAAGACGTTGGCGTCGTCGTGCGGATTGGCCCGGCGACGGAGCGCGTTTTTTTCGTCGAAGGCGACGGGAGTGAACGAGCCGTCTTTTTGCTCGCGCTCCATTCGCTCGATCAATTCTTTCGATAATTCTTCGTAGTATGCCATAATAAACTCCTGACCGTATTATACCATATTACGACGAAAAAGGAAAGAGATAAACGGAAAAATTTATAAAAATAAAGCGAATAGCCGTAGCGACTATTCACTCGAAGATATTCAGTACGACCTTGTTCGCCGTCCTTTGCTTGGTCAACGCGTATTCGTAGGCAAGCCCCGTGCCGCTCTTGGCGCTCGTTTGCCCGTCCTTGCGTTGGGGCGGTTTATAGGCGGCGTCGTAGTAGAACAGGATAAAATCGCTCTCGTCGATCATCTCTTGGTTGCGCTCGACGTAGGCGGCTTTCCCCGCCGCGCAAACGCGGTCGGAGGGCTTGATCTCCTCGTATTCTTGATAGATAAAGCCGTGCTTATTCAAACGCTCCGCCGTTTTTTCGGGGTCTTGCTTGCCCTTCAAATGCATATATTCGCTTTTACACGGGTGCGCGACGCGCCGCAGGTGGGGATAGCGCTTTTGCAACGCCGTGACCGTCGCGTGGCAAAGCTCGTCGAACTGACTGCGGCTGCCGAATACGAATACGGTCACGCCCTCCTGCGTGATCAAGCGTTCGATCGCGCCCGTAAGCTTGACCTTCAATTCGTCCGTGACTTCTATCTTTCTATGCCCGAAAAAAGCGCATTTCTTTCCGTCGTTTCCCATTTTCCTTATCGCCTTATAAAAAAGAGTGCCGTCCCTTGCGAGAACGGCACTGTAGAATATACCTTTCTCACAAAGTCGCTAAACCCGTTACAAATTTATAAACCACAAAGGAATTTGTAAACGCGATAATAGATATAATCCTACCGAGATTATATCCTTTGTAATTTATAAATAAAATTTGCAATCTAAAAATTTTTTTAGATCACGGGTTTAGCCTCTTTATTATACGCAATTTTTTGGAAAAAGTCAATATAATATAGAGAAATTACGAAAAAATGTTTTTTGATCGCACGGAGAATGAGGTGGGTTTATAGGAGCTTGCCGCGTCGGGCTTTGCCCTCCTTTCCATGAAAAATCGCAAGAAAGCGTAACGCGCAAACGGTTTTGGGAAAAAGTACTAAAAAAATTTTACATTTTTTGGTATATTTTTTCACGCAAAAGTATTGAAATTTTCGTTCGTTTGCTATATAATATATATAGAAGTCGAGCGGGGGCGGAAATAT
>JAFURP010000036.1 GCA_017471785.1 Clostridia bacterium | reverse complement strand
CATATTACGCGGAGAAAGATCGTGCTCTCGAATATAAAAAGAAATACAAGTTTTTAGGAAGCAAGGATAATGAGTACGGCTGTTCGAACTGCAAAGGGACGACCTTTCGGTATGGCGACGAATATCGTCGAATTTGTTCGGTTGCTTTTGAGGACGGAGAACAACGATCGAAGCGTCGTGCTTTAGCCAAAGTCACGAATGCGGAAGGTAGAGATTTTATTTCTATCTCGGAGGGTGGAAACGTATTTGTTTGTCCGAATTGCAAGAAGGAAGACGGTAACGTTATTTATTATGACAACGAATTTAACTATAAGAAATGTGAATGCTGCGGTGAATGGGTATGCAAAAGCTGTTCGAAGAACTTGCATTACGACAAGTTTTTGCACAAATCGTTGTGCCAAAAGTGCGTCAATGTAATCGAAAAAAATGACGAAATAAAATCGATTATAGATCGTTGTAAGGACTTATCGGCGAACTGGGAGAAAAAGGTTCGTAACGAAATACACAAATATTTGCCTTTTGTGTATTTGTTCGATAGAGCACGCTTACGTAAATCCTCGTATTACGTTGGCGTTGATTCCGCTTATTGTTCGGACGATGGACGGGAGCAATATGTGCGATTTTCCATACATGCAGATTCGACGTATACGTTTCTTTATGTTAATGGTAAAATATCTTTAGAGGAGGTGTGGTAATGACAAACGAGATAAGAGAAGCTCGGGTGCGTGCGTTGATTGAAAAAACAAAAGACGATATAAAAGCCGCGCGGAAAAAAATTAAAATTACGGAGGCTATTTTCAACGTTGGATTTTATTTGCTCCTGTTGTTTATGCTGTTTTTCCTCGTGAGCCGCGTGTTTTTCGGCGGCTTTTATGGCAATGGGTCGCGTGTATTCGCAACGGTTTCGTTTATCGTTTCCTGCTGTTCCCTGCTGTTTTGCGGTGTGCTTTTTTTCGTAAAGCGCGTGCATTATCGCACGATCCGCATAATTATACGCTGTTTATTGTGCGTTATGGCGCTTGTCATAGCAGCCGCATATTTCGCTTTCGGGGCGAACGGATACTTGATCGTTTGGATCGCATTGCCCGTCTTGACGTTTCTCTACACGGTTGGACCCTATTTGTCGCTTTTTACAGGGGAGAAAGGACGGATCGGCTCGACGATCGCTACGGGGCTTTGCGTGCTTGCGGTTGCGCTCGGAACGGTCGTTTCGTGCGGCGGCATGCAGGGCGCGGCGGACGGCGTGTATTTGGAAACGGGCGCGTTTAAGCGTTCGGTTCGATACGAAGTAGGGTTGGACGGCGACGTAGAGCTTGACGCGTTTATGCTTACCGCGTCCGATCTTTTCGGAATCAAAACGCAGGACAAGTATACCGTGCTTTCCGAGGTCCAATTGGAAGGGTACGAGGAGCCGTCGGTGGTTTCCGGTATCAGCTCTTACGCGTTCCAAGGCGTGCGCTCGGTAAGAGAGATCGAGTTGCCGGCGACTATCACCGAGATTGACGGCATCGCGTTTGAGGATAGTAAGCTTGAAACGCTTACGGTAAATTCTTCCGCTTTTACCGTTCGTGGGGATTTTGCGAACGCGGCGATTACGCAGCTGCGTATCGCCGAGGGCGCGGAGGTAGTGTTTACAAACGCCGCACAATTCAACGAAAATATCAAAATCCTCGTTGCAAAAAGCCAAATAGATCATTACCGCCAAAAATATCCCGAAATGCAAGGGCAAATCGAGCCCGTTTTGGCGGAAAACGAGATATTCGTGAATTATAATATCACGGCGCCCGACGATAGCGGCGTGCTTACGGAATATATCCAAACGCAAATCGTAACCAAAAACGCCGACGGTATCGCGGAGGTTGCGTTGCCCTTTTCGGGTATGGAGGATACCAACGAATATTTCGGCGAGCATTGGGTACATACCGCGGAGGGCAAGGTCTATCGTTTACCTGCAATGACGGTCAACGGGGAGAAAATCGTTCCCACGCAAGGCAAAATAACGACGAGCGAAAGCTTAAATATTTACGGCGAGTGGCAGGAAATTCCCACCGTCCGCGCCGATTATACGAGTATCGGCGGCGAGGTAGAGCTGCTTACGGAGTTGTATCCGCAAATGAATAGATACGCCTTGCCCGAAAATCTCGAAAATCCGTTAAAAACGGGCTACGTTTGCGAGTATTGGTGCACGGACGCAGAACGCACGGATCTTATTTTTAGCATTACCGATCTTTCGAAAAGCTACGTTCTCTATCCCGAGTGGGGCTTGAAAAAGCCCACGGTGGAGGTGAGTGGATATCACGCTACCTACGACGGACAAACGCACGAGATCGTGGCGGCGGCTACGCACGAAGCGCCCAACGTAACCTTTTCCTATTCTTGGTATAAAGGCGAGGATTACGTAAGCGGGCAACAAAATACGCTGTCCGTAAAAGACGTTGTAGATAGTGGGACGTATACGTTGACGGTGCGTGCCCGTGACGACGAGGGGGATATTTCTTGGACGGATACGAGCGTAACCGTTCAAATCGATCGCGCGCCTTTGACGGTAGAGGCGGACAATCAATCGATTACGTACGGCGATGCAAACGTCGCGCTTACGTATACGAAATCGGGACTTATTGGTCAAGACAGCCTTTCGGGCGAATTGATACGAGAAGCGGGTGATAACGCAGGCGTTTATGCGATAGGACAAGGTACTTTGACCGCCGGGGGAAATTACGATATATTCTATACGGCGGCAAGCTATACGATTGCTCCCAAACCGATCTCGATCGTGGCGGAAAGTAAAACGATCACGTACGGTGATGAAAAAGTCGCGCTTACGTATAAGCCGGTGACGGGCTTGGTAAACGGCGACGCTTTAGAGGGCGCGCTGACCCGAGAAGCAGTTGATAACGCAGGCATTTATGCGATAAAGCAAGGCACGTTGACGGCTGGAAGCAACTATACGATTTCGTTCACGGGCGCTACGTATACCATTCAAAAGGCGCAATACGATATGAGTACGGTCGTTTACGATAACGCAACGTTTGAATACGACGGACAGCCGCATACGGCGAGAATCAAGACGGTTTTGCCTATCGGAAAAGACGGAGTCGGTTTGACCGTTACGTACGCAGGAGCGGCGACGAACGTTGACGACGGCACCGTAACGACGACGGCGACGTTTGCCACGACGAGCGTGAACTACGAGATACCTTCTCCGATGACGGCAACGACGGCGATTACGCCTAAAGTCATTACCGTAACGGCGGACAATAAATCGATCACGTACGGCGAAGGTGACGTTCCGCTTACCTATACGAATTCGGCGCTCGTGGGTGACGATGTTCTTGTTGGCGAGCTTACGCGTGAAGCGGGCGACGACGCAGGTACGTACGATATTTTGATCGGTTCGCTGGGGAGCGTCGGGACAAATTATACGATTTCGTTTACAGGGGCTACGTATACGATAAAAAAAGCGACGGCTACGATCGACGTTAGCGGAGTGGAAACGAGCTACGTATATACGGGTGCGCTTCAAACGATAGACAGCGGCGCAACGCTTAACCATAACGAAACGACGCTTGAGTATAGTAAGAATACCTTTACGACGGTGTCGGAGGGCGACGGGTTACAAGTGGTGATCAGCGCGGCGGAAACGACGAATTATAAGGCGGCGAGCGAAACCGTTACGATCACCGTTGCAAAAGCGACGGTGGCTGTGCCCGAGGCGAAAACCGGCTTGGTCTATACGGGCGACGAATTAACGGGCGTAGAGGCGAATGATTTATATACGGTAAGTAACGGAAGCGCTACGAACGCAAACGATTACACGGCGACGGTT
>JAFURP010000035.1 GCA_017471785.1 Clostridia bacterium | reverse complement strand
TGACAATTATGCTGATAAAGGTTTATATGCAGGGTATATTGGTGTTGTTGTAGAAAACTTAATAGAGAAAATGGGCATAGTTTTGGCGGATTTTTTCAATCCCGTTACGGGCGAAGATATAGCAATATTGGTGGAAATTAAGAAAGAAGATTTTCGAGTGTATTCGGGGGCATTGGAAGACCAAAAGATAGGCAAAGAATTTAAGGATTTATTTAGAAAATAAAATTACGGATAGTTCGGGTACACATAATAAAATCGTAAAAAAGCAGATGTTATTACCTGCTCCAAGTCAGTATAATCCGAACGATTTGTTTACCACAAGCGAATGGTTCGGATTATCTTTTGATTTGGATTAACAAGCGAATGCTGACGCCCGACGAGCTCGCTATTCCGTCGCTTCGCTCCTTACGGATTATTTTTTATATCGAACAAGACGGGAATTGCTTTCCCGTCTTTACGTTGTCAACCTGATCTAAAAGAAAAACGTATCGCTACGGGTGCGTTTTTTTACGTCGAGGCTTGATTTTGTTGACATAATTCGAACGTTTGATTATAATAAAAATACTTTATTATAGAAAGCAAGAGGGCAATTATGAAAAAATTCGTACTTATCCCCGATTCCTTTAAGGGGACGCTGTCGTCTACGGAAATATGCAAGATCACCGAGCAAACGCTCCGTCGCTTTGAGCCCGACGCCGATATCCTTTCTATCCCCGTCGCCGACGGCGGCGAGGGAAGCGTCGATTGCTTTTTGACCGCGCTCGGCGGCGAAAGGATCTTCGTCGATTGTCAAGGTCCGTATATGGAAAATATCCGCGCCTTTTACGGCTTGCTCAAGGGCGGTGAAACCGCCGTCGTGGAAATGGCTGCCGCCGCAGGCTTGCCTATGGTGGAGGCTCGGAAGGATCCCTTGCATACCACCACCTACGGCGTGGGACAACTGATCTTAAGCGCGGCGCAACGGGGCGCAAAACGCATTATCGTCGGTTTGGGCGGCTCGTGTACCAACGATTTCGGTTGCGGCGCGGCGTATGCGTGCGGCGTGCGCTTTTACGACGAGCAGGGCAATTCCTTTATGCCCGTCGGCGGAACGCTGGAACGGGTGGCGAGAATAGATCTTTCGCAACGCTCTCCTCTTTTGGACGGCGTGGAGATCGTGACTATGTGCGATATCGACAATCCGCCGTACGGACCCCACGGCGCCGCGTACGTTTTCGCTCCGCAAAAGGGTGCGGACGAGGTCGCCGTCAAGCTTTTGGATAACGGCGTAAAACACCTTTGCGAGGTCGTTGCGGAAACGCTCGGAACGGATATTTCCGCTCTTTCGGGCGGTGGCGCGGCGGGCGCTATGGGCGCGGGTATGGTCGTGTTCTTCGGCTCCGTTTTGAAAATGGGCATCGACGTAGTGTTGGAAACGGTGCGCTTTGCCGAAAAAATAGAAAACGCCGATATGATCTTTACGGGCGAGGGTAAGATAGATTCCCAAAGCTTGCGCGGAAAGGTGGTGATCGGCGTGGCGCGCGCGGCGAAACGCTCGGGCGTACCCGTCGTCGCCGTCGTCGGCGGCGCGGACGGGGATCTGAGCGCGGCGTACGCGGAGGGAGTTACCGCGGTGTTCTCCATCAACCGCTTGCCGCAGGATCTTTCGATCAGTCGGCATCACAGCGCGGAAAATCTTGCCTTTGCGGTAGAAAATATCGCGCGGCTTTTAACGGTATAAGGAGGCGGCGTATGTATAGAGTAGAATTTCCCTACGGTAAAGAGAAAATAGCGTACGATTTTTCGGACGAAGCGTTTAACGGAACGCTCGTGTCCAAGCTGCACGGTTATACGCCGCGCGAGCAGGGGGAGGCGTTGATCCGAACGGCTATGGCAAACCCCATAGGCACACCCAAGCTTTCCGAGCTTGCCAAGGGTAAGAAAAAGATCGTGATCATCGCGAGCGATCATACCCGACCCGTGCCCAGCAAGATCATTATTCCGCCTATGCTCGAAGAGATCCGTAGCGTCAATCCCGACGCGGATATCACGCTGTTGATCGCGACGGGCTGTCATCGCGGTACGAAAAAATCGGAGCTGGTGGAAAAATTCGGCGCGGAGATCGTGGCGAACGAAAGGATCGTCGTACACGATTGCGCGGACGAGGATAACCTCGTCAATATCGGTATCCTTCCCTCGGGCGGAGAGCTGATCGTCAATCGTTTGGCGTACGAGGCGGACCTGCTTTTGGCGGAGGGGTTTATAGAGCCGCACTTTTTCGCCGGCTTTTCGGGCGGTAGAAAGAGCGTGCTCCCCGGGGTGGCTGGTAGGAGATCGGTGCTTGCCAACCATTGCTCGGAATTTATCGCGCACCCGTCGGCAAGGACGGGCGTGTTGGAGAATAATCCCGTGCATATCGATATGCTTTGGGCGGCGAAAAAAGCCAAGCTCGCCTATATCGTGAACGTGGTCGTCAATGAAAATAAAGAGGCGATCTACGCGGTCGCAGGCGACGTGGAGCAAGCGCATTTGCGGGGTACGGAGTTCCTTTCCGCACTTTGTAAGGTCAAGCCCCTGCCTGCCGATATCGTCTTTTCCACCAACGGCGGCTATCCGCTCGATCAAAATATTTATCAAGCTGTAAAAGGAATGACGGCGGCGGAAGCGACGGTAAAAGAGGGCGGCGTGATCGTTATGCTCGCCAAATCCAACGACGGACACGGCGGCGAGCAGTTTTATCGGCAGCTCGCCGAGGAAAAGGACGGCGCGAAAACCATGCGGACGTTCTTGGATAGGGGGCGGAACGAAACGGTGCCCGATCAATGGCAAACGCAAATTTTCCTGCGCGTTTTGCAAAGGGCGACCGTCGTGTATATATCGGACGCGCCCGACGGTATGGTGCGCGATCTGCATATGCTTCCGGCACATTCGATCGCGGAAGCGTTAAAGCTCGCCAAAGAGCTACTCGGCAAGGAAAAGCCGACGGTAACGGCGATCCCCGACGGCGTGGCGGTGATGGTGGTCGATGATTAGCGGGCTGGAAACGCTCGTGGAACGGATCAACGGGCTACGTATGCAAAAGGAGCGCGTGATCGTTGCGATCGAGGGCGATTGCACGGCGGGCAAGACCACGCTTGCGACCGCGCTTCATACGGCGCTCGGCGGCAACCTTTTCCACACGGACGATTTTTTCTTGCGGTCGGAGCAAAGGACGCAGGCAAGGCGGTTAGAAACGGGCGGTAATTTCGATCGCGAACGGTTTCGGGCGGAGGTGATCGAGCCGCTCGTAAAAGGAGAGGCGTTTTGCTACCGTCCGTACGATTGTCGGCAGGGAAAATTGTCGGAGCCTGTCGCCGTTTCACGGCAAAAGATCAACGTCGTCGAGGGGAGCTATAGCTTGCATCCGTACCTTGGCAACTATTTCGATCTTGCGGTGTTTATGGAAATATCGCCGTCGTTGCAACGGGCGAGAGTAGAGAAACGGGATATCCGTTTACGGCAACGGTTTTTCGAGGAATGGATACCTATGGAAAAGGCGTATTTCGACGGCTTTCAAATCAAGCGCCGTTGTGATATAACGATAAAAGCGGAGGAGAAAAACGATGGAAGCGATTAAAAAGACGAAACGGCTTTCGTTAAGCACGCAGATCGTTGCGACGGTCGTAGCGGTCTTGGCGGCGGCGGTATTGCCGCAAACGCTGCATCTTATCGGTAGACTTACGGGTACGGGCGTAGCCTTGGGCACGGCGCTGTTGCCTATGCATTTGCCCGTGCTTTTCGTGGGGCTTGCGGCGGGTCCGATCGTGGGCGCGGTCGCAGGCGTATGCAGCCCGTTGGTCGGCTTTGCGCTGTCGGGTATGCCCGTGGCGACCGAGCTGCCGTTTATGGCGGTGGAGCTTTGCGCCTACGGCTTTGCGGCTGGGATAGGAAAAAATAGTTCCGTACCCGTTATCCTAAAGGTGGCTTGCGCGCAGCTGTTCGGTAGGGCGGCGTATACGGTGAGCGTATTGCTTTTGGGCGCGACGCTCGGCAAAACGGGCGCGGATATTTTTACGATTATGGAAAGCTTCCGCCTCGGCGCGGTCGGGATCCTGTTACAGTTGGCTTTGCTACCTGCGGTATATAATAAAGCTTTGTCACAACCCTTGGTCGATTTTTGACGGAAAAACGCTGTGAAATACTTCGCGTTATGCTCGGTTACAGACCGCTGAGGGTATGCGCCCTCGCACAACGCTTGTCTTTCTTGTATTTATTCTCGTCAAACCGTGCAAAGCACTAATCAACCATTTGTTGTGACAAAGCCATAATAAATTTATTCGATAAAGGAGGTAGCAGGTATGCAACGAACGATCATTGATTTTCATACCCATCCGTTTTTGGAGGATCGGGACAACATTTGCAATTATAAAAACGTTTTAAGCTTCGAGGAAAGTAAGAGCTACTTGGAAAGCGCGGGCGTGGTAAAGGTGTGCGGCTCGGTGCTTCGCTCCTTCGACGAGCCGACTTGGGCGGATATGCAAACGCTCAACGACGAGGCGTTGAAAATTCGGGCAAAATATCCCGATTTTTACGTCGCGGGCTTTCATATCCACCCCAAATACGCAAAAGAGTCCATCGCCGAGGTGGAGCGAATGGCGAAAGCGGGGGTCAGGCTCGTGGGCGAGCTGGTGCCCTATTTCTACGGTTGGAAGTATTCCGACGACGGCTTTTTGGATATCTTGGAGGCGGTGGAGCATTACGGCTTACCCGTGAATTTTCATATGCAACCCGAGCAGCTCGAGGCGATCGAAAACGCGGTGAAGCGGTATCCGAAGATCAACTTTATCGCCGCGCACCCCGGGGAATCCGCGTCGTACGCCCAGCATATCCGTTTGCTCAAAGAATACGAAAACTATTATTTGGATCTTTCGGGCTTGGGCTTATACCGCTTCGGTATGCTGCGCTACGGTATCGATCAAGTGGGCGCGGATCGGTTTTTATTCGGGACGGACTATCCCGTTTGCAACCCGTTTACGTATTTGGGGGGCGTGGAAAACGATTACACGCTCACCGAGGAGGAAAAACGGGCGGTCCTTTTCGATAACGCGCAGCGGCTCTTAAAGCTTTAATCGCGAAATCTTTATTTTGTCCACAAAAAGATTGAAATCGTTTCCTGCCCAACCGTTGACACGCCCTCCGAAAAGGCGGTATAATAGTATCGGACAAGAGGTGGGGTATGGATAAAAAGCTGAAGGAATTTATCATAGGCAAAGGGCATCGCACCTTACGCCGCAGGGTAGCGGCGGAGCTGGCACGCGATTTTTCCGCGCGCGGACTTTCGCCTGCGGAGAGAACGTGCGAACGCTTCGAATTTATGTGCAGGGAGGAGCGTCCCGTCGTGTTCGAAGCCGAACGGATCGCCTTTTTGCGGACGGTGGAAAATTTACCGCCTATCTTCACGGACGACGAGTGGGCGGAGATCAAGAGTAAGCATTACGTGCACGAGTTGGGCTTTTTGTCCAACCTGTCCCCCGATTACGAAGCGGTCTTAAAAAAGGGCTTGCTTGCCTTGAAGGAGGGGGCGGATAAATATTCCGTAAGATGTATAGACGCCGTGATCGCGCTTGCCGACAGGTACGCCGCGGAAGCGGAACGGGTGGGCAATCAAACGGTCGCAACCACCTTAAAGCGGATACCCAGGTACGGCGCGACGAGCTTTTTGGAGGCGTTACAGCTCTTCCGTATCACCCATTTTGCGCTGTGGCTGGAGGGCAACTATCACGTAACGGTGGGTGCGTTCGATAGGTATGCGTACCCCTATTATCAAGCGGATATCGCCTCGGGCAAGCTGACCAAGGAAGAGGCGTACGATCTGGTGGAGGAGTTTTTCCTCTCGTTCAACCGCGACAGCGATCTTTACGTGGGCGTACAGCAGGGTGATAACGGGCAAAGCTTGGTCCTCGGCGGCGTGGACGCGCAGGGTAACGATACCTTTAACGAGCTTTCCGAGGCGTGCTTGAAAGCGAGCGGCGAGCTGCTTTTGATCGACCCGAAGATCAATATTCGCGTAGGCAAGGACACCCCCTTGCGCGTATACGAATTGGGCACGGAATTGACCAAAAAGGGCTTGGGCTTTCCGCAATATACCAACGACGATATCGCGATCCCCGCGCTCGAAAAGCTGGGGTATACGCACGAGGACGCTTGCTCGTACGTGGCGGCGGCGTGTTGGGAGCTTATTATTCCCAAGTACGGCGCGGACGTGGCGAATATCGCGGCGCTTTCTTTCGTGAAGGTGATCGACGAGTGCTTGCATAACGATTTGCGCGCGTGCGAAACGGAGGAAGCGTTCCTGTCCGCGGTGCAAAAGGAAATTCAAAGGGAATGCGACGCGATCGCGGAGGGGATCCAAAGCCTTTGGTTCGTTCCCTCTCCCTTTATGAACGTTTGTATGGCTATGCCCGTGGATAACGGGGGCAAGTATAACAATTTCGGTGTACACGGCACGGGCATCGCCTCCGCCGCCGATTCGCTTGCGGCGATCGCGAAATATATCTACCGCGAGAAAACGCTGACGAAAGACGCGCTGCTCCAAGCGGTGGACGAAAATTTCGAAAATGCGCCCGAGCTTTTGCATCTCTTGCGCTACGAAACGCCCAAGGTGGGGCAAAACGACGATTTCGTCGACGGTTATTTGGTATTTTTACTGCAAGCCTTTTCCGAGGCGCTCGAGGGAAAGACCAATTGCCGCGGCGGTAAATTCCGCGCGGGCACGGGCTCGGCGATGTATTATTTATGGCACGCCAACGAGATCGGCGCTTCTCCCGACGGACGAAGAAAGGGGGAGCCGCTCGGCACCAACTTTTCCACCAGCCTGTTCGCTAAGACGGGCGGGCCGTTTTCTATCGTGCAATCGCTGACCAAGCCCGATTTTTCCTCGGCTATGAACGGCGGTCCCGTCACCTTGGAATTTTCGGCGTCTATGTGGCAGGCGGAGGACGCGGTGCACAAATTCGCCAAGTTCATCAAGGCGTATATCGATATGGGCGGACACCAGATACAGCTCAATTCCGTCAACCTCGAAAAGCTCAAGGACGCGCAAAGGCGCCCCGAGCTGTACGAACGCTTGGTGGTGCGTATTTGGGGTTGGAGCGCGTACTTTACCGAGCTGGATAAGGAATATCAGGATCACGTGATGGCGAGGCAGGAATATTCCGTATGACGGGCGTCGTTTTCGATATTCGGGAGATGACCGTCCACGACGGCGACGGCGTGCGCGTCACCGTGTTTTTGAAGGGCTGTTCGCTCCGCTGCTCTTGGTGTCACAACCCCGAGGGCTTACGGAAAGCGCCGCAGCTTTTGTATAAACGGGTCAAATGCACCCGTTGCGGACTTTGTGAAAAGCCTTGCGGACACGCGGAATGTCGGCAGTTTGGGCGTTGCTTGCATATCTGCCCCAACGATTGCTTGCGCGTTTGCGGCGAGGAGTACGCTCCCGAACGCTTGGCGGAGAAGCTGACGGGATATAAACGCCTGTTCGACGCGTGCGGCGGAGGCGTGACCTTTTCGGGCGGCGAGCCGCTGATGCAATGGGAGTTTTTATCCCAAACGCTCGATAGACTGCACGGTATCCCCACGGCGATCGAAACGAGCGGCTTTGCGAGCGAAAGCGTTTTTAGGCAAATGCTTCGAAGGATCGATTTCGTGTATATGGATATCAAGCTGCTTGATAGCGACCTGCATAAAAAGCACACGGGCGCGGATAACGCGCTGATAAAAAACAATTTCCGTATATTACGAGCGAGCGGAAAGCCGTATACCGTCCGTACGCCGCTCATCAAAGGGATCACGGACGGCGAGGAAAATTTACGCGCGATCAAGGAATTTATCGGCGATTCCCCGTGGGAGCAGCTTCCCGAAAATCCGCTCGCCAAAGCCAAATACGATATTTTATGACCCCGTCGGCGTTTCAATCTCGCCAAAACGGGGTATTATATTTATAATAAAAACACGGAGTAATGAGTATGATCGTAGCAAAAGATATTCACTATATAGGCGTAAACGACAGGGAGATCGATTTGTTCGAGGGTATGTATACCGTGCCGAACGGTATGGCGTACAATTCGTACGTGATCACGGACGAAAAGATCGCCGTGTTGGATACGGTGGACGCGCGCTTTAAGGACGAGTGGCTCGCCAACCTGCAAAGGGCGTTGGGGGACAAACGGCCCGATTATTTGATCGTACAGCATATGGAGCCGGATCATTCCGCGAACGTTTTCGCCTTCGCTAAGGCGTATCCCGAAGCGACGATCGTCGCTTCCTCCAAGGCGTTCGTGATGATGCAAGGCTTTTTCGGGGAGGACTTTCCCGATCGGCGGCTGGTCGTGGGCGACGGGGATAGCTTACGCCTCGGCGCGCACGTCTTGCGCTTCGTCGCCGCGCCCATGGTGCATTGGCCCGAGGTGATAATGACCTACGACGAAGAGGCAAAGGCGTTGTTTTCCGCGGACGCGTTCGGTAAATTCGGCGCGACGGACGCGAAAGAGGATTGGGCGTGCGAGGCGAGAAGATACTATTTCGGTATCGTCGGTAAATACGGCGTGCAGGTGCAAAACCTCTTAAAGAAGCTGTCGGGTTGCGAGATAGCGACGATCTGTCCCTTGCACGGACCCGTTTTATCCGAAAACCTCGACTATTATTTGGAGCTGTATAACACTTGGTCGAGCTACGGCGTGGAAGAGGAGGGGGTCGTGATCGCGTATACCTCCGTGTACGGCAACACCAAAAAGGCGGTGGAATTGCTTGCGGAAACGCTCAAGGAAAAGGGCTGTAAAAAGGTGGTGATCAACGACTTGGCGCGTTGCGATACGGCGGAGGCGGTAGAGGACGCGTTCCGCTACGGAAAGCTCGTGCTTGCCACGACCACCTATAACGGCGAGATATTCCCCTTTATGCGTGAGTTTATCCATAGCTTGGTAGAGCGCAATTTCCAAAACAGGACGGTGGCGTTTATCGAAAACGGCAGCTGGGCGCCTATGGCGACCAGAACGATGCGCGGTATGCTGGAAAAATGCAAGAATTTACAATATACCCAAGCGACGGTGAAAATACTTTCCGCGCTCAGCGAGGAAAGCCGAGAGCAGGTGCGCGCGCTTGCCAAGGAGCTTTGTCAATAAAAACGGAGGTGGATATATGAGCAAATATATTTGCGGCGTTTGCGGTTGGGAGTACGACGAGGAGCTCGGCGCGCCCGAAAAGAATATCGCGGCAGGTACGAGGTTCGAGGACCTGCCCGACGATTTCGAGTGTCCGCTTTGCTTCGTCGGCAAGGACCAATTTACCAAAGAGGATTGACCGAAGCTCGGTCGCATAAAGAAAGAGGTAACCGTTCGGTTACCTCTTTCTTCTTTTTATGGAAACGTTATTCGTTATCCGATTTTTCCGCTTCTTCCACGGCTTCCGCCGCTTCCTCCGCCGCTTCCTCTACGGTTTCGGGCGCTTCCGCTTCTTCCGCTTCCTCCACGACTTTCGTGCCTCTACGCCTTGCAAGCTCCGCCGACATTTGGGCGACCTTTTTCTTGTCGAGGTTGTAAATGAAAGTGATGGAAAGGAACATCGCGATACCGCTGAACGCGTACAAGCCCGCAACGAGCCAACGCATATTGGTCGCGACTTCGAGCGTTTGGTTCGCGCCGAGCTCGCTGTTATAGCCGAGCGCCGCCATGATCAAAACGACGAGCGAGGGGCCGACGCCTTGCGCGAGCTTTCTGAAGAAAGAGTGCAAGGAGTATACGGTACCTTCTTCCTTTGCGCCGTGCTTCCATTCGTTGTAGTCGATCGCGTCCGCCATAAGCGCCCAGCTTACGCAGGTGTAGAAGCCGAGACCCAAGCCGAAGAACAGCTGCGCGATCACGTAGAATACGATACCCGTCATATTAGGCGTGATGGGCAGGATAAAGAGGAGCAAGCCGCCGAACGCGCTTACGCCTGCGCCGACGACGCAGCCTTCCTTCTTACCCCATTTGTCCACGATCTTCTTGATGAAAGGCATGAACAAGAACATAGGTAAATAGCTGATGAGCATAATGATACCGGAAATTTTCGCGTTATGGAAATAGGACTGGAACAACACCGCCGTAGCCGTGGTGGACGAGTTCATACCGATAAACATCGCCATAGCCGCAACCGTCGCGCCTACCGCCGCGCGGTTTTTCATAAAGTTGCCCATCGCCTTGAATACGTTGAATTTTTGCTTGGGTTCGCTGATCTTGACCATGCTTTCGTCTACGCGAATGGTGGTGGTCTTAAGCATCAGGATAAAGAAGATCAAGCCGATAACGCCCATTACGAGCGCCGCGATAAACACGTTTTTGCCGATAAGGTTGTCCGCTTCGTCGTATACGATCATAGGTAAAAGCACCATAGGCAGGATATTACCGACCATGGAGCCGATGGAACGCCACGTGGAAAGCTGCGCTCTTTCCGAGCCGTTTTCCGTGATAACGGACATCATCGAGCCGTAGGGTACGTTGGCGATCGTGTAGAACGCGTCCCAAAGGACGTAGCCCAAAACGAACAGGATACCCTTCAGCCAAGTATCGGCGTTGGGCAGGGGCAGGAAGAAGAATAAGCCCGAGAACAGCAAGCCCACGGCGCCGACGAAGATGTAGCTCTTGAATTTACCGTGCTTATACTGTCTTTTGTCGGCGTCGAACATAGAGCCGAGCAGGGGGTCGTTGATAGCGTCCCAAATTTGAACGACTAACAACAAGGTAGCGTATAACGTTTCGCCGAGCAACATAAATTGCATCCAGAAAAGCGCCATGATCGAGCTTTTCAAAGCGAAGCTCATATTGCAACCGAGGTCGCCGGCTGCGTAAGAGAGCTTGTCCCTCATTCCAAAGGGACGGGTTTTGGTTTGTACGGTTTCTTCCATAAAGTCCTCCTCATCATTTTTGTAGGCTCTGCCTCAACGCTCGGTTGATTTCTATCTATAAAATACGGCGCAAAACGCGCGGTTTCGTACGGGGTCAAGTACGCGCCCTCGTATTGTACCCGTCTTGCTTGTATTTTATAACGGCATATTCTCAACCGATCGTTACGCCATCGCCTTTTTGAAAAACGGCTGAACCGTAAGTGCCGTTTTCATGGTTTCCTTATCCGTATTGCATATAGCGTGGGAGAGCTCGTCGTTTTGCAATCGGAGATTGCAAAACGGGCTAGCCCGAAAATCCACGTTTCATTATACGATACGATATTATTATATAATAAAAAACGAATTGTGTCAATGCATTTTCTCGATAAAGGGCAAAAATGTTTTTGGTTTTAACAAAAATCGTACGTTTTTTTCAAAAATCGGGCGTAAAGGGTTGAAAAGGAGGAGAAAAAGCGAATTATTTCTTGACAAGTAAAAGCTTATCGGTTATAATAATGAATGGTAAAATTAAAAATTCGGGAGGGAACGATGAGAAAAATTCTCAACATCAACGAAAAATGGGATTTTTACAAGGGCGCGTCGGATATCGCCGCGCTTGGCGAGGGGGAATGCGTTAATTTGCCCCATTCTTGGAACGCAGTAGACGGTCAAGACGGCGGAAACGACTATTTCCGCGGCTCTTGCGTATACGTGAAGAAGCTCGCGAAAGCGGATCTGCCGCAGGGCGAAAAATACTATTTGGAAATTCGCGGCGCGAACTCGTCCGCGGACGCGTTCGTAAACGGTAAAAAGCTGGCGCATCACGACGGCGGTTATTCCACTTGGCGGGTGGATTTCACGGACGAGGTGCAAGAGGAGAACGAGATCGCTATCCTCGTGGACAACGCGCCTAGCGAGAGCGTATATCCTCAAACGGCGGACTTCACCTTCTACGGCGGCTTATACCGCGACGTGAATTTGATCGCCGTGCCCAAGACCCACTTCGACCTCGATTATTTCGGCGGCACGGGTATCAAGGTCACCCCCGTTATGGACGGCAAGAACGCCAACGTGGAAGTGGAGGTTTACGTAACCGATATGCAAGAGGGCGATAGGGTGGCGTACGAGCTGAAGGACGCGAGCGGCAAGACGGTGGCAAAGGCGGAGAGCGCGGATAAGGCTTGCTCGTTCGTCGTCGAGGACGCGCGTCTTTGGAACGGTCGCAAGGACCCGTATTTATATACGGCGACGGCGGCTATCGTCCGCGGCGGCGAGGCGATCGACGAGGTGAGCGCGCGCTTTGGTTGCCGCAGCTTTGCGATCGACCCCGAAAAGGGCTTTATCCTCAACGGCGAGGAATATCCCTTGCGCGGCGTTTCCCGCCATCAGGACAGATGGGGGATCGGCAACGCGTTGTTGCCCGAGCATCACAGGGAAGATATCGAGCTGATTTGCGAGGTGGGCGCGACGACCATTCGTCTTGCACACTATCAGCATGACCAGTATTTCTACGATTTATGCGACGAAAAGGGCTTGGTCATTTGGGCGGAGATTCCCTATATTTCCAAGCATATGCCGGACGGTAGAGCGAACACGATCTCGCAAATGAAAGAGCTCGTCGTACAAAATTACAACCACCCGTCCATCGTCGTTTGGGGGCTTTCCAACGAGATCACGATCGGCGGTGCGAACGACCCCGACCTGCTCTCCAACCATTACGAGCTCAACGATCTCGTCCATTCGATGGATAAGACCCGTTTGACCACGGTGGCGTGCGTATCTATGTGCGGTATGGACGAGGAATACGTGCATATTTCCGACGTCGTTTCCTACAATCACTATTTCGGTTGGTACGGCGGCGATACCTCTATGAACGGACCTTGGTTTGACAAATTCCACGCGAAATATCCCTCCAAGCCGATCGGCGTGAGCGAGTACGGCTGCGAGGCGCTCAACTGGCATACCTCCAACCCCGTGCAGGGCGATTACACGGAGGAATACCAAGCGTACTATCACGAAGAGCTCATCAAACAGCTGTTCACCCGTAAATATCTTTGGGCTACGCACGTATGGAATATGTTCGACTTCGGTGCGGACGCGCGTGCGGAGGGCGGCGAGAACGGACAAAACCACAAGGGCTTGATAACTTTCGACAGAAAGTATAAAAAGGACGCTTTTTACGCGTACAAGGCGTGGCTTTCGGACGAGCCGTTCGTACACCTTTGCGGCAAGCGGTATATCGACAGGGTGGAGGACGTGACCAAAGTCACCGTCTATTCCAACCAACCCGAGGTCGAGCTGTTCGTCAACGGCGAAAGCTTGGGTAAAAAATCGAGCGCGGAGCATTTCTTCTATTTCGAAGTACCCAACGTAGGCGAAAGCACGATCGTTGCGGTGGCGGGCGATTGGAAGGACGAGGGCAAGCTCCGCAAAGTAGATAAGATGAACGACGAGTATATCCTCAAAGAAAAGGGCGCGATCCTCAATTGGTTCGACGTAGAGGCGCCCGAGGGTAGATTCTCGCTCAACGATAAGCTGGCGGATATTATGAGCTGCTGGCGGGGCAAGCTGTGGTTTGCGAAGATCGGCTTGAAGATCAAAAAGGCGCTCACGGGCGGCAAGAAGGGCGGCAAGCCCAAGGCGGCGGGCTTCGAGATCAACGAGGGTATGATGCAAATGATGGGCGGTTTCACCGTTTTGAGAATGACCAACCTTATGGGTAATATGAATATTTCCTTCACCAAGGAAGAGCTTTTGAAATTCAACAAACAGCTCAACAAGATCCGTAAGCCCAAGCATTTGAGAAAATAATAAGCGACGGAACGAGCCGCGATAGCTTCGCGGCTCGTTATCCATAGCGAGGTGTTTATGGAGCACGCGTTTTTGAAATGTTATCCGAGCGTTTTCGTCGTCGGCAGGGAATATGAAATTCTCGTTACCGCGAAAACGAACGGTATTATTTGCGTAAGAGCGGACGGCGAAGCGTATTACGAGGAAAATTCGGGCGTGTTAAGCTCGGAAAAGAGCTATGCGAAGATTCGCTTGCCGCAGGAAGCCTTGGACGCGGCGAAAGCCTACGAGATCGTTTTCAGGGAAACGGTGGAAAGGAAGGCGTATTTTTCCGAGTTCAAAGAGGAGCAAACGGCAAGATTTGCGTTCAAGCCGCTTATAAAGACGGAGGATATCCGCATTTATCAAGTCGCCGACGTGCATTATCACTTCGAACGCGCGCTTTTGACCGCCCGTTATTTTGGAGAGGATACCGATCTTTTCGTGGTGAACGGGGATATCGGCGAGGTGGAAACGGAGGAGAATTATTTCGAGGTTTGCCAATTCGTCGGCGAGCTTGCAAAAGGGAAAATTCCCGTGATCCTTGCGCGAGGGAATCACGACGCGCGCGGCAAGCTTGCGGAAAGATATACCGACTATTTCCCCTGTAACGGGAAAGCGACCTATTACGATTTCCGAATAGGCTGTTTGCAGGGGGTCGTGCTCGATTGCGGCGAGGATAAGGTGGACGAGAGCGCGGCGCTTGGCGGCGCGGACCTGTTTGCGCCCTATCGTCGCAAGCAAACGGCGTTTTTGCGCGGTTTGGATTTTGGGAACGGCGACTTTTCGTTTGCCGTTTGCCATATTTCTCCCGTTACTACTTCCTATTGGAAGGAGCGGGATTATATCATCGAGAAAGACGTTTACGCCGATTGGAACGCCGAGCTGGAACGGCTCGGGATCGCGTTTTTGCTTTGCGGACACTTGCATAAAGCGATCTATATGCCGCCAAACGGCGAATACAGCCTGCTTCCGCATAAATACCCCGTTATCACCGGCTCGGCTTGGGAGGGGGAGGATTTTATCGGTACGGCGGTCACGGTGTATAACGACCGCGTGGAGATCGCGTTCACGAACGGCGCTCTGCAAACGGTGGAAAAACATATTTTACGTAGGTAAAGGAAAATGGAAAGAAAGATAGGTAGGGGCGCGAGCTTTTTGATCGTCGCGCTGATATACGTAGCCGCAACGGCGGTGGGGATCGTCGTTTACAGGGCGTTGCCCTTTGCTTTTTGGGTCAATTTATTGCTTGCGGATATCGCCGCGACGGTATTTACTTTCGCGTTCAGCTTAGCGTTCAAAAACGCGTCGGTGTACGATCCCTATTGGAGCGTACAGCCCGTCGTTATCGTCGTTGCGCTTGCGATAGAATACGGCGTTACCCTTTCGGGGGGCTTAACGCTTGCCGCGATATGCTTGTGGGGCGTGCGCTTGACGGCGAATTGGGCGTATACCTTCGACGGCTTGCACGCGCAGGATTGGCGGTATACGATGCTCCGGGAAAAGACGGGCAAAGCGTATCCGCTTATCAACTTTTTAGGTATTCATCTCGTACCTACCCTCGTCGTTTACGGTTGCGTACTGCCTGCGGCGTTCCTTTTGACGGACGCGCCGAGCTTTCACTTCGGCGTAACGATCGGGGTATTGCTTTCCGTTTGCGCGGTGGTTTTGCAGGGTGCTTCGGATATCCAAATGCAAAGGTTCCGCAAGCAAAAAACGGGTGGATTTATCCGAACGGGGCTTTGGAAATATGCCCGTCATCCCAACTATTTGGGCGAAATTTTGATGTGGTGGGGCGTGGCGATCGCGAGCGTGTTCGCTATGCCGCATAGATGGTATTTGTCGGTGGGGGCGGCGGCGAATACCTGTTTGTTCGCGTTCGTAAGTATTCCGATGGCGGAGAAGCGGCAGGGTAGAAAGGAAGGATTTGCGGCGTACAAAGCGGAAACGCGCGTGCTTTTGCCCATAAAAAAACGCACGGCGAGAAAATTCTAAAATAGTTTTCGTTTGCCTGTGAAAAAAGTTGACTTTTGCTTTCGTATTTGTTATAATGTTTGCGTTTCAAGGCGAGCGATCGCCGTATAACGAGGCGTAGCGCAGCTGGTAGCGCGCAGCGTTCGGGACGCTGAGGTCGTGGGTTCGATCCCCGTCGCCTCGACCAAAAACGCAGAACACCAAACGGTGTTCTGCGTTTTTGGTTGTGTCGGGTAGGAGGAAGCTACGCGTTACCGTGACTGAGGCTCGGCTAGCTCGCTATTCCGTCGCTACGCTCCTTACGCGCGACGCATCGATACGGTGCG
>JAFURP010000034.1 GCA_017471785.1 Clostridia bacterium | reverse complement strand
CTCAAATCCTCGCTCTTCTTCTCAAGACCTTCGCCCATAATGAAGAACGCAAATTTGTTGATAGAGGTGTTGCCCGATTGCAACAAATCGGCAACTTTCTTGGAGTCGTCCTTGATGAACGCTTGCTCCAAAAGACAGTTTTCTTCGTAGAATTTCTTAATTCTACCCATAACCATCTTCTCCGCGATCGCTTCGGGCTTGCCCTCGTTGATCGCCTGTTGCTTCAACACAGCCTTTTCCTTTTCAAGCGTTTCCGCGGAAACCTCGTCTTTCGTAAGGTACGCGGGCTTCGTGAACGCGATTTGGAGAGTCACGTCGTGCGCGACCTCTTTCGCTGCGTCCGTCGCTTCGCTGCCCATATCGAGCATAACGCCGAGCTTGCCGCCGAGGTGGATATAGCTTGCAAGGAAGCCGTTGGATTCGTAACGAACGAATCTTCTCACCGCGATCTTCTCGCCGATGATCGCGATCTTGCTCTTCAAATATTCCTCAACCGTACCCTCGCCGCAAGCGCAAGCAAGGAGCGCCTCTACGTCCGCAGGGTTTTCCTTTACGACGACCTTGGAAACCTCGGTCGCGATCTCCGAGAATTGAGGGTTCTTTGCAACGAAGTCGGATTCGCAGTTCAGCTCTACCAATACGCCCGTCTTGCCGTCGATATAGCAAGCAACGATACCCTCCGCCGCGATACGGGAAGCTTTCTTCTCCGCTTTCGCGATGCCTCTTTCTCTCAAAATATCCGCTGCTTTGGACATATCGCCGTCGGCGTCCGTCAAAGCTTTCTTACAGTCCATAACGCCTGCGCCCGTCTTTTCGCGGAGCGCCATTACGTCTTTTGCGGTAAATGCCATGATCTTTATCTCCTTATATTCTTAAATTTTACGCGTTTTCTTCCGCCGCCGCTACGACTTCTTCGATGGAAGCGGGTTCTTCCGCTACCGCTTCTTCAGCCGCTTCTTGCATAGCAACGAGCGCTTCTTCGCCTTGGTTCGCTTCGATAACCGCGTTCGCGATTACGGACGAGATGAGCTTGATCGCACGGATCGCGTCGTCGTTACCGGGGATAACGTAATCGATCTCGTCGGGATCGCAGTTGGTGTCGGTGATCGCCACGATCTTGATGCCGAGCTTCTTCGCTTCTTTGATCGCGATATCCTCGTTGTGGGGGTCAACGACGAACATAACGCCGGGCATAGACTTCATCGTCTTGATACCGCCAAGGTTCGCCTGCAGCTTGCCCATTTCTTTTTTGAGGAGCATAACCTCCTTTTTGGGAAGAAGATCGAAATCGCCGTTCGCTTCCATAGCTTCGAGCTTCTCCAAACGCTCTACGCGGCTTCTCATCGTCTTAAAGTTGGTCAAGCAACCGCCGAGCCAACGGGAATTGACGTAGTACTGACCGCATCTTTCCGCTTCTTCCTTGATCGCGTCTTGCGCTTGCTTTTTCGTACCTACGAAAAGGACGGACTTGCCCTCCTTTACGCTTTCGCATACGAACGCGTACGCTTCTTCGATAAGGTTAGCCGTAACCTGCAAGTCGATAATGTGGATATCGTTTCTTGCCGCGAAGATGTACTTCTTCATTTTCGGATTCCACTTTCTCGTCTGATGACCGAAGTGAACGCCTGCTTCCAAGAGCTGCTTCATAGTGATAACTGCCATAATTCAAACCTCCGTTAAACCTCCTCGCCTTGCGTTGGCTCGCAACGACGCCTGCATTGAAAGATTTTACAGGCACGGATTGCGCGCAATAAACGAGTGTGAATTTTTAGCTATACTATTTTAGCACAAAGGACAAGCGATTGCAAGCTATTTTACACGAAAAACGAGGTTTTTTTTGGAATTTTTGAAATAATCCGCCCGAAAAACCCGTAAAAGCGTATAAAGCTTATACGCCGCCCGAAGCGCGCTTGGCTTTCGGGCGGCGTATTGTATTGTAAATAATTTCGTCCGTTATTCACTAACGGCGGCCTCTTCCTCCGCTTCGCTCGGCTTATCGACGCTTTCCGCCTTCTTATCGGCAAGCATATGGAAAGAGGTATGCACGCCCTTATCGATCGCGTACGCGACGGCGTAGACCAACGCGCCCAGCGTTTCGACGAGCAGATCGAGCATAGAATCGATTCGACCCAAGTCGATATAGCCGTCGATCACGTATTCGCCGTTGACGACCGTCACGACCTCTTCGATATTCAAGATCGTGCTCAGCTTACCCCCGATCGCTTCGTTGAATTTATACGAATAGACGCTCGAAACCAAGGTATCCTTTTGCATATCGGTATGGAAGAAGGTATCCATCGCGAATTCGAAAAACTCCCAAAGCACGGCGACGGATACGGAAAAGCACACGCCGAAAAAAATGCATATCCACATATTACAGCTTTCGTCCTTGGTGATGAGCTTGGGCAGGTACGCGCCGAAGAGCGCGAATACCACGCCGCCCGTAATATGTAACAGCTTGTCCCACCAAAGCACGTTGTAATAGAAATCGTAGCTGTGCCCGAGCAAGGGGCATACGGCGTAGGCGAGAATAAAGATATACATAGGCGTCGCGATACGGAACTTAAACAGCCGTTGCGCGATATCGGGTACGCATACGAACAAAACGGACGCAAAACTGTATAACAGCTGCGTGACTAGCCCCGTACCCCGTATAAGCTTCACCGTAAAATATATTACGGAGAATAAATTGAAAGCTTGGAACGCCGCGAACGCGCAAACGCGCACGAGCGTTTCTTTGTCCATCTTTTTAACGCGCATAAAACACCCTGAATTTTTTCTTTCGCCGATTATTATACCATATATTCCCTATGCGTGTCAATCCTTTTTCGCGCGTTTTGCTCAATCCGCGCGCTTACGCCGCCTCTTTCTCCTTTTCGGGAACGGTCATCTTACCCAACTCGTTACAACGCGCAAGCAAGCCTTCCACGATCTCCTCGCGACTCTTTCCGCTCGCTTTCAATTCCGACCAAAGCACGGGCTTATCCACGATATACACCCGCTCGTCCTTTTTGAAATAGGTGACGTAGATAGGCGCGTCGATACCCTTTTTCGCGCAATATTCGGCAAACGCCGCAAACCCTGCGTGAAAGCCCTCCAGCTCCGCCAAATACCCGTTGTCGGACGTCTCGGGGAAGATCACGATATTCTCCCCCGCCTCGATCGCGGCTACGCTTTCCTTCAGCGTACGCAAAAAACGCCCGTCGCGATAGGTGGAGATCAGGTTCAACCCTTTATAAAACAGGTTGGTGAGCGGGCTGGCGATCAAACAAAACAGCCGCGCCAAATGCAAATTCCAATGCTTTTTCTCGTGGTAATACACGCGCGTTTGGTATTTATACATCTTGATCAGCCCCGAATTCATCTCGTGCGCGCCCCACATTCTCAGCGGCTTGTCGCAATAGATCTCCAAGGACATGGGCGCGTCCGTCCCCTCGTGATTGCTCAAAATAATACCGCCGTTACCGAAGTTTTCGCCCAAATACACGAACCTCGGCTCCTTATACCGTCCGCGCATCAGCTTCTTCATAAACCGAAACCACCACTTGCGCTTTTGTACCGTCTTTTTCTCTTTCTTTGCCATTTTACGCCTCGTTTTTGTCATATCGTTTTATGACATTATATCATACTTTTTTATGACAATCAAGCGTTTGAAGCATATTCGTCATACTTTTTTATGACTACCGTTACGAACGACGAGCGAAAAAGCGTTGACAAAGGGAAAGGCGCGTGGTATACTGAATACCGTGATCGACCTTCGGAGAATACGGGAATGAAAAAATTGTGGCGATATTTTTCGGCGTTTGAAAAGAGCCTTTGGGCGTGTTCGGTGGCGCTCATCACCCTGTCCTTTTGCTTGGGCGGCGATTTTTATCCTTTGTCCTTGATCGCCTCGCTCGTGGGAGTGACGGCGCTTATTTTCGTTGCCAAGGGGAACGTGATCGGGCAATTTTTGTGTATCGCGTTCAGTATTTTATACGCGATCGTGTCCTACACGCAAAGCTATTACGGGGAGATGATCACCTATTTGGGTATGAGCCTGCCCAGCGCCGCCGTCGCCTGCTTTTACTGGCTGAAAAATCCCTCCAAATCGGGAAGATCCGAGGTGCAGATCGCCAAAATGACCGCAAAAAAGCTTGCGTGGCTGTGCGTATCCGCCCTGCTCGTGACCGTGGCTTTCTATTTCATTCTCCGCTATTTCCACACCAACAATTTGCTTTTAAGCACTCTTTCCGTGACCACGAGCTATTTGGCTTCTATGCTCACCGTCTACCGCAGCCCCTTTTACGCCGTCGCGTACGCGTGTAACGATCTCGTGTTGATCGGGCTGTGGATATACGCCTGCTTTTCCTCCCTCGCCTATCTGCCGATGCTCCTTTGCTTTTTCGCCTTTCTTTTCAACGATCTCTACGGCTTCTATAATTGGAAGCGCCTACAAAAAAAGCAACGGGAATAACGCCCCCTCGCCCGACTTCGGTCGGGCTTTTTTCTTGCAAAAATTTTTTTCTAAAAATACGAACAAATGTTTGACTTTTTGCTTTGGGAGGGGTATAATGGTGGTATGATCACGCAAGAAAAGCTAACGATTTTAACGGAGAGCGCGAAATACGACGTATCCTGTTCGTCGTCGGGAAGCAGGCGCAAAAACGAGGGAGGCACGGGCAACGGATACGCCGCGGGGTGCTGTCATTCATTCACGCCCGACGGGCGGTGTATTTCGCTGTTGAAAATTTTGCTTTCCAACGATTGCATTTACGATTGCAAGTATTGTCCCAGCCGCGTTTCCAAGGACGTGCCGAGGGCGACGGCTACGCCCGAGGAAATTTGCGAGCTGACGATGGATTTTTACAAGCGCAATTATATCGAGGGACTGTTCCTCTCCTCCGCCGTACATAAAAATCCAAATTACACGATGGAGCGGCTTCTCCTCGTCGTGAAAAAGCTGCGGCTGGAATACGGCTTTCACGGGTATATCCATCTCAAAGGCATACCGCGCGCGGACGAGAGTTTGACCCGCGAGGCGGCGAAGTACGCGGATAGAATGAGCTATAATATCGAGCTGCCCTCCGAGCAAAGCTTGAAGCTGCTCGCGCCGCAAAAATCCAAGGAGAGTCTGCTCTTGCCGATGAAGCAGCTTACGCTCGAACGCGCGGCGTTCGTCGAGGAAAAGCGCAAGGGACTGATAAAAAAGGGGTATTTTTTACCTGCCGGTCAAACGACGCAAATGATCGTGGGCGCGTCCCCCGAAGCGGACGGGCGCATTTTGCGGCTCACGCAATCGCTCTATCGAAAAATGCAATTAAAGCGGGTATATTATTCCTCGTATATCCCCGTGGTGCAGGACAGTCTACTGCCCACCGCTGCCGCGGCGCAGCTGCGCGAGCACCGGCTATATCAAGCGGATTGGCTGCTCCGCTTTTACGGGTTCGGCGTGGAGGAGCTCGTGGGCGAGGGGGAAAACTTGGATATGGAGGTGGACCCCAAATGCGCTTGGGCCTTGAAAAATATGCATTTGTTCCCCGTGGAGATCAACCGAGCGCCCTTGGAAGCGCTTCTCCGCGTGCCCGGGATCGGCGCGCGCAACGCGCATAAAATACTCGCCGCTCGCGCCTATACCAAGCTGAAATTCGAGGACTTGATCAAGATGAAGATAGCGCTCAAGCGGGCGAAGCATTTTATTACCTGCGACGGTAAATTTTACGGTGCGAAAAACGAGCTTGCCGTGCGCGGACTGTTGACCGCCGCCGAGGTGGGAGAAAACGCGACGCAGCTTTCCCTGTTCGACGATTTCGTGCGCTTTTCCGATCGAAAAAACGCGCTCGTGGCGTTAGACGGGCAATTATAAGAGGTGAGAGTATGACGTATTTTTTCGACGGCAGCATCAGCGGTTTTTTGACCGCGTTTTTGGCGGCGTACCACGACGAGGCGGCGCTCGTCACCTCGCGTCGGCAACAGCTTATCTTAGGCGAAGCTCCCGTGTATATCAAGACGGACGAAACCCGCGCGGCGCGCGCCAAGGCGCGCCTTTTATGCTTTGACGACGGGTGTATGAAAGACTTGAATTTATTGCTCCGTTGCGGCGACGACAACAGCGAGCAGATCGCTTTTTCCTACTTCAAAAAGCTTGCCAAATCAGGCAAGCCCGTACACAATATGCTCTCGGACGACGCGGTTTTTGCGGCGGTGGAAAAGATACGGAGGGTGGGCTTGGAGCTCCACCGCTTTCACGGATTTATCCGCTTTATGGAAACGGCGAGCGGCGCGCTCTACGCCCCCTTTGCTCCCGATCACGATATTTGCGATCTGCTCCTACCCCATTTCCGCGCAAGGCTGCCCCGATACCCGTTCGTACTGCACGATATCACGCGCAAAAAAGCGGCGGTATACGACGGTAAAAACGCGTTCGTCGCGCCCTTGGAGCAAGCGGAGATCGTGCTTTCGGGCAACGAAAACGCGTGGCAGGCGCTCTTTTCCCGCTACTACGCCGCCGTCAATATCCCCTCGCGCGAGCGGCTCAAGCAAATGCGCGGATATTTGCCCGTACGGTATCGGCGGTTTATGACGGAAACGCACGGCGAGAAGAAATGAGGGAAGCACCGCTCCGAAAGGGCGTTGCGGGTGGTTTTTTCGTGAAAAATTCGGAAAAATTACTTTCAAACCGTAGACAAACGCGACGGAATCGGGTATAATAATATCAATAAGCGGCAAAAGCGCAGGGAATATTCCGATTGCCTTTGCCTTTTTTGCATTGAAAAGGCAGCAAAAGAAGATCAAGGAGAACGCATAATGAAACTCGTATCCGATTATTTCGGCTGTATGGTGTTCAACGACGAGGTGATGAAAGCCCGTCTTGACCCCGAAACGTACGAATCGTTAAAACGGACGATCAAACACGGCAGAAGCTTGAATTTATCCGTCGCGAACGCCGTGGCTAACGCTATGAAAGACTGGGCAATAGAACAGGGCGCGACCCACTATACCCATTGGTTCCAACCGATGACGGGGATCACCGCCGAAAAGCACGACGGCTTTATTGCCCCTGCCGAAAACGGCAAGGCGATCATGAAATTTTCGGGCAAGGAGCTCGTTTGCGGCGAGCCGGACGCGTCCTCCTTCCCCTCGGGCGGCTTGCGCGCCACCTTCGAAGCGCGCGGCTATACCGCTTGGGACGCAACCTCTTACGCCTTTATCAAGGACGACGTGCTTTGTATCCCGACGGCGTTTTGCTCGTACGGCGGCGAGGCGCTCGATAAAAAAACGCCCTTGCTCCGTTCTATGGAAGCCATCAACCGCCAAGTGCTTCGCGTATTGAAGCTGTTCGGTAACGAAGACGTCACCTCCGTCAAAACGACGGTGGGCGCGGAGCAGGAATATTTCCTCGTGGATAAGGATACCTTTGCCAAGCGCAAGGATCTACTGTATACGGGGCGCACCCTGTTCGGCGCGAAGCCGCCCAAGGGACAGGAGCTGGAGGATCACTATTTCGGCGTGATCAAGCCGCGCGTACAGGCGTTTATGAAGGAGCTAGACGAAGAGCTTTGGAGGCTGGGCGTGTTCGCCAAGACGGAGCATAACGAAGCCGCACCCTCGCAGCACGAGCTTGCGCCCGTATTCGACACGACGAACATCGCCGCCGACCACAATCAGCTGACGATGGAGATCATGCAAAAGCTCGCCAAAAAGCACAACCTCGTATGCCTTTTGCACGAAAAGCCGTTCGAGGGCGTGAACGGTAGCGGTAAGCACAACAACTGGTCCATTTCCACCAACACGGGCGTAAACCTGTTGGAGCCGGGGGAAACGCCGTTTGAAAACGCGCAATTTTTGCTCTTCCTCACCGCGATCATCAAGGCTGTGGACGAATATCAGGATCTGCTCCGCATCTCGGTCGCTTCGGCAGGCAACGACCACCGTTTGGGCGCGCACGAAGCGCCCCCCGCCGTCGTTTCTATGTTCCTCGGCACCGAGCTGACGGAAATTTTGGAGGCGATCGAGGGTGACACGGGCTACGGCGCGAAAGAAAAGGAGCTGCTCCGTATCGGCGTGCATACCCTGCCCAAATTCCCCAAGGACACGACGGACAGGAACCGTACCTCGCCCTTTGCGTTTACGGGCAATAAATTCGAATTCCGTATGCTCGGCTCGTCCGCTTCCATCTCGGACGCGAACACCGTCTTGAACACCGCCGTAGCGGAGGTACTCAAGCAATTTGCCGACGAGCTGGAAAGCGCGGAGAATTTCCAAGCCGCGCTCCACGATCTGATCAAGCGCACGATAACGGCGCATAAGCGCGTCATCTTCAACGGCAACGGCTACGACGAGGCTTGGCTCAAGGAAGCGAAAAAACGCGGGCTTTCCAACCTGCAAACGACGCCCGACGCGCTGCGTCGGTTTACCGACGAAAAGAATATCGCCCTCTTCACCTCGCATAAGGTATATACCGAGCGCGAGATCCGCTCGCGGTACGATATTTTAATGGAAAGCTATTGCAAGCTTTTGCATATCGAGGGCAGGACGATGGTCGATATGGCAATGAAAGACATCTTGCCGGCGGTGAGCAAATACAGCAAGCAGCTTTGCGATACCGTGCTTTCCAAAAGAGCCGTTTGCGAAACGCTGGATCATACGTACGAAAGAGAGGTCATCGAGGAAATTTCCGAACGCGCGAAGGGCGTGTACGAATCGACCAAGCTTTTAAGCGAGGCGTTGGAAAAAGCGGCGAAGATAAACGACGTCACCAAGCTTGCGTTCCATTACAAAAACAAGGTGCTTTCCACCATGCGCGAGCTGCGTAAAAACGCGGACGCTTTGGAAACGCTGGTAGCTGCCGAGTATTGGCCCTTCCCCACCTACGGCGAGCTGTTATTCGGGGTATAAGACTTATGTTTAACGCAAAAAAAACGACGGAAGCGATCGTACGGTGGATAAGGGACTGGTTTGAAGAAAACGGCAGGGGCTGTAACGCGGTGATCGGCGTTTCGGGCGGT
This sequence comes from Clostridia bacterium, assembly GCA_017471785.1. Taxonomy (GTDB): domain Bacteria; phylum Bacillota; class Clostridia; order Christensenellales; family Borkfalkiaceae; genus Scatosoma. The sequence continues at coordinate 5,338 of JAFURP010000034.1, read as the reverse complement.
AAGGATTCGAGCGTGGTGGCGGCGCTGTGCGTGCAAGCGCTCGGAAAGGAACGGGTGATCGGCGTGCTGATGCCCAACGGCGAACAAAAGGATATCGACTGCGCCAAACAGCTCGTGGAATTTTTGGATATCCCCTATTACGTTTGCAATATTAAGGAGAGCGTGGACGGCGCGTTGAACGCGCTGACGCGAGCGGGCGTGGAGATCTCCCGTCAAACGCGGATCAATCTGCCGCCCCGTATCCGTATGTCCACCCTGTACGCCCTTTCGCAATCGAAGAACGGTCGAGTGGCGAATACCTGTAATCTTTCGGAGGATTTCGTGGGCTATTCCACGCGCTACGGCGACGCGGCGGGCGATTTCGCGCCCCTTGGACAAATCACCGTGCAAGAGGTAAAGGCGATCGGCAGGTATTTGGGGCTACCCGAAAATCTCGTGGAGAAGGTACCCTCGGACGGGTTGACGGACAGGACGGACGAGGATAATCTCGGCTTCACCTACGCCGCGCTCGATCGGTATATCCGCGAGGGCGTGTGCGAGGACGAGGCGGTGAAAGCGAGGATAGACCGCTTGCATAAGCTGAACGAATTTAAGCTCAAACCCATTCCCGCGTTTGCGTACGCGCCTTGCAACGAGGTATGATTTATAGGAGCTTGCCACGGCGTTGCAAATAGCTAAAGCCGCACGCGGATTTCCCGAAGGGAGTTTACTTTGCGTAAACGAGCAAGGGAAAGCGCAAGTTCAACGCCGAGGCGCTTAATATATTCTTTGTTTTTAACTATAAAGGAGGGAAATTATGTATTGTAGAGAATGTGGGCAAAAGCTGACTTTACGCTTTTGCGAAAACGAGGGGCTGATCCCCTACTGCGGAAGCTGTCAAGCGTATATCTTTCCGCACTTCCCCGTCGCCGTGTCGATGGTGGTGACTAACCGCGCGCAGGATAAGATCTTGCTCGCAAAGCACGTTGAGGACGACGATTTTATCCTGTTCGCAGGGTATATCAAAAAGGGCGAAAACGCCGAAAAGACCATTCCTCGCGAAATCAAAGAGGAGCTGGGCTTGGACGTCGTTAAGTGGAAATATATGTCCTCGCGCTATCACGCGAAAAAAGAGGTGCTGATGCTCAACTTTATCGTCGTGGTCGAGGACAACGCCATCAAGCTCAAGGAGGACGAGGTGTCCGAGGCGCGCTGGTGTACGCACGAGGAAGCGCTTGCGCTTATTCGCAAGGGCACGACGGCGGAATTTTTCTTAAACAACGCCGTGCGTGAATTGAAAAAGAAAATTTAAGCGTTTTAAGCCGCGACCTTTCGGTCGCGGCTTAAAAATTATCTTTATACAAAAAAATCCGCTTTCATTACATTGACTTTTTTTCGCGTTTTTGCTACAATAGAAAGGACAAGAATTTGAGGCGGGCGTACTTATGACGAAAATCGGTTTTGATAATAAAAAATATCTTTCTATGCAATCGGAAAAGATCGAGGAACGCATCCACTCGTTCGGGGACAAGCTCTACCTTGAATTCGGCGGTAAGCTCTTCGACGATTATCACGCCTCGCGCGTGCTCCCCGGGTTTGAGCCGGATAGCAAGATCAAGATGCTGTTAAAGCTCAAGGATATCGCGGAGATCCTGATCGTCATCAGCGCCAACGATATCGTGAAAAACAAGTATAGAAGCGATCTTGGGATCACCTACGACGCGGACGTGATCCGCCTTATCGATATTTTCAAGAGCAAGGGGCTTTTCGTCGGCAGCGTCGTAATGACGATGTATAGTCCGCAGCCGAGCGTAGACGCGTTCATCAAACGCTTACAGCTGCTCGGCGTAAAGGTATACAAGCATTACGCGATCGAGGGGTACCCCTCCGACGTAGCGAAGATCGTAAGCGAGGAGGGCTACGGCAAGAACGAATACGTGCCTACCAGCCGTCGGCTCGTCGTAGTCACCGCCCCGGGACCGGGGAGCGGAAAGATGGCGACCTGTCTTTCTCAGCTTTATCACGAGAATTTGCACGGCGTGAAAGCCGGCTACGCGAAATTTGAAACGTTCCCTATTTGGAATTTGCCCCTTTCCCACCCCGTCAACGTAGCGTACGAGGCGGCTACCGCCGATCTCAACGACGTGAATATGATCGATCCCTATCATATGGAAAGCTATCAAACGCTCGCGGTCAATTACAACCGCGACGTGGAAATTTTTCCCGTCGTTTCGGCTATGCTGGAAAAGATCCTCGGCTATTCCCCCTATAAATCCCCTACCGATATGGGCGTCAATATGGCAGGCTATTGCCTCGTGGACGACGAAGCGTGCCGCGAGGCCTCCAAGAGCGAGATCATTCGTCGCTACTACGCCGCCCTGTGCGAAGCGAGAAAGGGCGTGATCGGCAAGGAGGTCGTTTCCAAGATCGAGCTTTTGATGAGTAAGTCGGGTATCTCCGTCGAGGATAGAAAAACGGTGTACGCGGCGTTAAACAAATCGGAAGAAACGGACGGCCCCGCGGTCGCTATCGAGCTGGGCGACGGGCGTATCGTAACGGGAAAAACGAGCAGCCTTTTGGGCGCTTCCGCGGCGGCGCTTTTGAACGCGCTCAAAGCCCTCGGCGGTATCGACGATAAGATACAGCTCATCTCTCCGACGATCATCGAACCCGTACAAAAGCTCAAGGTCAATCATATGGGGGCGGTCAATCCCCGTTTGCATACGGACGAAATTTTAATGGCGCTCTCCATTTGCGCCGTCACCGATCCGATGGCAAAGCTTGCCGTCGATCAGATAGACAAGCTGAAAAACGCAGAGATCCATTCGACGGTGATCCTTTCGCCCGTAGACGAGCGTACTTTCAAGAAGCTGGGTATGCACCTCACCTGCGAGCCTATCCGTCAAACCCCCTCCACCTATCGCGTATAAGAAAAAACGCCCCGACCGATATCGGTCGGGGCGTTCGTTTACCATATTTGCTCCAGCGTTTGCGCGCTCATTTCTTGCAGCGCGCCGCTTTGATAATAGCTGTATATACCGTCGGGTGCGTAAATGAAATGGTCGCATAAGATGACGTTGGTCATACTGCATTGTATTTGGAGCTTGCGCGTCGTTTTGTCATCCGCCAACGAGGGTTTACAGGTCCCCGTCGGGTGATTATGCACCAGCACGACGCCCGAAGCCTCCTCGCTGATGATCGTTTTCATGATCTCCTCGGGTGCGACGGCTACCCGTCCGAGGCTGTTGGAGGAAAACTGCTTGCGTAAAAAGATACCGTTGTTTCTATCCAACAAATACAAATCCAAGCCCTCGTAGGTCCTGTTTTTGTATTCGTGCTTGATATACGCCAAAAACTGTTCGTAATCGAACGTTTCGGGATAACGCGCTTGAGAGGTAGCGCTGCCCGCCGTCCAATCGACGATCTTGCCGATGGTGGAAAGAAAGGACGCGACGCTCGAGCCTACGCCCTGCACCCGCTGCAAGCGCTCGGAGGAAGCTTGTAACACTTTGGGCACGCTGCCGAACTCCGCAAGCAAGCGATGAGCAAGCCCGTTGGTGTTTTGACGGGGAATCGCGTAGAAAAGAAGCAACTCCAAATATTCGTGATCGCACAACGCGCCCGTATCCAACTTTGCGCGCAAACGCTCTCTATGACCGCTGTGTTCGTTTTCCGCCATAATCGCTCCCGTTTATTTTTTCGTATTCGTTCTTATCAAAGGCTTTTTGCTGCCGGTTATCTCTTTTTTTCAGCAAGGATATGCATCGCGCATTCGACGCGCTTTTTCATCATTTCGCAGGTCGTTTCGTACGGCTCGTCGATATCCCCGTTGAAATGGTAGTTGTTCGCGTTGCAACCGCCCGAGCAAATGAATTTGGCAAAGCAGTTTTCGCATTTTTTACGCGTGAACAGGCAGGAGCTTTGGAATTTTTCGCGCAAGTCGGGACGCACGATCCCCTCGAACACGCTGCCCATACGGAAGCTTTTGTCCCCTGCGAATTGGTGGCAGGGATACAGGTCGCCGTTGGGGGTCACGGAGAAATACTCGTTGCCCGCGCCGCACGCCGAAACGCGCTTGGACAGGCAGGGTCCGCCCTCCAGATCGATATTGAAATGGAAAAAATTGAAGCCCTTACCCTCGGCGTAGCGCTGTAAATACGCGTCGCAAAGGTTTTCGTATTCCGCCTTGATCCGAGGCAAATGCTCGTCGCGAATTTGCAGATCGGGAATTTCCGTTACGACGGGCTCCATAGAAATAGAATCGACGCCTTGATCGGCTATGAATAAAACGTCCTTGCCGAAGTCGAGATTTTTCGCCGTGAAAGTGCCGCGCACGTAGTAGCTTTTCTCGCCGCGTAAGGAAATGAATTTCTTGATCTTATCGATGATCAAATCGAAAGTACCCTTGCCGTTGATCGATTTACGAATGGCGTCGTGCACCTCCTTGCGCCCGTCGAGCGAGAGCACGACGTTCTCCATCTCCTCGTTGAAAAAGGCGATCGTTTCGTCGTTTAACAAAAGGGCGTTGGTGGTCGTGGTAAAGAGGAATTTCTTACCTGCTTTTTCCCCCGCCTCCTTGGCGTAGTACACCGTCTTTTTCAATACGTCCAAATTCATCAACGGCTCGCCGCCGAAGAAATCCATCTCCAGCACCTTGCGCTTGCCGCTGTTGGCAATGAGGAAATCGACCGCCGCTTTCGCCGTTTCGAAGGACATACTCTCCCTGTTCGAATGGTACGCGCCCTCGTCCGCAAAGCAATAGCGACAGCGGAAGTTGCAATCGTGGCAAACGTGGATACAAAGCGCTTTTATCTCGCTCGATTTCATAGGATAGGCCTTGACCTCCTCCTTAAAGAGCAAGCCCTGCGCTTTTAAGCCCTCCACGTCGGACAAGATCTCCTTGATCTGCTCGTCGGAGATATAGGTGATATCGATATCCGCGCCCTCGTTTTTGGCTTTCAAATAATCGGCAGTGGGCTTGTCGCACTCGTGGAGCGAGCCGCTGCCCACGTCGTATATGTAATTTTTACCTCTGTAATCGAATACGTGTATCATGTTACTCTCTTTGACGGCAAAAAAAGGCGCGTAAAATACGCGCGCCTTTTCGCCGCTTTACGAATGATCTTACTCTACGGATTATTTACGTTCGATCTTCTCTTCACGCGTAATTCTTTCGCAGGATTGGTTACCTACCGTGCAGCTGGTTTTGCAAGCGGATTGGCAGGTGCTTCTGCATTCGCCGCAAGCCGTCGTTTTCTTTTCCGCGGGTTTTGCAATCGTTTTGATCATAACCGTTCACCTCTAACAATGATTTTATGATAATATTATAATATACTTTCCGTTAAATTGCAAGCGGTTT
>JAFURP010000033.1 GCA_017471785.1 Clostridia bacterium | reverse complement strand
TCGGTTTCGATCTTTCCACGGGCGCGATCACGGCAAAGAGTTATAATTCCTCTTTATCCGCTGAAACGGTGACGACGGTGTATACGCTCACCGCGGACGACGGGCTTGCCAGCTACGCAAGCGGCTACACCGTTTCGGTGCGATACGCGGACGTGACGGAGAACGACGTGACGGGCAACGAGCTTGCGGCGGCGTTTGCGACCGCACAGGCAAACGCAGGCATCGATACCTCGCGTACGGATACGACGTTCGCTACGATCTCCGCGACGGTAAACGGTAATACGTTCAACGAAAGATATAAAGAGTATAATGCTACGCTCGGAAAATACAACGGAAGCCTTTGCTACGACGAGGGCGTGGGCACGGCGTACGAAAGAGAGGCGCAGATGCTCGTTTACAGCGTGAACGGTCAATCGGTCAGCGTGGTTGACAACGGGAAAACGGATGTAAAAGCAAGCTCGTTGATCACGGTAGACGATAAGCTGACGGCTACCGATAACCAAACGAATGCGTTGGACAATAAGAACGGTTTGCTTATCAGCTCGGAAGGTAAGGCGAGCGGCGATACCGCCGAGGGCGCAAGCTTCAGCTTTAACGATACGATGAACGGCGCGTTCGATATGGATTTCCGCGTGACCTCGGAAAAGACGTATGCCTCGAAAGTTACTACTTGGGGCGCGCATGGTCTTGCGAATAATAATTCGTATTTCTCAGACATTGCGAACCCTTATGCGGACGTAAGAGAGGTGGCGTTTACCTTTACTTCGGCAACGGATAGCAGTAAGGCGTTTACCGTGTATTTGTCTTCGGGCTTCCTAGCGCCTACGAACACCGCCGGTACGTATTTCACTTACTATCCTTATTACGTTTCCGCGCGTGTGGAAATCAACGGCGATTCTTATAAGTATTACGACGCGGACGGCGTTGAGCGCGGTGGTTACGGCTTGGCTTATAATGATTATCAAGCAGGGCTTTACGAATATCAATATAATTACACGTCGCTTTGGAATACGAGTTTTTCCAACTATGCAGTAACGAAATCAGGCGATTGGGCGTATCCCACTCCGCACGCAAGCAATATTTATTTCGACCCTGCAACAATGAAGGTATACGCGAGCGGCGCGGATATGTCGGGCGGTTTGTATACCGACCGTAGCGCGACGAAAGATTATCTCGTTCGTGATTTGACGAACAACGACGCGGTCGATTGGGGTAAGAACGTATACTGGAAGCAGGTTTGGAAAACGCTTTCGCCCGAGGATTTCGCAGGCGGTTACACCGTTTCCGTTCAATTTACTTCGGTAACGAGCGATGAAACGGTCGCGCAAGCGTCTACGGCGGAAACGGATATTCCCGAACTGCTCTACGATCATACCAACGGTTACGTTGCGTTCGACGAGGCGTATGCGCGTAATATCAATATGACCATCTATTCGCTCAACGGCACGAGCTTCGGCACGACAGGCAGTAAGCTTGCGGATAGCGAAGCGCCTAATTTGGACGCGCCTAAGAATATGACGGCGTTCGTGGAGAACGATCTTACGCCCCTTTATTACGACGTTATGGACGGCAATACCATTCCAGAAGCAGGCTACGGTAGGGTATACGTTTCGACGGACGATAAGGCTTCTTGGACGGAGGTCACGGTAAATAGCGAGGGTAAGTATTTGTATACGCCGAGCGTAGCCGTAGGAACGTATTACGTGAAGTACGAGGGCTTTGCGGATAGCAACGGCAACGCCGCGGAAACGCAGGAATACGCGGTAGCAGGCGTATATAGCGGCTTTAACATGGTGAACGGCGCAGGTATCCGTTTGGATACGAGCAACGCGGGCTTGCGCTTTACCGCGACGATGGATAAGAGCGTATACGAGGGCTTGGCTGCGGCAGGTATTTCGGACGTGAAGCTCTTCTTTGCAATTACGGTAACGTACGATAAGGACGGCGTGGAAACGACCAAGACCTTAAACAAGGAAGTGAGCGCGGATAACGTTTACGAGAACGGTACGGTGATGCAGATCACGGCGGCGGTTACGGGTATTACGAGCGATATGTACGATTACGAGTGGTCGGCGAAAGCGTATATCACCTTTACGAAGGACGGCGAGAGCGGTACGCTTTACGCAAAGGCGGACGATAACGTGCGTACGGTGCGGAACGTGGCTTTGGCAGGGCTTGTAGACCACGCGGACGATACCTACGGCGTTGAGTATTCGGAAGAACACTTGGCGATCTTGAATACGCTTGCAGGTTTGGCATAAGGAGGGAACGGAAATGAAAAGATACGAAGCTTTGATGATCAAGGTTTATGAGCTTGACGGCGAGGATATTATTATGTCCGTTTCCAACGAATGGTTGAACGCGCACGATACGGAATTCGGTGCGAGCGAGTTCTTCACGGAATAAGAGTAAAGACTGAAATTTATACGAGCCTGTCGGCAAGGTGCCTGTAACGATAAAGCAGGGGACGCCGATCTGTCGTTGCGAGCGTTAGCGAAGCAAGCTCGTATAAAACAAGGCAAAAAACGAACACGGCTTTGCGGAGAAAACCGCGGTTTTCTCCGCAGAGCAAAACGTATAGCGGATTATGAAGAAGAGAATACTTTCCAAAATCGTGAACTCTATGGTCAAGGTGTTCCCCGAAACGGAGCCTTGCGGAGAGGAGTACCGCTCGACGATGCTTAAAAACGAGCGGTTGAATTTTCAACTCGTATACAAAAACGAGGAGGAGTTCGTTGCACGTAAAAACAGGATCGAGGTGCGCGGCGCGTTGGCGCCCTATATCACCGTGCGGAACGTGGGGTTAGTGCCCGTCACCGTTTTGCCCTTGAAATACCTCGACGATTACTATTTGAAAACAACGGTGGGACTGTATCCCGATCTATTGAAGCCGTTCGATATCTTGGGGCTGTGCTTACCCCCCGAGCAATGGCGGAGCGTTTGGGTCAGTCTTGCCTTAGATACCGATCTGCCCGTGGGCAAATTCGACACGGAGTTCGTCTTGATCGACGAGCAGGGCGAGGAGCAAAGCTCGCTCGTCTATACGGTGGAAATTTTGGACTGCCGCTTGGATAAGACGGACTTGAAGCTGACCAATTGGATGCATTACGACTGTATTGCCAACGAGCATAACGTAGAGCCGTTCACGGACGAGTATTACGCCGTGTTCGAGCGCTACTTAAAGGCGTACGTGGATTGCGGCTTTACGATGCTGCTGACCCCTCTTTTCACGCCGCCGCTGGATACGGCGGTGGGCGGCGAGCGTAGGACGACGCAGCTCGTCAAGGTGAAGCAGGTGGGCGAGGGCTACGAATTCGATTTGACCGATTTGGAAAAATTTATCCGTTTCGTAACGGCGCGCGGTATCGAATATATTGAATTTTCGCATTTATTCACCCAATGGGGCGGCACGGCTTGCCCGAAGATCGTAGCCGAGGTAAACGGCGAGCAAAAGCGCGTTTTCGGCTGGGACACCCCGTCTACCTCCAAGGAATACAAGGCGTTTTTGACGGCGCTTTTGCCGCAGCTCGTTTTGCTTATGCAAAGGCTGGGCTTGGACGAGAAATGCTGCTTCCATTTGACGGACGAGCCGACGGAGGAGCATATCGAGCATTATTTGTCCCTATACAAGCTCGTCAAGCCGTTGATCGGGGATATCCCGACGGTGGACGCCTTGAGCGAATACGCGTTTTTCGAAAAGGGAGGCGTGGATATTCCCGTGCCCGTGCTCAACGCTTCGGGGCGGTTTCGGGCGAATAAGGAGATCAAGGAGCTGTATTTATACAACTGCTGCTCCCCGATGAATATGTATTTCTCCAACCGTTTTATCAATATGCCCTCGCAAAGAACGCGTATTTTGGGTATGCAATTATACGAAACGGGGGTACAGGGATACCTGCATTGGGGCTTCAATTTCTACAACTCGGGACATTCCATCACGCGTATCAACCCGTACGAGGACACCTCGGCTGGGGATACCTTCCCCGGCGGCGATCCGTTTATCGTCTATCCTACGGAAAACGGCGGCGTGAACGGGTCGATCCGTTTCGAGGCGGTCGCCGAGGGCTTCCAAGATTACAGGGCGCTCAAGACCTTGGAGGGATATATCGGGCGCGAAAGGGTGCTGGCGTTTTTACACGAGCAGGGGATAGAGGGCTTGACCGATTATCCCAAGAGCGGCGGCGTGCACGCGGCTATCAAACAAAAAATCAACGCGATGATCGCAACGTATGCGAAAAACGCTTAAGAAGGAGGAATTTATGGGCAAAAAGACTTTTAGAAAAGCAGCGCTTTGGGGCTTGACGGTTGCCTGTGCGGCTACGGCTACGGTCGGCGCGGTAGCTTTGGGCGGCGGCGCGAGCGCGGACGGCGGCGTTACGCTCGTGTACGGCGCGCGTGCGTTTTCGGTCACGGAGGATTATAATTATTTAACCGATTACGCCTACGCCAACGAAGCTACGCTGACGGACGCGGAAAAGACGATGACGGGTACGCTGATGAAGGCGAAGCGGACGGGTACTGCCGCCGAGGGCGCGACGTTTAGCGTAAAGGAAACGCAAACGAGCGATTTCTCGATGGATTTCCGCGTGTTCTCGAGGAGCAGCTATCAAAGCGGCGCTTACGGTACCTCTACGCATTGGAGCGATTGGGCGGGTATCCAATCGGACGATTATAACCCGTATCAAGACCTGAAGGCGGTGGATTTCACGTTCACTTCCGTCAGCGACCCTACGCAAAGCTTTACCCTGCATTTGCGCGGTAGCTACGCGTACTTTGCCCATCAAGTGGGCGCGTACGTATCCGTGAACGGCGTAAGCACGATCGGTACGGATATTTACGGCGTAAAGGGAATACCGCAAACGAGCTTCAGTAATAAATATTGGAATTGGGGGGCGGAGTATACCACCGACTACAATTCCCTTAATTTCGATCTTGCTTCGGGCGAGATCTCCGTGAACGGCGTAAGCGTATATACGCTTGCGACGAGCGATTTGGAAAATTATTCCGACGACGGCTACACCGTATCGGTGCAATACGCCGACGTAACGGCGAACGACGTGACGGGCAACGAGCTTGCGCTTGCGTTTGCAACGGCGGAGACGACGGGCGATAGCTACTACGGACCTTTAAGCGAAACGTTTACCGATCTGTCCGCGGATATTCCGCAGGGTACGTACGATCTTCGTTATTCGGCGACGACGGTCAACGGTCATACGTTCCACGAGCAATTCACGGGCTATAGTGCGTGGTCGGAGATGTATATAGGGAATATAGGCTATAAAGAGGGCGTTGGCGAGGCGTACGAAAGAGAAGCGCAAATGCTCGTCTATAGCGTGAACGGGCAAACGACGGTGGGCTTGGAGAGCGTTACGGGAAGCACGCTCGTATATAACGGTAATGAATTTACCTCCACGCAGGATTATACGTATGCCGATTATCAATACGCGAACGAGAACACGTTGACGAGTGCGGAAACGGGTTTGACGGGCGCGCTGATGAAAGCGAAGAGAACGGGCGAAGCCGCCGAGGGCTTGGGCTTTAGCGTAAAGGAAACGCAAACGGACGATTTCTCGATGGATTTCCGCGTGTTCTCGCAAACGAGCTATAAGCATAACGGTATCGGTTGGGAAACGCATTGGGGAAATTGGGCTGCCGTCAATTCGGACGATTACAACCCGTT
>JAFURP010000032.1 GCA_017471785.1 Clostridia bacterium | reverse complement strand
GCATGCCCCTGCAACCCCTCTTTCTCCGCAAAATACGCTACCTTGTCGGCAGCTTCGTTAAGGGCTTGCTCGGTGTAGTATAAGTATTGCGTTTTCTTTACGAAATCGTCCACCGATAAGGGGGAGGAAAACCGCGCCGTGCCGCTCGTAGGCAGGGTGTGGTTGGGTCCTGCAAAATAATCGCCGAGAGCCTCGGGACAATGCTTGCCCAAGAATACCGAGCCGGCGTGCTCGATCTTATCCAAATACGCAAACGGCTCGTCCACGCAAAGCTCCAAATGCTCGGGCGCGATCTCGTTGGCGATCTCAATCGCCGCCAGCAGATCGTCCGCGACGATGATCTTTCCGTTGTCGTCTATGGATTTTCGCGCGATCTCGCTACGCAAAAGCGCGGGGATCTGTCTTTCGAGCGCCGCGGAAACCGCCTCGGCAAACGCCGTATCGTCGGTAACGAGCACCGCACTCGCCATCTTGTCGTGCTCCGCTTGACTGAGTAGATCCGCCGCGATATGCTCGGGATCGTTGGTGGCGTCGGCTACGACCAAGATCTCGCTCGGACCTGCGATCATATCGATAGACACCCTGCCGAACACCTGCTTTTTCGCTTCCGCAACGAACGCGTTTCCGGGACCTACGATCTTGTCCACCTTGGGCACGCTTTCCGTACCGTACGCGAGCGCCGCGACCGCTTGCGCGCCGCCCACTTTGAATATCCTGTCCACGCCCGCGACCTTTGCCGCCGCCAAAATGTTGGGATTTACGCTCCCCGTTTTGGTCGGAGGCGTCACCATGACGATCTCCTTACAGCCCGCGAGCTTGGCAGGGATCGCGTCCATCAGCACGGTGGAGGGATACGCCGCCGTACCCCCGGGGACGTATAACCCCACCTTTTCGATGGGCGTTATTTTTTGTCCGACGATCACGCCGTTTTCCCTTTTTAAGGCAAAGCCGTCGCGCTTTTGCTTTGCGTGGAACTCGCGGATATTGCGCGCCGCCTCCTCCAGGATTTGAATAAATTCTCCGTCCGCCGTATCGTACGCCTCGTCGATCTCCGCTTTACTTACCTCCAAGGCAGCAAGGGAAACGCCGTCGAACTTTTCCGCGTAGTATTTCAGCGCCGCGTCCTTTTCCTTTGCCACCCGTTCGACGATCTCCGAAACGACGTCCGAAACGCTTGCCGTGGGATTTACCCGTGCAAAAACGTCCTCGGCGGGCACTTCTCCGTATTTATAGATCTTGATCATAAGCTATCACCCGTTTCTTCCAAAAGCTTTTTCACGCCAGCAAGCAGTCGTTCGATCTCCGCCGTATTGAACTTAAACGCGGCTTTATTCGCGATCAGTCTTGCGCTGATGGGGAACACCGTTTCCACCACTTCCAAATCGTTTTCCTTTAAGGTCGTACCCGTTTCCACGATATCCACGATCACGTCGGAAAGCCCCAAAATGGGCGCGATTTCGATGGACCCGTTGAGCTTGATCACGTCGATATCCCTGCCCTTTTGCGCGTAAAAACGCTTGGCGACGCGCACGAATTTCGTCGCTACCTTCAGCGTTCTTTCCCCGTCGTCGTAAAAGCCCTTTTTCGCCGCTACCGCCATACGGCAAACGCCCGTTTTCAGATCCAAAAGCTCGTACACGTCGGGCGCGTACTCCTCCAAAATATCCTTGCCGCAAACGCCGATATCCGCCGCGCCGCGCTCTACGTAGATGGACACGTCGGAGGGCTTGACCCAAAAATACCGCACGCCGCTCTCCGCGTTTTCGAAGATGAGCTTTCTATTGTTTTCCTTGATGGAGGGGCACGCAAACCCCGCCTTTTCAAACGCCGCGTACACCCGTTCTCCCAACCGTCCCTTGGGAAGCGCGATATTGATCATTTTCTACCTCCCGTCGTCAGATCGACGAGCTTCTTTACGCGAAGCTTGCCCTGCGCCTTATCCGCGCGCACCGTTTCGCCTGCGGCGACCGCTCCGTCCACCGCTCGTATCAACTCTTCAAGCGACGTGTTTCCGTCGTACAGCACGAGGGTATCCAAATCGTACGCGCTACGCTGTCTTTGGAACCCCTCCAAAAGATCGAGATAGACGGCGAAGCCGATCGCTCCCGTCTTGCGTTTCATACGCGCCATCAGCCTGTCGTATCTACCGCCTGAAAGCACGCTCTTGAACACGCCGTCGATAAAGCCCTTGAATACGATACCGTTATAGTATTTCATATCGTTCACGACGGAAAAATCCAAACGGATCTTATCCGCGTAGCCGCCCTTTTGTAAGAGTCCGCAAAGGGTTTTCAGCTCCGCGTACGCCTCCGCCGCCTTACCCTCTTCACACACGGGGGCAAGAGCGTTCAAAACGGCGTTCGCGTCACCGTACGAGCGTACGAGCGTAAGCAATTTTTCCGTATTCGCTTGGGCTACGGAATACGCCGCGCAAAGCGTTTGCAATTCATGCTCGTTCTTTTCGGCTACGAGCCGCAATGCGGCGCGGTTGAACGCTTCGCCTGCGCCCACCTCGTCGAGCACGCCCGATAAAACGCCGAGGTGCGAGATATCCAAGACGAAATCGTCGGAGATCTCCGCAAGGCTCGCGCAGGCAAGAACGAGCGTTTCGTAGATATCGTAAACGCCGATATCCCCGATACACTCCAAGCCCACCTGCATCAGTTCCTTGAATTGCTTGGTTTCGCCCGAGATCCTATATACATTTTCGTTGTAATATACCTTTTGCTTGGCGCCGTCGTCGCTCCCGTTTTTGATGATCGAGAGGGTCACGTCCGGCTTTAAGGCGAGCAGCTTTCCGTCCGTGTCGGTGAAGGTGATCACGCCGTCGCCCACGAGGAAATCCTTGTTCGACGCGTAGAGATCGTACGCTTCGAACTTGCTCATTTTATACGGCAGGTAGCCGTATTTTTTGTAGAGGGAACGGAGCGCGAACGCTACCTGCTCCTCCTTTTTCAAAACCGTTTCGGACATCGTTTTTCTCCTTATCTCAGTTGAACGCACGCACCCCGAACACGCCCTCGATAGAGGCGATCGCCCGTAAAATTTCTTCGTTTGCAGGCACGTTCGTTTCTACGATCGTATACGCCACTTCCCCCTTCGAGCCGTTGGCGAAGTTTTCAATGTTGATATTTTTGGACGAGAACGCCGCCGTGATCTGCGAAAGCATATTGGGGATATTCTCGTTCATAATGCACACGCGCGGAAATTCCGAACGGGGCACGCCGACGGTCGGGAAGTTCACGCTGTTGCGGATATTGCCGCAGGTGAGGAATTCGTCCAGCTGTTGCGCCGCCATCACCGCGCAATGGTCCTCCGACTCCACCGTGGAAGCGCCGAGGTGCGGAATGGCGATAATCCCCTCCACGCCTACCGTTTCCTCCGTCGGGAAATCGGTGATATAACAGCTCACCTTTTTGGCTTTGAGCGCTTCCTTGATATCCGCCGCGTTGACGAGGTCGGCGCGGGCAAGGTTCAAAATGCGTACGCCGTCCTTCATTTGCGCGATGGACTTTTCGCAAATCATATTCTTCGTTTGCGGCGTAGCAGGTACGTGCAGGGTGACGTAATCGCAATTTTTGAAGATCTCGTTATAATCCGCCGCCTGCCATACGGAGGGCGCCAAACTCCAAGCCGCTTTCGCGGTGATGTATGGATCGTAGCCCATAACGCGCATACCGAGCGAAATAGCGGCGTTTGCCACCATACCGCCGATCGCGCCCAAGCCGATAACGCCCAGCGTTTTGCCGGCAAGCTCGTGCCCGACGAACGCCGATTTACCGGCTTCCACCGCCTTGGCTACGCCCTCGGTGCCTTTGAGCGTTTCCGCCCACTTCACGCCGCCGACGATATCGCGCGAAGCCAAAATAAGCGCGGCGATCGCGAGCTCCTTTACGGCGTTCGCGTTTGCCCCCGGGGTATTGAACACGACGATACCCTCTTTCGTGCAACGCTCTACGGGGATATTGTTCACGCCGGCGCCGCAACGGGCGATCGCGCGTAAATTCTCGGAAAATTTCATTTCGTGCAACGCTGCCGAACGGACCATGATCGCGTCCTCGTTTTCCACCGCGTCGCTCACTTCGTATTTAGCGGGCGAAAGGATATCCGTACCCACCTTTGCGATCTTATTCATCAATTTTACTTTTAACATATTCTTACCTCTTTGTTCGTTGTGCCCCAAGGCTTGCGCGTGAACTGAACGCTTCGTTTTCGTGAATTGCCGCCGTACGCGGCGTTATCGTAATGTTTATATGAGATTGTCACACTTCACTTCGTTCCGTTTGGCTACGCCAAATAGCTAAAGCTGAACGCAACGACGGTTCGGTTGGCGCCGAGCGAAATAAAATTGCGGAGAAGCTGCCGTGCTATACGCGTTTTTATTATTTTTTGGGGTTTGCCAACGCAAACTCCTTCATAAACGCCACCAGCTTCTCCACGCCCTCGTAAGGCATCGCGTTGTAGATGGACGCGCGCATACCGCCTACCGAGCGGTGTCCCTTCAAATTTTTCAAGCCCGCCGCGCTTGCCTCGGCTGCGAATTTTTTATCCAAGTCGGCGTCGCCCGTTACGAAGGTCACGTTCATCATCGAACGGCTCTCCTTTTCCACGGGCGCGGCGTAGTAATCTTGACTATCCAAATAATCGTACAACAGCTTCGCCTTTTTCGCGTTCAGCTCTTTCATCTTTTCCAAACCGCCGAGGGAAAGTATCCACTCGTATACGAGCTTGGCGATATAAATGCAATAGCAAGGAGGCGTGTTGTACATAGACCCGTTGTCCGCCATCACTTTATAATCGAGCATAGTGGGCGTATCCTCCCTCGCGTTCCCGAGTAGATCTTCTCTTACGATCACGACGGTAAGCCCTGCCGCGGACATATTCTTTTGCGCGCCCGCATAGATCATTCCAAAGCGCGAAACGTCTATCGGCTCGCTCAAAATACACGAGGACATATCCGCTACCAAGGGAATATCCCCCGTATCGGGGATATACGGGAATTTCGTACCGTAAATGGTGTTGTTGAAACAAATATGCACGTAGTCGGCGTCCGCTCTAAACGAATTTTCGTCCGTCCTGGGCACGAACGAGAAATTCGCGTCCTTGCTCGAAGCCGCAACGGCGATATCGCCGTACTTTTGCGCTTCTTTATACGCTTTGGTCGAAAATTGTCCCGATAAAATATAATCCGCTTTCTTGCTCTTTGCAAGCAAATTCAAGGGTACCGCCGCAAATTGCGTGGACGCGCCGCCCTGTAAAAACAGTACCTTGTAGTTATCGGGAATAGCCATCACCGTTCTCAACAAGCCTTCCGCGTCCGAAATGATTTTTTCGTAAACGGGAGATCGGTGGCTCATCTCCATAACGGACATACCGCTGTCGCCGTAGCAAAGCATTTCCTCCGCCGCTTTTTTGAGCACCGTTTCGGGAAGCATCGAAGGTCCTGCCGAAAAATTATAAACTCTTTCCATTTTTCACTTCTCCTCCAAACAAAAAAATCGAATTTATCAACGCTTTTAATCAAAAATGTTGATCGTGGATATTGTACCACAAAACACGCGTAAAAAGCAAGTATTTCAAAGGGAAAAACGGTATTATTTTATAAATTCTTTCCTTATTTCAATAGCCGCTTTCTTATTTTATGCAAAAAGGGACGGTTCGTTCCCGTCCCCCTGTATCCCTTTCTTCGTTTTTTACCCGTTATCGAGCATAATGCGGATAATTTCCTTGTCCGTTTCGCGCATACCCTCGTGCGCCAAACGGGACACGCTTTTAATGGTATTTTCCACGCCCTTTTTCACGATCCCGTCGCCCGCGAAAAATTCGTTGCCGTTATAGTACATATTCAGCCCCAAAAGTCCGCTCTCGACCGCCGTGGCGATCTTCGCGGCGCAGCTCGCTTTCGCGCCGTCGCAAATGATACCCGAATCGATCGCAAGCGCGTTGACGAGGGTGTGCGTGATCTCCTCTTTGCCGCCGCCGAGTAGATAGGCAACGCCGCAAGCCGCGCCCGCGCCTGCCGACACTACGCCGCAATAGGCGGAAAGCGTGCCGATACCGTCCTTTAAGTGAACGGTGATGAGGTTGGATACGCAAAGCGCGCGGTAGAGCTTTTCATCCGATACGCTTAAGCCTCTTGCGTAGACGATCACGGGTACGGAGGCGGTAATACCTTGATTGCCGCTGCCCGAATTGATGATGACGGGAAGCTCGCAACCGTTCATACGCGCGTCGCTTGCCGCCGCCGCGTACGCCTTTGCCGTGATCTTGATATCCGGTTGGTAGGAACGGAGCAATACTTTGCCGATATTCGCACCGTAATTGCGGTTCAAGCCCTCCTCGGCGATCGCCATATTGTAGGAGATCTGTCTATCCAGCGTTTCCTTGACCTCCGCGATATCCACCGTTTCGGCAAACGCGTAGATATCCTCTACGGTCAAGCCGCTCCTATCCGTCCTTTGCGCCGCCGCCTCGAGCGGTTTTTCAAAGAGCGTTTCGCCGTCCCTTTGCACGCAAACGATATTCGTATGGGTATCGGCAATACGCACGAACGCCGTATGGTTTTTGGAGTAGAGCGTAACGCCGATATCGAATACGCGCGCCGTTTCGGGCGTTTCGATCTCAACGTTGAAGGTATCTTTGATTCGCTTGATCTCGGCAAGGCGGCTCTCCTCCACGTGCGCGAGGACCTCCAGCTCCGCGCTCGCTTCCCCCGCCGCAAGACCTGCCGCAAAAGCCGATTTGATACCCCGCATACCGCCCGTGTGGGGCACGGTCACGCTCTTGGCGTTTTTGAGGATATTGCCGCTGACGGCAAGCTTCGCCGACGCGGGAAATTCACCGAGCGTTTCCCTTGCTTTCGCCGCGGCGTAAGCAATGGATATAGGCTCGGTGCAGCCCATAGCCGGTATCAATTCTTCTTTCAATATCTCGACGTATTGACGGGAAAGTTCTTTGGTTAACATATTTTACTCTTTTTCGATCGTTTATTGTTCTACGCGAATGAGCGATCGTACTTCGCCGATACCCAACGCGTTGATCCTCGCCACCGCGTTGTTGATGCGGTTTTCCGTCGTCTTGTGCGTAACGATAACGAGGGGTACGCGGTTGGGATCTTCCACACGGAACGTTTTATTCTTGTGCGCGATCTGCGATACCTCGATAAGCGAAATGCCGCACTTGCCGAATACGCCGCTGATCTTCGCAAGCACGCCCGCCGTATCGTCCACCGAAAGACGGAGATAGTAAGCGCTCGAGAAATCGGAGATGAACTTCACGCTCTTGTCCGCGTTTTCGGTATTCTTAAACGTGGAATATTTGATATCCGAATGGGTAGCCGCGTAAATGACGTCGGACACCACCGCGCTCGCCGTAGGCAGCGCGCCTGCGCCGCGACCGTAGAGCATTACGTCGCCCAACGCGTCGCCCACCATATACACGGCGTTAAACGAATCGTTCACGCTCGCCAAGGGGTGGGACGTGGGGATAAAGGTGGGGTGCACGCGCACCTCCACGCCCTTGTCCGTATTTTTACCGATCGCAAGCAGCTTCAAGGTATACCCAAGCTCCTTACCGTACGCGATATCCTTACCGTTCACGGCGCTGATACCCTCGCGGAAAATTTTCGTGTAGGGAATTTTCGTATGGAACGCCATAGACGAGAGAATAGACAGCTTATACATCGAATCGTAGCCGTCTACGTCCGCCGTGGGATTTGCCTCCGCATACCCCAACTTTTGCGCCTCCTTGAGCACCTCCGCATAGTCCGCGCCCTCGTACGCCATCTTGGTCAAAATATAGTTGGTCGTACCGTTGACGATACCCATCATGCTTTGGATACGGTTGGCTTGCACGCCGTCCAAAAGGGTGCGGATAATAGGCACGCCGCCTACGCAGCTCGCCTCGTAATACAATCCGCAACGGTTTTTCTTGGCGAGCTTTTCAAGCTCGTGCGAATATTTGCAAATCATCTCCTTATTGGAGGTAACGACCGTTTTACCTGCGCTGAGAGCCGCCGTTACGAACGCTTTCGCCACGCCGATACCGCCGATCGTTTCGATAACGATATTGACGTTGGGATTGGTCACGATCTCGTCGATACTCTTCGCGATCTTTTCTTCGGGCACGCCAAGCTGCATCAATCTATCGAGCGCCTTATCGAGTACCGCTTCCACGTTGATATCGACGTTTTGCGTTTTCAAATAAAACTCGCGATGCTCTACGAGCGTTTGATAAGTGCCGCCGCCTACGACGCCCAGACCCAAAATTGCTACGCCTACTTTCTTCATACCAAAACTCCTTTTTCTCTTTTCTTCCGTTCTCACTTTTCCCTCTTTAGCCAAGTTCAACGCGTACCTGCCCTACGCTTTTTCCGCCGCGTTCAAATCGTAAAGATATTTCAAGCCCTTTAAGGTGAGCAGCTTATCCACGACGTCGATCCCCTCGATCTCTTTGGAGATGATATTGCTAAAACCGCCCGTCGCGATCGTTTTCACGTCGCTCGTTTTCAGCTCTTTTTTAATACGCTTGACGATATATTCGACGAGCCCCGCAAAGCCGAACACGATACCCGCCTGCATATTCGTCACCGTATTTTTCGCGATGATGCTATTCGGCGCTTCGATCTCCACGCGCGGCAGCTTCGCCGTACCGTTAACGAGGGAATCAAGCGAGCCCTTGATCCCGGGGGCGATAACGCCGCCGATAAATTCGTTGTTCGCGCTGATGATATTGAAGGTGGTCGCCGTACCGAAATCGACGACGATCATAGGCTTGCCCTCGCCGTAGCCGACGATCGCCGACACGCAGTTGACGATCCTGTCCGCCCCCACCTCGCGCGCGTCGTCGCAACGGATATTCAAGCCCGATTTAAGCCCGGGAGCGATATGCATGGGTTTCATATCCAAATACACCTCGCACATCTTGTCGATCGTGTAATCGAGCGAGGGTACTACGGAGGAAACGATGCCGCCCGTAATATCCTTTGCTTGGATACCCTTGATATCGAGCATACCGATAATTTGTTCGCCGTATTCGTCCGAGGTACGCTTGAAATCGGTGGAAACGCGGAAGGATACCCTCAAAATATCCTTATCGTACACCGCGTATTTGATATTCGTATTGCCTATATCTATGCAAATGATCATAATTTTTACTTCCTTGTGAACTGCTTATCCACGATCCCGATCACACGGTGAAGCGCCGGTGCAACGATAAGATTGATCGCAAACTCTATAAAAAAATTAAAGGTAACGATACCCACGAGAATAAACGCAAGCACGTTTTGCTCCCCTGCCATTACGTACACCGAATCGGTCATAAACAAGCACCCGACGATAAAAAGGAGCGTATTGACGACGGGTACTATTCCCGACGCGACGAACACCGCCGCAAGTCCGTTTTTTTTCGATAGCCACTTAAACAGCAACCCCGAAACAAAACCTGCCGCCGTCGTTTTTACGATACAGGTAAGCGTAGTCACGACGGGGTCGTTCGTCCAAATCAACACGTAAAAGGGTACCATACCCATAATTACCTGCACCAAGACTACGACGCCGCAAGCAAACCCCAAAAACGCGCCGATCAGCGGTCCGAACAAAACGGCGCCGAGCACGATGGGTATAAGCGTAAAGTTCAACTGCACCGCGCCGATGGCGATCGTTCCGCCGAAAGCCTGTAACACGATAACGAGCGCAAGCAGTACCGCAATACCCGTTACCCTCTTTGCCGAAAAGAAATCTTTCCGTTTCATAGTAACCTCCATCGAGTTCTTGCAAAAGATACCCGTAGAAAAAATTAAGTATTTACCCGTACCGTGGGTTTTACGGTCGAACCGCGCCTTGCGTATTCGCCCCCATATTACGAATATACAACTATTATAGCGTATTTTTTTGATTTTCGCAACAAAATGAAAGAGCGTTTTCGATTTTTTCTTTTTTCTTCCCCCGTATTTCACACAAAAAGCGCAAAAAGAGAATATTATGTAATAGAAAGATAAAACCGCAGGAATTTTCCGTTTCGGAGACACTTTACATACCCCTGCGGCGAAACACAGGAGGTTTTTTATGAATTGTTGTTTATCGGGTAACACCACCCTTTGGATTCTTATCGCTTTGCTCGTACTCGGCTCGAAAGACGGAATTTTCTGCTCCAACCTGTTCAGCGGTTGCGGTCTTCCCATCCTTTTGGCGCTTCTCTACTGCTTGTATAGAAACGGTACGCTCGCGGCGCTCTTGACGCCGTCCTGCAACTGCGGTTGCAACTGCAACTGCGGCTGCCGTTGATTGTTTCTCTCCTTTTTCTTTTTCTCCTTAAAAGGGAAGGTCGGGGTTTCGCCCCGACCTTCTTCTTTATTGCAACAAAAACGCTTGCAGGGCAATGATCGTCTTTCCGTCCTTGATCTCGCCCTTTTTAAGCATTTCTTTCACGCGCGGAAGGGGTATCCATTCCGCATCCAAATATTCCCCCTCGTCCAAGTGCGCCGCCGTTCTTTCTATGCCCTTGGCGTAATAGACGAAGATCCGCTCGTTCGTATACCCCGGGGTGGGATACACCTCGTATAAAAGCTCGAGCTCTTTTGCTTTACAGCCCGTTTCCTCCTCCAGCTCGCGCGCGGCGGCAAGAGCGGGGTCCTCCCCTGCGTTCAGCTTTCCCGCCGGAATTTCGTATACGCTCTCGCCGTAGGCGTAGCGGTATTGCCGCACCAACAGCGCCTTATCCTCCTCTACGCATAACACGCACGCGCCGCCGCCGTGCTCGATGATTTCACGCTTACAGGGCGTGCCGTCGAAAAGCGCCGCGTCGTCGCAACGGAGATTGAGTATCTTTCCCTTGTATATATAATTTTTCCTGACCGTTTTTTCCGTGTAATCCAAAATGACCTCTTTAACAATTTGAACAATTATTCTACCGTTTGTTATCATTATAGCACAAATTCCCGAACTTTCCAATATTTTTTAACGAAATATCTTGATTTTTTCGAAAATTTTATGTATAATATACGTAGCCTGAGAAGAATTGAGCCACGACAAGGTTTTAAGAGCGAAAAAAACTTTTTAGGCTTATCGCAGTTCAATTCTTATCAGGCTAATCAATTTTGGAGGTGCTTTATGAAATCCATTAAAATTTCTTTGGAGATGGCGCAAAGAGTAAAAGAGTTCGTCAACGTTACGCAGGACTACCCCTATGAGATCTTGCTCAAAAGCGGTAGATACGTAGTAGACGCGAAATCCATTTTGGGCATCTTTTCGCTCGATTTGTCCAAGCCTATCGTCGTGGAAGCGTACAGCGAGGATTGCGACGATTTAATGGCAAGGCTGAAAAAGTTCGAAGCGTAATCGCCACGCTACATACGAAATCCCGAAAACGGTCGCACGGGTAACTCTTGCGACCGTTTTCCGTCAAAAAAACAGCGGCTTTGCCGCGTAGGAAGTATACAAATGCAAATTCAAGGTGAAACGTCGGTAAATAAACTCATCGTGCTTTTCGTTTTCGATAAAATGGAAAGCGCGCTTTCCGAACGCACGATCGTCGAAATGTGTACGGCTGGCAACAATTGGCTCAATTATATGGATTGTATGGAGCTTTTGCCGCGACTTTTGGACGACGGTTTCATTTGTCGCATTTCCTCTCCCGAGGAAGAACCACTCTACACCATCACGAGCGACGGCAGAGAAAGCCTGAACAATTTTTATATCAATATTCCCAAAAGCGTCCGCGACGAAATTTCCGCGTTCGTAAAGAAAAACAGCGGCAAGCTTCGCAATCGGCAGGAATGTAAATCCGACTACTATCAAAACGTAGACGGTACCTATACCGTATATTTGAAGATCCTTGCGCCCGTGCAGCCTATGCTCGAGCTGCGTTTCGTCGTACCCGACAAAAAGACGGCGCAAAACATTTATAAAAATTGGGAAAGCAAAGCGTCCGAGCTGTATTCGGCGATTTACGATACGCTCGTAGACTAAACGATAAAAAAATTATATAAGCGAGGTTATTATGTTTACGTATTCTACCAAAGGGACCTGTTCCCGTCAAATTTTATTCGACGTCGACGAGAGCAACAAGCTGCACAACGTCCGCTTTATCGGCGGCTGCGGCGGTAATTTGCAAGGTATCGCCCGTCTTGTCGAAGGGCAATGTATCGACGATATCCAAAAGCTTTTGTCGGGTATCCGTTGCAAGGGCAACACCTCTTGTCCCGATCAGCTTTCCCAAGCGATCGCCGAATACAAAACGGCAAGATCGACAAACGATTAAACGAAAAAAAGCCGCGCGAAGTTCCGCGCGGCTTTTTCGTTAACCCTATACCGTGTACGCGTTCAAATGCAAAAGACGGGTCGAAAACCCGCCTTTTTTCTTTTGCTTTTTATCAGTCCTCCAAGCCCTCGTTCAGCTTAGCGAGCAACGCGTCGAGGTCCTCGCCGTGAACGGCAACCGCCTCGGCAACCGATTCGCCGTGCGCCATTGCACAGCCGAAGCAATGCATGCCTGCCGCCATCAAGATCTCGGGCGCGTTGGGATTGATCTCAAGACATTCCGCGATCAAAGTATCCGCCGTAATTTTAGCCATCGTAGTTATCTCCTTTTCCGTTATTTTTCTATATTGTAGCACTTTCCGCGCTATTTTACAAGCAGTTACGCGTAATTTTTTACGGAAATTTTTTCCGCGCCTTAAAAATAGCGGCAAAAAAATTTCCTGACGGGCTTATACGCTTGACGAACGCGTCGTTTGTCTAAAATATCGCGCATACACGTTTGCACCCGTTGCCATTTATCGCCGTAGCCCGCCGCATACACCGTTTCCCGCGCCGCCTGATAATCGGGCGCGCGCGAATCGGTATCGTGTGTGTCCGTACCCAAACAATGCACCAGCCCGTTTTTGAGCATAGCGAACGCGAAACGGCGCGTGGTTTTTTCCAAAAACGCACGCGTGTTGAGCTGGATCAAGCAACCCATTTCCACCAGCCGCGTTGCTACGGAGGGATTTTTCAAAAGCTCCCTATACCGCTCCGCGTGCGCGACGATGGGCGTATAGCCCGTATCCGCTATAAAGCGGCTGAGCCGTACGAACAGGCTTTTAGGCCATTTCGTATAGAAGGGAAACTCTACCAGCACACAGCTCGTACCCTCGATCGAAAGCGCGCAAAGCGCGTCGTCGGACGGGTCGTTTACCCCCGTCAAATGCACCTCCGCGCCCAAGCGCTTTTTCACGCCGCTCGGCATATACGGCCGTAGCTTGCTCCAAGCCTCCTCGCGCAAAACGAGAAACTGCTCCAAAGAGCGTTTTTTACCGTAATAATGCGGCGTAAAAACGACCTCCTTGACGCCCTGCTTTTCCTCCATTTCCATAAGCAAAGCGGCTTCTTCTTGCGTTCTTGCCCCATCGTCCAACGCGGGCAATATGTGCGTATGAACGTCAATCATTCCCGTGTCCTCCTCCCCTTATCTTGCCACCTTGCGGCAGCGAAAACGCGGCAATTTATTTTTCGTACTCTTTACTACTCTTTATTTGAAATATTTTACGCCGCTTTCGAACAGCTTCATATCGAAATTGCCCTCGACGTTTTTGTAAAGGTTATCCCCCGTACGCTCGCTATGTCCCATTTTACCGAGCACCCTGCCGTCGGGCGAGGTAATGCCCTCGATCGCCCAAGACGAGCCGTTGGGATTGAAAGGCGATACCATCGTCGGCGCACCGCTCAAATCGGCGTACTGCGTAGCGATCTGACCGTTCTTACGCATTTGCTCCAACGCTTCCACAGGCGCCACGATCTTGCCCTCGCCGTGGGATACGGGCACCTTGTATACGTCGCCCACCTTGCAAGCGGACAGCCAAGGCGAAAGATTGGAAGCCACGCGCACGTCCACCACCGTCGAAACGTGACGGGAGATGTTGTTAAAGGTAAGCGTAGGCGAGTCCGCCGTCATTTCCGTCACCCGTCCGTAGGGCACGAGCCCCAGCTTGATGAGCGCTTGGAAGCCGTTGCAAATACCGAGCGCCAAACCGTCGCGGTTATGCAAAAGCTCTTCAAGCTGCTCGGCGATATACGGATTGCGGAAGGTAGTCGCGATAAACTTACCGCTGCCGTCCGGCTCGTCGCCGCCCGAGAAGCCCCCGGGGAACGCCACGATATTTGCGTTTTTGATCGCTTTCACGATCTCCGCTACGCTCTCTTCAATATCCGCCGCCGAGCGGTTGCGAACGACGACCGTTTGCACCTCCGCGCCTGCCAAGATAAATTTACGCGCGGTGTCCAGCTCGCAGTTGGTGCCCGGGAACACGGGAATAAACACTCTCGGCTTCGCCGTTTTGGTCGCGATATTCGTATACTTCGCGCCTCCCGTGTAATCGCAGTTTTCCGCTTTACCGTCCGCAGGCGCCACCGTCGCGAATACGCTTTCTAAAGGCTGCATATACGCGTCCGCCGCCGCGTTCACCGCTACGCAGCCGTTGCCGCATACGAACGCGTCGCCGCATACCTGCCCCACGCGTTTTTTGCAAACGGCGCTATCGAACGCGCTTTCGTCTTTCAGCGAAACGACCAAATCGCCGTACGCTTCGCTATACAACTCGTCGGCGGTAAGCGCAAAGCTTACGCCCACTTCGTTGCCGAGCGCGGACTTGATCACCGCCGCGCCCACGCCGCCGTTTTCCACGACCGTTGCGAACGAGATATTGCCGCTTTCGATATTTTTATACACTTCCTCGTACACCGCTTTGAGCGCCTCGAAATCGGGTACGGAATTTTCGTCCTTGGGGACGGGGATATGATACAGCTCCTCGCCGCCCTTTAATACGTTGGTGATGAGCTTGCTCGCTTTCGCCGGCGCGAGTGCAAACGAGATGAGCGTAGGCGGCACGTGGATACTTTCAAAAGTACCGCTCATGCTGTCCTTACCGCCGATCGCGCCGAGCCCCAAGCCCATTTGCGCGTACACCGCGCCCAAGAGCGCGGAGGTGGGTACGCCCCAAACCTTTGCCTCGCCCGTCATTCTTTGGAAGAATTCCTGCAAGGTCAAGCGAATATCGCCGTATTTTGCGCCCGTTGCCACCACTTTGGAAACGGAGGCGACGATGGAATAGATCGCGCCGATAAACGGACTGGTTTCCATCAAATAGGGGGAATAACCGTACGCGGAAACGGTGCATACGTCCGTTTCGCCGCCGCAGATCTTCGCCGCCATGGCGATCGCGGGGGTCTTTTGCGTCTTACCGCCCCAAGGCATATATACGCTACGCGCGCCGATGGTCGAATCGAACGTTTCGGAAAGACCTTTCTTGGCGCATACGTTGAGGTCGGACAGGGTCTTTTTCGTTTCCGCAACGAAATCCACGCCCGATTTTTTATCGAACCAAGCCGTTTTCTTATCGTCGATCTCTACCTGCGCTTCCTGTTTCACGCCGTTGGTGTTGAGGAACTCACGGGAAATATCCACGATCGCCTTGCCCTTCAAGAACATCTTCATTCTACCCGTGTCCGTAACGACGGCTACGGGGGTTGCCGCGAGATTTTCCTCCGCCGCAAGCGCGATAAACGCGTCCACGTCCCCTTTATCGACGACGACCGCCATACGCTCCTGCGATTCGGAGATCGCAAGCTCCGTACCGTTTAAGCCCTCGTATTTTTTGGGTACCTTATCCAAGTCGATATTCAACCCGTCCGCAAGCTCGCCGATGGCAACGGATACGCCGCCTGCGCCGAAGTCGTTACATTTTTTGATCTTCCGCGTCGCTTCCTTATTGAGGAACAAGCGTTGCAATTTTCTCTCCGTCAGCGCGTTGCCCTTTTGCACCTCCGCGCCGCAGGTTTCCACCGAATGAGAATCGTGCGCTTTGGACGAGCCGGTTGCTCCGCCGCAGCCGTCGCGACCCGTTTCGCCGCCGAGGAGAACGATCACGTCCCCCGCTTTGGGCGCTTCGCGATAGACCATTTCCTTTCTCGCGCCGCCTACGACGAAGCCCGTTTCCAAGCGCTTCGCCTTATAGCCCTCGTGATATACCTCGTCTACGATACCCGTCGCAAGACCGATTTGGTTGCCGTAAGAGGAGAAGCCCGCCGCCGCACGTTGCGTGATCGCGCGTTGGGGAAGCTTGCCTGCGAGCGTGTCCTCGAGCTTTTCTCTCGGATCCGCCGCGCCCGTGATACGCATTGCTTGATACACGTACGTTCTACCGCTCAAGGGGTCGCGGATCGCGCCGCCGAGGCAGGTCGCCGCGCCGCCGAACGGCTCGATCTCCGTCGGGTGGTTGTGCGTTTCGTTTTTGAACATTACGAGATACTGCTCTTTTTTACCGTCGAGCTCCGCTTCGATACAAATGGAGCAGGCGTTGATCTCGTCGGAGATATCGAGGTTGTCCAGCTTTCCGTCCTTTTTCAGCTTTTTCGCCGCGATCGTCGCAAGATCCATCAGGCAGGGATACTTGTCGGGACGGTTGCCGTTGAGCTCCTTATATAACTCCTCGTAGAGATGATACGCCTTTTCGATCGCCGTATTTTCCGAGGTGATCTTGATATTTTTCAGCTCGGTGGCAAAGGTGGTGTGGCGGCAATGGTCCGACCAATAGGTATCGATAACCTTCAGCTCCGTTTCCGTCGGATTGCGCCTCTCGCTCTTGAAATAATCGCGCACGAACGCCAGATCGAGCGCGCTCATAGCAAAGCCGATCTTCTTATGGTACGCCGCGATCTCGTCGTCCGTCATATCGATAAAGCCGTCCACGTCGCAAACGGGCGCCCCCTCCACCGTCTTTCTTGCGAGCGTTTCGGGCTTTTCAAAGCCTACCTCCTCGCTTTCCACGGGGTTGATGATATGCTTTTTGATAGCGGTAAGCTCGTCGTCCGTCACCCCTTTTACGAGGTATACCTTGGCGCATTTGACCTCGGGTCGCGCCTTTCTCGTCAAGAGCTGTACGCATTGTGCTGCGCTGTCCGCGCGTTGGTCGTACTGTCCCGTCAAAAAGCTGACGGCGAACGCCTTATAGCCTTGAGGTATCTCCAAGCTTTCCAAATATACGTCGTCTACGGGTGGTTCGGAAAATACAGAGGGAAGCGCGGCGTTCAATTCCGCTTCGCTTAACCCCTCCACGTCGTAACGCAAGATCAAGCGGAAATCCTCCGCGTCGATATTGAGCAGCGTCTTGATATCCGCCTTTTCCTTTCTCGCCTGTACGTTGTCCTTCTTTTCTACGAAAATTCTGTAAATCATCTCTAGTTTCCTTACGCTTTTATTATTATTCTCTTTCTATATCGCGGTATTTGATACCGATATCCTTGCGGTAGTGCATACCCTCGAACGAGATCCTTTCCACGTTTTTATACGCTTTCTTTCTCGCCTCCTCGATCGTTGCCCCTTTGGCGCAAACGCCGAGCACCCTGCCGCCGTCGGTCACCAGCTTACCCTCTTTCGATTTAGTGCCCGCGTGACACAAAACGATATCCTCGTCCAAACCGTTAAACGTCATTTCCTTGCCCTTTTCGTACGCCACGGGATAGCCGCCGCTCGCCAGCACTACGCATACGCAAGCGCCCGTTTCCCATTCGATATCGATATCCGCAAGTCGCTCGTCCGTTACCGCTTCGAAAATATCGAGCAGGTCCGTTTTGAGCATGGGCAAGATCACCTGCGTTTCGGGATCGCCGAAGCGCGCATTGTATTCGATCACCTTCATACCGTCTTTCGTCTTCATCAAGCCGAAATAGAGTACTCCCTTAAAGGTGCGCCCCTCCGCGTTCATTGCGTACATGGTGGGGAGCATGATCCTTTCCAAGACTTCTTTTTCCGTCTTTTCACCGTAGAAAGGCGCAGGCGAGAAGGTGCCCATACCTCCCGTATTCAAGCCCTCGTCGTTATCGAACGCGCGCTTATGATCGCAGCTCGTGATCATAGGCTTGATCGTCTTACCGTCGGTGAACGCAAGCGCCGACACCTCCGGTCCCTCCAAAAATTCCTCCACGACCACCTTACTGCCAGCCGCGCCGAATTTTTTGTCCAGCATCATCTCTTTCAAGCCCTCTTGCGCCTCCTCGCGCGTCTTACAAATAAGAACGCCTTTGCCGAGCGCCAGCCCGTCCGCCTTCAAAACGACGGGGATATCGCAGGTAGCTACGTACGCCTTTGCGCTTTCGTAATCGGAAAAGGTTTCGTACTTCGCCGTGGGGATATCGTATTTTTTCATCAGCTCCTTGGAAAACGCTTTGCTCGCTTCAATAATCGCCGCGTTCTTACTCGGTCCGAACACGCGGTGTCCGCGGCTCTCCAGCTCGTCCGCAAGCCCGAGCGCCAAAGGATCGTCGGGCGCGATCACGGTGTAATCCACCTCGTCGTGCGCATCCACCCAATCGCCCACCGCTTTCAAATCGCAATAGTCGATATCGACCAGCTCGGCAAGCTCGCCGATACCGGCGTTGCCCTTCATTGCGTAAATTTTATCCACCCTCGGCGATTTTTTGAGCGCCTGCACGATCGCGTGCTCTCTACCGCCGTTTCCGATAACCAAAACGTTCATTTCGTTCTCCTAATTCAATACTTTTACCGCTCTGCCCTCTTTCACGATCTTACCCTCGCAAAGGAGCTTTACGCAAAGGGGCAGCATTTTATGTTCTTCTTTAAGTATCCGCGCTTGCAAGGCTTCGGGGGTATCCCCCTCCTCTACCGCCACCGCGCGTTGCATAATGATCGCGCCGCCGTCCACGTCCGCCTCTACGAAGTGCACCGTAGCGCCGCTCACCTTTACGCCGTATTCAAGCGCCGCCGCGTGGACCTTTAACCCGTAATAGCCCATACCGCAAAAGGAGGGAATGAGCGACGGGTGGATATTGATGATCCTATCCTCAAACGCCTGAATAAAGCTTGCGGGAACGATCTTCAACCAACCCGCCAAAACGATAAGCTCCACGCCGCTTTCCTTGAGCGTATTCGTAACGCTTGCGTAAAACGCCTCTACGCTTTGCGTTTCTTTATCGAACACGATAGGCGTTACGCCGTGTTTTTTCGCGCGATCGATCGCGCCGATATTCGGCTTGGAAGCCACCAAATAGGCAATTTCACAAAACCGCTCTTGTTCGTTGGCGTCGATTACCGATTGAAAATCCGTGCCGCCGCCCGAAGCGAATACCGCTATTTTTTTCATTTAAGGATCACTCCCTTGCCTGCGACCGTCTTACCGATCACGACCACTTCCTCGCCCGTAGCCGTCAAACATTCCATCGCCTTTTCTACGTTTTCGGGGGCTACGCATACCACCATACCGATACCCATATTAAAGGTGTTGTAAATTTGCTCGTCGGTGATGCCGGCACGCTTTTGCATTACTTTGAATACCGCGGGTATTTCGTACGAATTCTTTTCGATCTCACAGCCTACGCCCTCGGGCAAAATTCTGGGAACGTTTTCGATAAAGCCGCCCCCCGTGATATGCGCGATACCCTTGACCTCTACCTTTTCGATCAAGGACAAAATGCTCTTGACGTAAATTTTGGTGGGCTTGAGGAGCACCTCCGCCGCCGTTGCTTTGAGTTCTTCGTCGTATTTTTCCAGCGCCGCCTTGTCCTCGTCGCCGAACAGCTTTCTCACGAGCGAATAGCCGTTGGAATGTACGCCCGAGGATTTCAAGCCGATAAGGATATCGCCTGCTTGAATGTTCTTGCCGTTGATGACCTTTTTCTTGTCCACGATACCGACCGCAAAGCCTGCCAAGTCGTACTCGCCGTCGGGGTAAAAGCCGGGCATTTCCGCCGTTTCGCCGCCGATCAGCGCGCAGCCCGCCTGCTTACAGCCCTCCGCGATGCCCTTGACTACCTCCGATTCCGCCTCGGGATACAATCTACCGCAAGCGTAATAGTCGAGAAAGAACAGGGGCTTTGCGCCTTGACAAACGATATCGTTCACGCACATAGCCACCGCGTCGATACCGATCGTGTCGTGTTTTTCCAAGAGGAAAGCGTATTTGAGCTTGGTGCCTACGCCGTCCGTACCCGCCACCAAGACGGGCTCTTCCAGCTTTTCGTTCGCGATGGAGAAGAAGCCGCCGAACGAGCCGAGATCGCCGATCACGTTTTCGTTATAGGTGGATTTTACGTGTTTTTTCATCAGTTCTACGGCTTTATAACCTCTCGTTACGTCTACGCCGCTGTCTTTATAGGAAATTGCCATTTTTAATCGCTCCGTTATGTTTTATTTATTTTTGTTTTCCGAAATTTTGATATCGAATTTATTCACGTACGTTTCCGTGGGTACCTCCGTGGGATATATCCCGTTAAAGCACGCCGTACAATAGCCCTTGCAAGTCCCCGAAGCTCCCAGCTCGGTCACGTTCTCCAAGGGCAAAAAGCCCACGGAATCGGCGCCGAACAGCTTCGCCATTTCCTCCGTCGTGTACTTGCAGGCGATCAGCTCCTCCTTCGAGCCGATATCCGTGCCGTAATAGCAGGGATTGACGAACGCCGGTGCGGACGAGCGGATATGGATCTCTTTCGCACCCGCGTCGCGAAGCAGCTTCACCACGCGCGTACAGGTCGTTCCGCGAACGATGGAATCGTCCACCAAGATCACCCGCTTGCCGCGTACCGTTTCCGCTACGGGGTTGAGCTTGATCTTGACCTTGTCCTCACGCACGTTTTGCCCGGGATCGATGAACGTTCTGCCGATATATTTATTTTTGATAAGCCCCAATCCGTACGGGATCCCCGACGCTTCCGCATAGCCTATCGCCGCGTCGATACCCGAATCGGGCGCGCCGATCACGACGTCCGCTTCCACGGGATACGCTTTGGCAAGGAACGCGCCCGCACGCTTACGCGCCAAGTGCACCGAGCAGCTTGCGATCACCGAGTCGGGACGGGCGGTGTAGATATATTCGAACACGCAAAGGCGTTCCTTTGCCGTATTGCAATGCTCCTTGATCGAGCGCATGCCATCCTTGGAGAACACGACGATCTCGCCTGCCTCTACCTCGCGGATAAAGGTCGCGCCGACCGAATTCAACGCGCAGGTTTCGCTGGCGATCACGTATTCGCCGTCGTTGCGCTGACCGATCGCGAGCGGATGAAAGCCGTTCGGATCGCGCACCGCAAGCAGCTTTTGCGGCGACATCACGATCAGGGAATACGCACCCTTGAGCTTGGCGACCGCCTTGCATACCGCCTCCTCGATAGACGCGGAATGGATACGCTCCTTGATGATGACGGCGGAAATGATCTCCGCGTCGTTGCCCGTATGGAAGATAGAGCCTTGCATTTCCATCTCGCGTTTGAGCTCTACGCCGTTGACGAGCTTACCGTCGAGAGAGATCGCCATCTTACCCTTGCTGTGGTTGACGACGATGGGTTCGGAATTGATACGGTCCTTCGTATCCGAAGTACCGTAACGCACGTTGCCGACCGCCATTTGCCCAAGCCCGAGCGACTTCAAGACGAGCGGGGTAAACACTTCGTTTACGATACCCAAATCCTTATACGCGTGGAATACGCCGTCGTCGTTGACGACGATACCGCTGCTGGCTTGTCCTCTATGCTGCAAAGCGTACAGCCCGTAATAGATGCTCGAAGCGACGTCCGCCGTTTCCGTACCGTAAATACCGAGTACTGCCATACGGTTAGTCCCCCATAAGCCGTCTCATCATTTCCTGATACGCGCCCTCTACGCCGCCGAGATCGCGACGGAAGCGGTCTTTATCCAACTTTTCGCCCGTCGTCGAGTCCCAAAAACGGCAGGTATCGGGGGAAATTTCGTCCGCAAGCACGATCGTGCCGTCCGACGTTTTACCGAACTCGATCTTGAAATCCACGAGGGTCACGTTGAGCTTTTTGAAGTATTCCTTCAGCACTTCGTTTACCTTGAACGCCATCGCTTTTACGAGGGCGATCTCGTCTTTAGTCGCAAGCCTTAACGCAAGCGCGTGATATTCGTTCAAAAGGGGGTCGCCCAGATCGTCGTTCTTATACGAGAACTCGATCGTCGGCTCGTCGAACACGATACCCTCCGCAACGCCGTAGTGCTTTGCAAACGAGCCTGCGGAAATGTTGCGAATGATCACTTCCAAGGGAAGAATTTTTACCTTTTTTACGAGCGTTTCTCTATCCGAAAGCTCTTCTACGAAGTGCGTTTTCACGCCCTCCTTTTCCAAGATCCGCATAAGAAAATTGCTCATCTTGTTATTGATCACGCCCTTGCCTTCGATCGTGCCCTTTTTCAAGCCGTTGAACGCCGTCGCGTCGTCTTTATACGATACGATAACGAGATCGCTATCGTCCGTTGCATATACCTTTTTTGCCTTTCCTTCGTAGAGTTGTTCTTTCTTTTCCATTTTTTTATATCTCCGTTAAAAATTTTTTCTTTTTTCGTATTTCTTTTGCCCGTCAGTTGCTTTCAAAAACGAGCAAGACGAGGCGCACGAGGATAACCCGAGGAAGTTTACTCGACGTAAACGACCGAGGGTTGCCGCAGTGCAACGCAGTATTGCGACGTTTTTCAAAGCAACAGCTCTTTTCAAAGCAGCTCTTGCAACGCTTTATCGTCCGCGTTGATCTTCTCTTTCATCGCCGCTTTATACGCCGCAAGTTGGGTTTCGATCTCGGGGTATTTCACGCCCAAAATTTGCAATGCCAAAAGCCCTGCGTTTTCGCCGCCGTTGACCCCGACGGTCGCTACGGGGATGCCCGAGGGCATTTGTACGATGGAGAGCAGGCTGTCCAAGCCGCCCATCATATCCGTCTTTACGGGAAGCCCGATCACGGGCAGGGTGGTGAGCGCCGCGATCACGCCGCCGAGGTGCGCCGCCTTACCCGCCGCGCAGATCAAAACCTCCACGCCGCGCGCTCTCGCCGTCGCCGCGTACTCGTGCGCTTCCTCGGGCGTACGGTGTGCGGAAATGACGCGTACTTCCGTTTCCACGCCGAATTTTTTCAATACCGCCACCGCGGGCTTTACGACGTCGAAATCCGATTTACTGCCCATAATAATACCGACTTTACTCATTTTATCTCTCCTTTTTTGTAAGCAAGAAGGAGTGCAAGCTTTGCACTCCTCCCCATTTATCCTATTTTTTGTTTATAAAAACCCGTTTTAAGGGCGAAAAAAGGCGCAACTTGCCCCAAACCGCCGCCCTGCGAGGTGCAGGAGGAATACACGATTAGGTTTTTCTTTTTTCGCAAGTGTTTCATAGATAAATCCCTATCCGCCTTTCTCTCTCGTTGCCCCAAAAACCACTTTCCTGTTTATATTATAACAAAATACAGGAAAAAAGGCAACTGAACGAGCGCACTTTTCTCACGCTTTTTTCTTTGATATTTTTTCACAAAAGCTGAAAATTTTTAGCCCAATTTGTTCATGCTTACAAGCGCGAGATAGCTGTTGACGCCTTTAGAGCCGCCGTAGGATACGATCTCCTCCTCCAGCTCCTCCAAACGCTCTATCTTACCCGAAAGATACGCTTTCAACCGCTCCGCGCAGGTATGCAGCCGACGCGCCACGCCGCCGATACGCGCGTCCTGCACCTCCCAGCCTTGGGGCTTGTTTTCCTCGTCCCAAAGAGCGTAGAACGCCGTATGGAACGCCTCTACGCGCTTCTCCGCTTTGACGTACTCCTTTACGAGCGCGGCAAGCGTCTTTTTATCGTTCGATTGATACGCTCTACGCGTTTTGATACCGAGCTCCGTCTTGATCTCGAGCACCGAGCAAAGCGCGGAAAGACTTTCGAAGATATAGCCGTATTCCCCTACGCGCTTGGCGGCTTTTTTCAAATCGTCCGCATATTGACCGTAGGGTATCGCGCGTTGCTCGGAGATGGATTGATCCAACCAGCCGAGGAAAGGATCCATATACAAAAAGCTCTTACAAATACAAGGCACGTTGCCCTTCGGCGTTTCGTAGGAAAAACGGTTGGGCAGGTCGAGAAGCATAAAGTCCTCGTATTTCATTTTGAACAGCTCGTAGAAGCCCTTTTGGATATTTTTTTCGTCAAAGTTACCGTCCGCGTATTGACGAATGGCATACAGCGAGGGCAGCAAGCCGTAGACGGAACACTCGGCGCCGTCGTCCCCCCACATCGTAATAAAGACGTCTTTAACGCCGTGTTCGATCACGCTTTCCATGGCAGGCTTCATCGTTTGTAAGGAGAAAGAATTGATGGGCGCAAAGCCGTTCCAGCTCCAAGCGCCGCCCGCAAACCAGAGCTTACGGTTGAATTTCGCGTGCATATCGAACATTAGATCGTATATCTTTTTATCGGTGTTATAGTAATCCCAATACGCCAGCTCGATCTCTTCGGGCACCCCCTCGACGACCCCCTCGGGAAAATCCATAGGCTCGTTGATATAGTAGTTGCCGCCCGTCGCCAAGCGGAAGAACATATCGCTCCACATATGCGGCGTAAAGCCGTATTTTTTTGCGATCGCCACCACCTTTTGCAGGTGACGGAGCAGTATATCGAAACGGTTTTGATAGCCGTGCTTTTGCAAATATTTGCCAAGCCCGACCATATGCGCCTCGTCCATACCGATATTAACGAGCCGCGAGGTGAAATTCTCGGCGAGCGTAGCGAAAATCTTATCGATCAGCTCGTACGTTTTCGGCTCGTCCACGAGCAAAATATCGTGAACGTCCACGATATCCCCGTAAGCCAAGCCGTGGCGCACGAGGTTGGTGAAGTGCGCGAGCGTTTGCACGCAGGGAATAAGCTCCACACCGCGCGAGAGCGCATAAGCGTCTATCTCTTTGATCTCCGCGCCCGTGTATCTGCCGCGAAGATAGCCAAAATACGGCTCGCCCTTGATCTCGTAGGTATCCTCGGTGTATAATTGCAGGGTATTGTAGCCCATTTTTTGCAGACAATCGATAAAGCGTTTGACTTCGCTTACTTTCATCACGGCGTTGCGCGAGCAATCGAGCATTACGCCGAAATGGGTATATTCTTTATTGAAATTTTGCATAAATTACCTCTTGAATAGATTATGTCATTATTATATCCCAAAAGAAAAACGCTGTCAAGTATTTGAGGAGAAAATTCCTCTTGCTTATCAGCGTTTCTTACGGTATTATTTTTCCAATTCCGCCGCGCGCGTTCGGCGCGACCTTACGCTTTCCTCAAAGCGGATCCCCGCCGGCGATATCGTTCGCGTAACGCCATTGGGATACGGGCAAAGAAAAATCGTCGTACATATAGGTCGTATTGGTCATACCGATATATACGGTGTATTTCATCATAAATCTTCTCATACGCGAGCAAAGATCGCGACAGCGTTTCGTCGTCTCCGCTTTCGCCGCCTCGTCGTCGCCGCGCATGACCTCCTCCATTCGGTGAAAAAGCTCGTACCAAACGACGTTCGTTCTTGCGATCTCGATGCGGAGCTTTTGCCCGTAATCGGCTTCCCTTGCCGCCTCGTCGAATTTCCCGTTCGCCCAAGCGCAAAAAGGAGCCACCTCCTCCTTGGGCATAAACTCCGCAAAACGCGCGTTGCCTTGCTCGTCGCGGATATATTTCCCCTCGTCCGAGATCATTGCGCCGTAAAAGCTGGTGTAATGCATTTTCGGGTCGATCGAATTCCACCGATCGAGGTATTCCCGTATACGCCGCCAGCCCTTACCGTAATACCCCTCCAAAAATTCGTTGATGTGCCTGTCGTACTCCGCCTCGGACATATACGGATCCCATACGAGCTTGGCAAACAGGTACGCGCGAAGCTCTTCAAAGGTGCATTGGTTGAGCGCGTGGATATTCACTTCGGAATAGATCCCCTTTACGTGCAGCTCGGCGTACGTTCTCATCGTTTCGCGGAGCGTGAAAAGGTCGGTAAGGTTCAGCATCGCGTAGCGCAAGCAATGCCGATAATCGTACACGAATATCTCGTTTGCAACCTTGGACAGCGTTTGGAGCTTTCCGTAGGTGGCGCGGTTCAACGCACAGTCTCGATCGTTCAACGCGTGATTGCGGCACGCCCTCGTCGGGCACCATTGTACCATAACGTTCTTATGCGCTTTTACGCTGTCGTTGATATCGTCGGTACCTGCGTAGGCGTAGGTGTGTATCTTCACGTTGGGGTACGCTTTTGCAAAGCCGACGGCAACCTCGTTCACGTAACGGATCAGCGTGCCGAAATAACCGTACCTTGCATAGGAGGCGCGGCAGCTTGCACATTGACAAAAGGATCGGTTGTCGTTTTGCGAAACGGAAATATATTCCGCGCGCGGCGTTTGCGCCATCCATTCCTTCATCGTGGCGAGCGCGACGGGAACGGACGCGTAGTTGGTCATACAAAGCTGCGGCGCGTTATCCCAATCCACGCCCTCCGTTTTCCGTACGCCGTCGAGCTCCGCGAAAAATTCGGGATTCGTCTTGCCGTATTTACCGATGGGCACGAGCTTTCCGAAGGTATGCCCCTCGCAGCCCTTTCCCGCAAACGTCCTCGCGCCGCCGTACTGCGCGCGCGCCAAATCGCGGCTTCCCCACGTTTGCGCGTTGATACGCAGCTTCACGCAAAAAGCCTCGTCGTTGAGCGCAAAGCTCGCCCCGTCCCGATAATCGAATACCGCCTCCTGCTCCACCGAAAAATCGGACGGAATATCTACCTTGCCCTCGCTAAGCAGCTTCTCGCACTCCCACGTATGCGGTCCGTGATCCACGCCGACGTAAGAGGCTTTTTGCGCGAAAAACCGCCAACCGATACGCTCCAAAAATTCGTAGACCGCGTAGATCGCGCTACGCTCGTTGTTGCCCGTCAAGCACAGCCTTTCGCCCTCGAAGCGCAGGCGGAAGCCGTCCTTGAACGCCTGCCCGTGGGCAAGGACGATCAGACGCTTCGCACCCCTTTCCTCCTCGCCGTAAACGACGGGTAAAGCCTTGCCCGTTGCCTTCAGCAAGTATTTCACCAGCTCGCTCGCCGCGTACACGGTAGCCTCCGTCGGCTTTTTCACGACGACGGTATAGTCCTCTATGCGATTGCCGCCGAGCGTAAGTTCTATCCTATTCATATCCTGTCCCTACCGTTTTTTAACGGGTCAGACTGCGGAGAGCTCCTCCCCGCAGTCTTTCGCCCTTTTTTGATTAAGCTTTCAAATTGATTTGGATATAATCGATTTGAATGATCATACGCCAACTCAAATCCGTTCGGAGCGCTGCGTCCGCAAACGCGATCGACGATAAATATTCGCTACCGTCCAAAACGGGGTTGCCGCCGCCGTTCGTCGTTAAACCGGCGTTCGAGATCGTAATGGTGTTAAATTCCGTCATAGGCGCGCCCGTGTTCCCCGCGCCCCAAACGATATTATCCCCGTAAGGACGGTTGGTATCGTTGTTTTTATCGTTCAAATATACTCTGGGATAGATCTTTGCGTTTCCCTGCACGAATTTGTAACGGATCACTACGCTTTCGATCTCCGATACCTTATACTTTCCGCCAAGGTCGATCCGAACGTTCACCTGCGAGCTCGCGCCGTCGTCCGCCGTCGTATTCGCATCGTCCAAGTTATCGTTCTTGAACATAGCCTGCATCGCCTTGTTCCCGTCGCCGAGGTCAACCAACCGTACGTCCAGCCCCGAGGTCACGATACCAAGTGCTTCCTCCGAATTAAATTGCAAGTGCTCCATATCGTATTGCGGCACGAGATTGATCTCCACGCTATCCACCTGCAGCGTTACGCGGTACGCCTCGTACCCCGTTCCCTCGCGCCAAGCAGGCGCCGCAAAGCTGAGCGAGGTGAGATAATCGTCGTCCGAAAGCAAGGTCGTCGCGGTCGTTACCGTCGTGGATTTTAAGCTGGATTGCGGTATCGTCAGCGTTGCAAACGTATTCGTCGCCGTAGGCGTGTACCAATTCGCGCCGTCGCCCGAATAGGTCATACCCGTCAAACGCTTGGTTACGTCGTCGTCCATTCCGTTTACGTACAAATGCATCGTCGCTTTCGGCGCGTCGTTCATATACCGATATTTTACGACGATACTTTCGATCTCCGATACCTTATACGCACCGCCCACGTCGATCGTGAGGTCGGTCCTGCCGACGGGCGCGGCATTATCGTTCTTGACGAGCGCCTGCATCGCGTAATCGCCCGAGCCGAGGTCTACCCATTCCACGTTACCGCCCGTTACGATCTGCTTGGACGCTTCGGTATCAAATTGCAAATAGCTCGGATATACCTCCTCCAGATAGGTTTCTTTGAGGGTCGTCTTATCTTCGTCGCTCGTTTTATCGCTTTGCAGCGCTCTACGCGCCACTTCCGCCATAGAACGCACGTTATCGTTTCTCGCCGCAAATACGTAATCGGTCTTGCCCGTTTGCGCGTTCGTGTATTTTATGTATCCAACGCCGATAAAATCGCGCACGACGTTGTCCTCGTCCAAGCCTACGATCGAGCCGTAATAGCCTGCCATTGCGCTGCCGTCCTCCGCGGTAAATTCGGTCAGCTTGCCCGTTTGAAGATTCATAATACGGACCAAGCCTTTATCCGTATACTCCCACGCGCCGTCCTCGTTTTTGACCGCCCAATCGTATTTCGCCGAAACGGCGTTACCGCTTTGATCAAGCCCGAACACGTTCGCTTTATCGAGCGCACCGTACGTCGTTTCATAATCCGCAGGCGCGATCAAGATACCGTAAGTAACCGCCGAATACGCGGCGTTGGCTTCCAAAGCCGTATGCTCCGCCGCAGGCATCGTCACCTGATAGCGTATACCGTTGCCGTCCGATTCCAAACGAACGGAAGCGCCCTCCTCGATTTGATAGGATACGGCGTCGACGGTATTCGCCACGTCGTCGGCTTTCGCTGAAACGACGCGTACCGCGCCGAGCGCAAGACACGCCAAGCCGATCGCCGAAAGCGCAAAAGATACTTTGTTGATACGTTTTCTCATTTTTCTTTTCCTCCTTTTCCCTTAACCGAAGAGCGGCGCAAAGAAATCGTGCTCCGCGTCCTCCGCATTGTTCGTAACAAACGAAGTACGAACGACGTCTTCCCCATCCAAAACAACAATCGTTACCTTTAACCTTTCGTAAAGCAATTTGTTGTCGACCATAAAAGTTATCCTCCCTGAAAATTTATTCTTTTGCCGCCGCAACCGTGCGTTTTTCGGCGGTTTTCGCCAATACTCAAGAACCCGACTTCAAATAGATCCGTATATAGTCGATCTGCACGATCATACGCCAACTCAAATCCGTTCGGTACGCTTCGTCCGCAAACGCAATCGCGGACAAATAATCGTCGTCGGTCAAGATCGTCGCCCCGTCCTCGTTCGCCTTTAAGCCGGCGTTCGAGATGGTAACGGTGTTAAATTCCGCCATAGGCGCGCCCGACTTATCCCCCGAGCCCCAGGTCACCAAATTCGTTCCGTACGGGCGGGACGAGGTGACGTCGTTGAGGAAAATCCGTGGCCAAATACTGCCGTTGCCCTGTTCGTACCTGTAACGGATCACTACGCTTTCGATCTCCGACACTTTATATTCTCCGCCGAGATAGATACGTAGATCCACGCGCGTACCCACGCCGTCGTCCGCCGTCGTGCTCGGATCGTCCAAATCGTCGTTTTTGAAGGTGGCGCGCAACGCTTTATTTCCGTCGCCCAGCTCGACGAGCTCCGCACCGATCCCCGAGGTCACGATATCGAGCGCGTCCTCCGAATCGAACTCGAGATACTCCGCCTTATATTGGGGAATACGCTTCACTTCGATACTGTCGATCTGCATCGTTACGCGATACTCTTCGTACTCCGCCGCACCGCGGTATGCAGGCGTAGCAAAGCTGAGCGAGGCGAGATAATCGTCGTCTGAAAGCAAGGTCGTCGCAGCCGTTACCGTCGTCGATTTTAAGCTGGATTGCGGTATCGTCAGCGTTGCAAACGTATTCGTCGCCGTAGGCGTGTACCAATTCGCGCCGTCGCCCGAATAGGTCATACCCGTCAAACGCTTGTTTACGTCGTCGTCCATTCCGTTTACGTACAAATGCATCGTCGCTTTCGGCGCGTCGTTCATATACCGATATCTTACGACGACGCTTTCGATCTCCGATACTTTATAGACTTCGCCCATATCGATCGTAAGATCGGTCCTCCCGCTGGGCTGGAAATCGTCGTGCTTGATCAACGCTTGCACGCCTCCGTTGCCGCTACCAAGGTCCACTCTCTTTGCTTCCGCGCCCGTTACGATCCCCAAAGAATCGGCGCCGTCAAAGCTCCATGCGTGCCGATAATACTCGGCTTTATTCTCGTATACGCTGACGGTAAGCGTGATCGTCGTAGCTTCCGCGCTCTCGTTGCCCGCCGAATCTTTACCCTTGAGCGTAAGCGTATACGCGCCCGCGCCGCTCGGCGTAAATTTCTTGTCCACGACGCTTGCCGTGATATCCGCTTGCGAGGGGTCGCTTAGACTGACCACGTACCAATCCGCCGTGGGATCGCTCTCGTCGGACACGCCAATATCCAGCGTGGAAAGATCGATCTCCACCCGTTCTTGCCACACGGAAAACGTTGCGTCCGCCGCCTCCGTCACTACGGGCAGGTCGTCGTCCTCCGTGCCTTGATACAAGTATATTTCGTCGAAATACACGGTCGCCGTAGCCCCGACGGGGTCCGCGACGATCTCGAATCGCAAGCCGATCATTGCCGTAACGCCCGTTTCCGAAAGCATACTGCCGCTAATCGCCACGCTCTTGAACGCGCCTACGAATTCCGAAAGGTAAAAGGTATCCAAATAGACCACCTTCATACCGTCGTTCAACGCGTACGCCTTCACCGCTTTCGCCGCCGTCGATCGAGTCGCCAGCTTGATCAGCATCAGATCGTTTACGTTCGGCTTATACGTTTTGTCGAAGTAGTAGCTTGCGCCGTCGCCCGAGACTTGCGGCTCTACGGCAAGCACGCCCGTCGCATCGTACGCCTCCTCCGCGTAGGCAAACGCGGAGGAATTATATTTGCCGTTTTGCTTCACATTCGCGAGCGCGCTTTCGCTCGAGAAAGAAGCGAACGTTCGCTCCGTTTGCTCGCTCACCGCGTTTCTACGCACGACGGATATCTCGTCGATATAAACGGTATGCCCGTGCGTAGCCGGATAGCCCCGTGCTATCGTATATAAATAGAAGCCCGATATCTCGTCGTTTGCGGTGTACGTTTTCAAATGCTCCGCCGAAAAATCCAGCTCGTACCACTCGCCGTCGAAATAACCCGATTTCGCCGCTTCCAACCACCTGTTGTTACCGCCGTCGTAGCCCAAGCCGTTAAAGAACCCGATCACGACCGCTTCGGGGTTTTTCTCTATACGGATACGGAACGTGAGACTCACGATCTCGTTAAGATCGACGGGTTGCGGGAACATAAACGTCACGCCGCCGCGATTGAACGCC
This sequence comes from Clostridia bacterium, assembly GCA_017471785.1. Lineage (GTDB taxonomy): Bacteria > Bacillota > Clostridia > Christensenellales > Borkfalkiaceae > Scatosoma. The sequence goes on along the minus strand of JAFURP010000032.1, from coordinate 17,711 downwards.
GTCTCCACCTTCAACGCGCCGCCCGACGGCGCCAGGCTCGGCGTATGCGTATCCGCGCCGTTCGCCGCAGGAAGCTCCGCCTCCGAAACGATGGAGAAGGTAGAGCCGTCCACCCGTTCGTTACGCGTCGTCGTCGGATCGCCGAATACGTTTTGATAAATATTGGCGAGATAGCCCGTTTCGTCGAAGTCCGCGATCACGTCCTCCGCAAGCTGCGTATCCTCGAACTCGATCGGCGTAAAATAGATCTCGTCGATATAGAGCGCCGTTTCGCCTTTATCGCGGAACATCAAGACGAAGTCCTTGAACTCCACGTTGTATCCGAACGAAATGGGATTGATCTCCAAATCGTACCACACGTTCGCCTTTAACCCAAACCGTTGCGCGACCAGACCCCGGTCGGTAAGGGAGGAGCGGTCCTTGAACAGCTTTACGTAATCGGTATCCGTGCTGACCGCAAACCGCACTACGATCCTATGCCCCGTGCTCGCCAACAAATTTTCGTGTAACAAAAACTGCGTATAGACGTCGTCGAAGGTCGCTTCGGAGGTGATTTTGAGCACCTTGTTATCCGCAGCCTCGTTTTCGATCGTCGGATAACCCGAAGCGACGATCTCGTGCTTCGCGTCCACCTGCTCGGGAACGTCCATCGTTAAGTTAAGGTAATCCGCGTAATTGAAGCTGTAGATCACCGACTCCGCACGCGTTTCGTCGCGATATCGAGCGATACCCGTGACCGTGAACGCTTTGGAGCTTACGTTACCGTTGTTGTCCGCGATCGTATACGTCACCGTATAATCGCCGACCTTTTCGATCAAAAACGAACGGTCGTCGGCGACGGCAGTCTCGTTGCCGTCGGGGTCGGTCACGGTAAACCGTTCGGTAGCTCTATCGACGCCCGCCAGATCCTCGGCGGTAAAGTTGGGCAAAACGACCCGTTCCCCCACGATACCGTACAGCGTAGCCGCGTGCATAGCGATCTCGGGATAAACGGTATCCGCACAAGTTACCGTGAACACGAAGGTTTCCTCGCCTACCGTATAATGCACCTCGTAATCGCCCGTTTTCATAAATTGATAGGAGCCGTAGGAAAGCTTACATTCGTTTCCCTCCCCGTCGTACATTTTTAAGCCGTCCAGCGTAACCTTTTCGCCGTCGAGCTGCACGTTGGAGGGCAACGCGTAGGTCGCTCCGTATTCGACCGTAACGCTCGTCGTCTTGGAATCGAACACCAATTCTCCCTTTGCGTTATACACGCTCACGGCGCTTCCGCCCGAACACGCGACTGCGAGCGTCAAGACGAGCGTAAACAGGGAGGAAAGCAAAACGAGAAACAGCCTTTTCATACCTTTCTTCATATTTCCTCCTCCTTATACCAAGGGAATCACGAACACGCCGCTCCCCGCCGCGATCGAGGCGGTATAGACGCCGTCGTTAAGGTCCACCGTCTTTTGCTCGCCCTTTTCCACCACGAGCGCTTTCGCGGCGTTTTTGAATTTCACGGACACCGTATCCGTCATTCTGTCGAGCGAATAGGATTGATTGGCGATCATATATCCGTTGCGCCCCTCGCCGTCCTTATACGCGCCGACGAGCGTATCGTGCGTAGCCGTTACGCTTTCGATACCCTCGTGTGAAGCGAGGATATGCTCGCCCGTAAGGCGGTTTAACGCAGGCGTAAGGAGAGGACTGGAATATTCCGTTCCCTTCACGGTCATAACGCCCTCCCAATTATCGGCGAAATTCAAATAGATATAATCGAATTTTTTCACTTCCTCGAACGCCGCTTGATTATAATAATTCAGCTCCGTTTGTCCCCACGCCGAGTTCATCGTGAAGTTCTTGAAATCGTCGTAATCCCTCCAATAGGACGCGTATTTGTACGCCACGAAGCCGTTAAAGCCGAAGCACATCGCCGTATAGAGCTGATAGGTGATCTCCTGCGCGGAAAGCTGCGAGCGAAGCGCGAACGGGAACCATTGCTGATAATAGAATACGCGTTTGCCGACCTCGTACTCTTTGGCTATCTTTGCACATTCGTAAAAATTCCAAAGGAAAGAGTCCAAATATCCCGCGCCGCCTCTCGAATCGTAGCAGTAGGGATATTTATCGAATTCGATGGCGCGATCCTCCACGTCCATTTTCGCAAGCACGTGCGTCTTATACGCGTCCATCGCGCCGTAGCCGAAGCCGCCCACGTCGGGCGAAAAATTGATCACCGCCGCGCAGTATTTGTCGGGATACGTTGCCTCGAGGTATTCGTACTCCGCATACATATAATCGTAGATGGTGTTGTACGCCAAGCCGCCCGTTCGCGCCGTCGCCGCCACTTCGGGTACGTAATTTTCCGCCGTTTCGTCGCGCTTCGTCCCGTCCCCTTGCGGCTCGTCGCAGGTATGTATCCCGTAGAACGCAGGGTAATCCGCCAAAGAGAACTTCGTTTGATAGCGGAGTGAGGTGGGCGATTTACGGTTTGCGCCGTTGGCAACGATCATTTTGATCCCGTGCTTCTCCCCCATTTCGAGGTACTTGACGAGCGCGGGCGTATTGGGCTGTACTTCGTCCATTAAGTACATAACGTTGAAACCGCATTGCTTATACAAAGCAAACGCCTCGTCCGTACAATTCGGCTCGCACCACGCGCCGACGAAAAATTCCGTTTTGAACAACTCGTTGCCGTCCGCGTATACGGGCGCGGTCGCCGTCGCGCCGCCCGACACGCTCGGAAACAGTCCCAAATAGCCGCTTGCGAGCGTAGTCGCCGCAACGAGCGCTATTTGCTTGACCCGTCTTTTTTTCATAATCCAACCTCCCGTGTCCGTTTAATCGGCAAGACCTGCGTTTTTCAAAATGGTAGGCCATTGCTCCTTAAAGTAAGCAAGATCCCTTGCGCGAAGCGCTTCCGCCGTGATCTTTTCCCTGTCGAAGGCTTGCGCGTAAGAGGTACGGGGATAGTAAAATCCGCTCGTACGCACGTCGCTGTAATAGGTGATCGTCTTTTTCGTTACGGAAAGAACGTCCAACACCTCGTTCATAAACTTGGAATCGAAGGAAATGGAATCGAAGGTGGTTTCGCTCACGTAGGGAGAGAGTCCGTTCGTGTTTTGCGAATAGATACGCACCGCCATATCCGAAGCCATAAACACGAGAAATTCTTTCGCAAGCGCGCTCTTGGTCGAATTGGAGGGAATAAACGCCTGTCCTTGGCACTTACCGCAAAGCAAGGAACGCGCCTCTCTTACGATCTCGATATCCGCCTCGGACACCGCTACGTTTTTATACGTGGGCACCGTTTGCGTGTCGCCGTCCACGTAATCGACGATCGCGCGAAGGGTCGTATCGTAAGTAGCTTTGTCCGCTTCGGACAACGAATAGAAGGGCGTATCGCCGTGCTCGTACAAGGAAAGCTGATCCACGATATCGGAGATCACGGGCATTTGCATAAAGCCGACCTCGTGTCCCGTATCGTCAAGGCTCTCTTTCGTTTCGTTATACACCCAATCCCCGTTGGGCATAAACGCCACCAGCTTGGAATCGTCCGAGTACGGGATCCCCGCCCACGTGGATTGCGCGAACATAAAGGTCATATTATAGCTGTATTGATGCGAATATTCCTTTGCGATCTTTTCAAGTATCTTCGTTGCACGGAAGTTGCCCTCGTTCATCGCGTAGCATTGTACGTTTTCCGCGTCCGAAAGCCTCCACGCCTGCGCCGTTTCGTCCCAATATTCCCCTTGATTGAAGCGGTTGTTCGTTTCCAAACCGTTATATTGCGCCTGATACGCGCCCACGCCGAAATACGCGTCGTTCCAAACGAAGCCGTAGCCGCCGGCGTCTTGGATCCTGTCGCAAAGCACGAAAAGCTCCTCCGTCGTTTTGGGCAGCTCCCAAGCGTTTTCGCCTAACAGGGTATTAAGCACGGTTTCATTATATACGTACGAGGTGTTTTCGTTGATCCAAGGCACGGAATAGTAATGTCCGTCCGCGACCTTATAGCCGTTTATCAGCGTTTGATCGGTCTTTTGTCCGACCGTCTTTTCCTCGCCGTCGGGCGTTGCGCTCACCACGTCGTCGAGCTGCGTCATAATACCGCTACGCCACTTTTTCCAAAGCGCGTCGTCGCTAAACATACAAATATCGCCGATAAAGCTACCCGCCTCGAGCTGCGATATAAGGGCATCGGACAAGATCGTTTCCTCCACGACCACCGTTTTTCCGGGGTGGGTGTTTTCAAAAGCCTCGGCGATCGCGAAAAATTGGTCGGTACCGAAGCCGAGATTGGAAACCACTACCTTGATCTGATCGGGATCGAGCGGATCGTAGCTTTCCCCCGTACCGCCGCACGCCGTAAGCGAACAGCTCGTTACCAGTAACGCCGCACAGCTAAGCGCAAAAATTCTTTTCTTCATTCTATATTCCTCCTAGTATTTGATTTATTATCGTCAACCTTTGATACCGCCGCCGAAGCTCAAATTCATAAATTTATCCTGAAAACAAGCGAACATAACGACGGGCACGACGAGCACCATAAGCGAGCCCGCAAACAAGATAGGAACGTTGAGCACCCGCTCCGTTTCCTTTTGATAGATATACAGTCCCGAAGTGATGGGCGTATAGTCGGGCAGATACATGATCGGCGTCATATAATCGTTCCAACAGGTGATGAAATTCATGGTCCAAAGCGCCAAAAGCACGCCCATTGCCTGCGGCAACATCACACGAAAGAACACGGTGAAATGCCCCGCGCCGTCAAGGAACGCCGCTTCGGCGTACGTTTTGGAAACGCCCTGAAACGCCGCGATCACAAGCAAACTACCGCCGATATTGCTGATATCCTTAAGTAAGATCAACGGCGAATTATACATACCGAGTCGAAGATACATTTTGTAGGTCGCCGCCGCGTTTCCCATAATGGGCAGGGTCATCATAACGATAATGATGCTCCAAATGAGATTGCGCCCCGGGAATTTATAATGCGCCATAACGTACGAAGCCATCGCCGCGGTAAACAAATTGATGGTGGGCGGCAAGACGGAAAGCCAAAGGCTGTTACCGAACATCACGAAGATATTTTTTCCGTTCGCGGAAAGCTGCTCAAAGGCCTCTACGTAATTGGAAAACAGCCAATCCTTAGGCAAGGATATCGGATCTCGAATATACTCGATCCGCCCTTTCAAGGACGTCAAAAACGCCCACGCGATCGCCGCAAACAGCGAGGCGGCGTACAGCGCGAGGATAATACCGACCGTAACGCTGTACGGCGTCCATTTCTTGCTTACGGAACCGCTCTTGATCTTGCGTTTTTTCTCTATCGAACGCTCCATATATGCCTCCTTAATACGCTTCCACTTTATCCGTGAGTTTTTTGACGAGGAGCGCCAACGGCGCCACGAACAGCGTCATGATCAAGCCCACCGCGGACGGATATTCGTAAGAATGACTGAGAATTACTTGATCGTAGTACCAGTAACCGATCGTATAGGTATCCGCTTTACCGCCCGTCAACAATAAAATGGGTCCGTCGGCGGAGAGTAACGCCGTGATCTTTTGCAAGAGCAACACCTGCACCGTAGGCCAAATGAGCGGAAAGATGATCTTGAAAAACTCCGTCCTCGGCGTTACGCCGTCCAGCTTGGCGGATTCGATGATCTCCTCGGGTATCCGCCGCATCGCCGCCGTAACGAGCACGTACGCCCCCGGGAAGCCCATCCAAGTATTGTAGCACCACACCATCCATTTCGCCGTGTCCTCGGAGATGAGTAGATCGGTAATCGCGCCCCGCCCCAAGGCGATGCTGATCGCGCTTATAAGCCCGTTGGCGTCTACGATGTTTTTGAAGATCGTGACCATAACCACGCTCGAAAGCACGGATGGAAGGTATAAGATCCATATAAAACCGCTCGTCCCCGGCATTTTCTTATACAAATAATAGGAAACGAGATAGGTCGTGGGAATGGTTACGGCGTTACCCGCAAAAAAGAGAAACAGCGTATTTTTGAGCGCCGCTTTGAACGATTGCGTCGCCCAGCCCGTATAGCTCATTTCCGACCAAAATTTTTCAAAATTCGCAAACGACCATCGATAGATCGCCTCGTTGTTCGGTCCGTAGCCCGTAAACTCCCGAAACGCCATTACGATCGATTCGAAGTTTACCGCCACGTAAAAGACCGCCCAGCGAACGATCGTTAAAATCAACATACAAAAAACGAAAATATATTTCCCTTTCCGTAAGGGCTTGGGATAATCGTTATACCGCTCAAAATACTTTTTTATTTTCGCTTTCGTCCTCTCTTTCATTCCCGTACTCCTTCACCGACTTTTTCAATCGTTTTCTTACCTATCCCCCGCTTATTCAATCGAACAATTCAAAGGTATAAACGGCACTTTCGCCCGTACCGCCCCAATTTTCTTCTATCGTGAGCCGTACGCTTCGCACCTCTTTATCCACGGGTATCAAAACGCTTCTTTTTACGTTTTCCCGCTCTCGGCAGAGCTCCTCCCGTTTGCCGTCCGCCGCCACCGTTTCCACACGAAACGCTTTCGCGAGCGTATCGGGCAGGCGCATCAAGGGCGACTCGTCTAAAATATTACAACGCATGATATGCTGCTTTTCGCATGCGTGCATATCGCCAAACGAGGCTCGCGTAAGATCGCTGTCGAACACGAGCTTCACGAAGCGCACCCGTTGAGGCTCGGTCAACTCGTAGCAAACGCTCTCCCCGTGGGGTACGACGCATTTGTTCGCCTCGCCTTCCATATCCCTATCCTTTCCGTTGCGTACCGCTTCCGTCGCGCCGCGCAAGGTCGCCGCCGCGCTGACCGCGCCCGTTTTTCTCGCCACGTTCGGAAGATAACAATCGAGCGCGAGCAGCGTTTGCTGCAATTCGTCCACGTGTTCTCCCACGCTACGAGCGCTCGCCAAGGCGTATTTTTTCGCAACGTACGCCGCTGCGCCCACCGCCTGTCCGAGCACCGTGCAAGTGCCCATCACGCGTGCCGAGCTCATCGCCATATGCGTCATACTGATATTCCGTCCCGCAAAGAACAGGTTGGAGATATTTTCGGAATACAAACAGCGGTAGGGTATTCCGTACGGCTCGACGGCGATCGTATAGTTACCCTCCTCCCCGTCGAAGCCGTCGGGATTATGGTCGTCGAGGGGCCAGCCGCCGTAGGCTACCGTATCGGGGAATTTACCGCCGCTTAAAATATCGTTCGCCGTCATAACGTAATCCCCTTTCATACGACGGGATTCGCGCTTTGCCGGTAAAAAGCCGAGAAATTCCAGCTCGAATTCGTCCGCGTCGAACGCGCCCGAGTTTTTGATCGTATCCCACACGCCGAGGCACAGCGCCAAAATACGTTTATTGATATTTTCCGCGTCCTCGATCACGTTTTCGTTGCCACCCAGCTCCACGTACCAAAAATTTTCATACGGATTATAGAGATCCACGCCCTTGCTTTTGAGCTTTTCCACGGGCACCTTTTCCGCCCATTCGGGCGCGCGGAAAGGTATCCTTCTCCCCGTTTTCCGTGCCTGCAATAAGCAACTGTTCCCCATCGTTTTACCGTCCGCGTGTACGTGCAAGCGCATAGGCTCGTTATATTCGGCTACGCTCTCTCTGCCCCACATATACTTTGCCCCCACGAGCGGCGCGGTGATGCTGTCGCCCGAACAATCGGCAAACCATTTTGCGGTGATCTCGTACTGCGTTTGCGTGGTCATTTGATACGCCGTGACCCGCTTGATCGCGTCCCCGTCTTTTTCCGCGTCGTAGCAAGTGCAATTCAAAAGCGCCGTGATATTCTTTTCGCTTTGTACCTTACGTAAGAGCAACGCGTTCCAAAGATTATAATTTTTCGTGGGATTGTAAAAATAGCTTTCCAACGCAAGCTCCTCCAAAAGCCCCGTTTCCCGCCATTCCTCGCGCTCCGCACCGCATATCCACATACGAATCTCCCCCGAAGCGTTTCCGCCGAGCACGGGTCGCTCGTGGACGAGTACGACCTTCACGCCCAAGCGTGCCGCGGTGATGGCTACGCTCAAGCCCGCCATTCCGCCGCCGATCACACAAAGCTCCGTTGTTACGCTCTTTTTATCCAGTGCCATATATCCTCTCACTCATAATTCTTTCTTCTATTATACAGTAATAATTTACGACTTTCCTTAAAAATCTCGCTATAAATCTATAAATTCGTGCTTTTCTATTGAAATAAAAATATTTTTATGCTATAATAAACGTACCCGAGCCGAAAAACGCTTTTCGCCCCGTAAGCGGCGCGCCTTTAAGCGCGGAACGCTCATACCGACGAAAAGCATACGAGGAGCCTTGACCGAAGATGAAAAGACAAACGATATTAGAGGAGATCAAAGCGTATCTCAAATATTTGACTTTTACCTTAAAATTGGACGTGTCTTTGTGTGATTTTTATTATAGGATACCCATTGAGTTTTCGGACTATTTATCCGAATTTATGATCCACCCCAACGTCTATTGTCAAAAAATGAAAGCCCATTGCATGAAATACTGTCTATGGCAACAGCAGTTGATACGGCGGTACGTAAAAAAGAACGACCGCCCTTTCTTCGGGGCGTGTTACGCAGGCGTGAGCGAATACGTATTCCCCGTGATCGAGCGGGAAAAATATTACGGCTTTATCAGCGTTACGAGCTATCGCAGCCAAGAGGAGCCGCCGCAAATACGCGCGATCGAAAAGAGCGATATCCACGAAACGTATAAAAAAACGCTGCGTACCGATATCCCGTCCGAGCCGTATATCAAGGCGATCCTTTCGCCCCTCGTCAACTCTCTTAAGCTGTTGACCTATTATATCGAACCGAACGAGCTGGAGAACGCGCAACACAACCACGACTATCTCTATCAAACGCTGTTGCAATACATTTCGGAAAATTATTTCCGACCGTTGACGTTGGAAACGATCGCCGAGGAGCTGCATTATAGCGCGTCCTATCTTTCTCACGTTTTCAAAGAGCGGAACAAGCCGTCGATCATGCAATACGTAAAGCAATTAAAGATACAAAAGGCGAAGGAGCTTTTGCGGAACACGGAAAAAAGCGTGATCGAGATCTCCGAGCTGCTCGGCTTTATGGACTCCAACTATTTCACCGCCGTATTCAAAAAAGCCACGGGGAAATCGCCGCGCAGCTTCCGTAACGAGCAAAAGCGCGCCGCGTATCCCCCCGTTCCTCCCGCGCAAAAGCCCAAGCGCGTACCCCTTTCCGAAAAAAACAAAAACGCCCCGACGAACGACTTACATAAATAAGAAACCGGGCTTTTATGCCGATCAACGCATAAAAGCCCGGTTTATTATCGGAAAGCAACGAAAAGCTTCGACCAACTCTTTATCTTTGGATCATTTTACATATTCCCCTCAAACGGCTTCGAATCTCTTTGCTCGTCCTCCTTGTGACACAGCCCCTTTGTATAATAGGCTTTATAATTACCACAATTCCAACACGCTTTGTTTTTTCTTTCCATTTTTCCAGCCTCCTTGTTTTTTGTATCGTAAATCGATATTTTTTCGATTATATCATATCGTTTTTCGATTGTAAATCGTTTTCCGATACTTTTTATGTTATAATAATGGATATGAAAATATTCGGCGAAAGATTGAAAGAATTGAGAATGGAAAAGGGACTAACCCAAAAGGCATTGGCGCAAGAATTATCGATTACGGTACCCACGCTTTCCCATTGGGAATGCGGTTATCAAGAGCCGTCCTTCAAGGATTTGATCGCGCTATGTCAATATTTTGCGGTATCTGCGGATTACCTGCTTGGATTAAACGAATAACGTAAATCGCCTCCACGCAATGTGGAGGCGATTTCTTATTTATACCCAATTATTTAGCCACGTCGTCCTTTTGCCAACGGAAATTACCCCGTACGCCCTTCACGTCCGAATAGTACACGAACGTATCCGTATACCGTTTTATCATTTCCATAAACTCGGGCATTTGCCGAATATTGATCACGGAAAAAATGATGCTGTTTTCGTTATCCGTATACATGCCCTTACTCTCCACGAGCGTCGCCCCGTGTTTGAGGTTATATAAAAGCTCCTCCTTGATCTCGTTCGGGTGCTTCGTTACGATCTTTACCTCTATCGCGTTTCTCGTCGGGGTCAGTATCGCTTTCATTACCCACTCGAAAACGATCAGCTGCACGATGGATAAGAAAATACAGTTCAAATCCCAATACACGAAAAAGGACAAGCCCATAATGGCGTAGCAAATCAAGCTGATCAACCTTTCCACGTTCCCGTACGGCTTTTTCGCCTGTACCGCGCACGCGATAATATCCGCGCCGCCGGCGCTGCCGCCTATTTTTATCATAACGCCCGTACGCACCCCGAGCATTATGCCCGAAAAGATGGCGGAAATCAGTTTATCCGTTTCCGTTACGTATTGATAGAAGGAAACTGCCTCCAAAACGACGAGCATACCCGAAACCGTTACGATAAATACGATCGTATAAATCACGTATCGTTTCTTTAGGATAAACCACGCCATAATAAACAACGGCAAATTCAACACGAGCGTATAAATACCTGCGTTGACGCCCGTCAACGCCTGCAACATCGTGGCGATACCGTCTATCCCCATAGGCGCAAAATTGGACGGGTATACGAATACGTGCATACCGAACGCGCCGAATACGGCGGCAAGCAACAGCATACTCAAATTGATACATTCTTTTTTAACCGATTTCTTGTTCATTTTTTACGCGCGCCTCATTTCCAACCGAGCTTTTCACACGCCTCGTTAATAGCGTTCCACACGAGGTCCACACACCAATAGTGCGCCATCGGCGTTTCTATGATACGGCAGTTGTCCTGCGCGTCGTTCCGTGCGTATATTTGCCGTACCGTTTCATAGCTACGCCGTACGCCGTGTATGGGGAATATCTTATCCTTTATCCCCGTAACGACCGTCAACGGGCGGGGTGCGATCAAGCAAGCCAGATCCTGCATATCGAAATATTTATATACCGAGGGAATATAGTTACAATCGCAATGTGCAACGCTCAATATCGATTCCTTATACGAGCAAAAAGAACAGCTCGGCACGCTCAATTTGATCCGCTCGTCATAGCACGCCGCATAATAGCTCGCCGTACCGCCGCCCGAATTGCCCGTGATGAGGATCTTGTCCGTATCGCATTCGGGAAAAGCCGCCAGCGCGTCGATCGCTTTACGTACGTCCCATACCCTTTCTCCGATCAGCGTCCTGCCCAGCTCAAAGGCAAGCCTTGCCGCCCAACGGCAATTTGCGCCCGTAAAGCGTTCGGGGGTGGTCGGACGGCGTTCGCCCATACCGCGCTGTTCGACCGCAAGCGCGATAAAACCGTTTTCTACCGCCTGCACGGCAAACTTTCCCCTGCCGAGCGCATATTCTTCTTCGCTTTCGTTTTTAGGCTCTGCTATCGAATTATGAAACCCCGAAGAATGACCCTGTAAGGTGATGGCTACGGGATATTTTTCTTTCCCCGTATCGGGTACGAGCAAATAGCAGGGCACGGTCGCGCCCACTTCGCTGTCAAACGTAAAGCGGATAAGCTCGTAGCCCTCTTTTTTCTCGCGCCATTCCACTTGCACGTTGAGCGGACAGGCGTTTTTCTCTATTTCGTCTATTCCCGTAAGCTCGATAAATTTTTCCCGAATACTTTCTTTCCATTCGGCATAATCGACGTTCTCGTTATAACTCAATGCGGGGAGCATTTTTTCTATCAATAGATCGTGGACCAATTCTCCGTTGATCGTCTTTTGCTCTCTCATTTTTACTTTCTCCTTTTTGAATTATGATATCGAATATTATATCAAAAAAAACTTCGACCTGTCAACCCGATAAGCTCATTTTTTTTCGTTTATCTCGTAGCGAAGAACGTAATATCCGTCCCCCCTCCAACGCGGCTTAAACGGCGTAAGACAAGCCTTACCGTTTCCGACGATATTACGATACGTTTTTCTTTCTATCTCCTCGCCTTGCTCGGATAAAACGGTAATCGTAAGGTCGAAAGGCTCCGTTTCCTTTATACCGCATACGACGGGCTTAACCGTATACTCGGCGCCCAACAAAATATCGGGGTTTTCATTAAAGGCAACCGTTTTCTGGAAGGCTTCTTTCAATGAATAAAACGCAAGCTTGGTGTACCCGTAAAAATCTACGATCGGCTTTAAGTAGCTCGCATTATTCGCGCCGCCCCACAAACAGCACCACAACATTCCGTCCGCGTCGTTTTTCAAAAGCTGCTTCGTCGCCAACGACGCGCAAACCGCCTGATACGCTTGACTTAACTCCCACTCGCCGTCGGTAAAAACGAAGCCCAACGCGTTCTTTTCGTCGGAAAACTCGTAAGAATCTTTGTTGATGAACGCTTTCGCTTCTTCCGTATCGGGATTTTGTCTGCCGATGATCGCGTATTCGCTGACGAGATACGCCTTTTCGTCGTTATAAAACAACTCGTTTTGCCATTTCCAGTCCTGCTCCACCATACGCTTCCAAGGCTCGCCGTAGCCCAATAACAAACAATAGGTATGCGCGCTACGGACGACGTCTTTATCCGTCCACCCGAAAGAGGACCGTACCGCGTTCCCCACTTCGTCGAACTCGCCGCTATCCGAATAATAATGTGCGCCGCCGTACAAACCGCCCCCGTAATATAAATGCGATACGGGACAAATTAAACGACTTTCGTCCACCTCTTTTACCGCGGATACGAAGCTATCGAACAATAGGTCTACCTTTGCAAGCTCCGCGTGACATTCGTTCGAGCCTTCCCACATAATAATACTCGGGCTGTTGATCACTTCGAGCATTTGCGTTTGATAGCCCTTTGCCTGCTTCCACGTATCCGTCCATTTGATATTTTCGATACTGTCGATAAGCCTCGTCGTCCAAATGAGGAAAATACCCAAACGGTCGCAAATACGCGCAAACCGCCTGTCGCCGCAGCCGTAGCCGAGCTGATGCAGGCGCATACAGTTCCCGTTCATAGCCTTGATCGCCAATATCTGCTCGATAATTTGCCGATCGGACGGACAAACGTGATTAAGCGGAATTTCGTCGTAGGGTGGCAAAAACTGCATATTCAACGCACCCTTTAACACGGTCTTTCGTCCGTTTATAAAGATCGCGCCCTGCTTTTGCTCCACCGTTCGGAAGCCGCATTCCGTTTCCGTCGCGCAGTACACTTGTTCGTCGTCGTAGATCTCTATCCGCAACGAATATAAATTAGGCGAATCCACGTCCCACAAATCAACGGGCAATTCGAAATCGTCGCTGATATTTCCCGCAACGACGCCCTTTTTCAACAGCGACGTATCCCCTCTTTCGGGGTATATCTTCGTCAAAAACAACGCGTATTCTTTTCCGCAAAGCGAAGCGTTATCCACCGTTGCTTTTACGTTGAATTTGCTTGCCGCGCCGCTTTGCAACGTCGTCACGGTCAGCTCCTTTACGCCGAGCGTTTTGGAATCGACGATATCTGCGCTTAAACAAAACCAACCGTTATAATAATCGTTATGCCTGTGCCAAGGATATAAGGTTTCGGGCGCGCGCGGATACACTACGAGCTCCAACGCGTTTCCACCCGTTCTCACGTAAGGCGTAATATCCAACGTAAAGGGCTGAAAATCGTCCGTTTCCATCACCTTTTTGCCGTTGATATACACCGCGCCGCAAGGGTCGAGCGCGCGGACGTTCAAGCTACATTCGACGCCGCTCGGACAATAAAAGCTTTTCCGCAGGATCAGTTCCTTGTCTTGATTTTCTTTCGTACCCAAAACGATAGGAAGCTGTCTTTCGCCCAAGTATTCCTCCGCGATCTCCCGTTCCGCTTCCGCCGCGAAAAAGTCGGTTATCTTTCCCGTTTCCGTTATCAGGGAAAGGGGCTTAAACCGCCAAAAAGTCGCAGGTTGCATACCGCCGCCCACGTAAATATTATCGGGGCGCACCTCGTTGCTGTATTGCAGCGTGCGTACTTCCCCGTTAAAATGCAGCTCGAAATCCCCGTCGCGGAATACGAGCTTCACTACGTTCCATTCGTTAAACGCGTACTTCCCCAATTCCGTGACCGTATAATGATAGGGCTTTACCGACCCGTCCTTATGCGCCAGCGTACCGTTCGGCGCGAAGCAAAGCTTGACCGCCTCCGTACAATCCCGTCTGAATTCGATAAAACGGCTGGTGGTCGTCGCCCCGACGTATTTATGGTTTTGATAATACCCTTTATCGATATACACCGCAAACGAGATCTCTTTGATCCCGTCCGTCAAGTCGTATTTCGCGGCGGGCATAGGAAACGCGTAATCGTCTTTCAGTTCCACGAAGCCGTCCTTTACCGTCGCGCGCGCGGTGTATAACGACCAATTTTTATAAAGCCGCTTTTTATCCCGTTTATAAACCTTGAAAAAATCGCCTTTCTCCATACGCAACGCTTTTTCCGCACGGGCTATTTCCTCTTGCGTCGCCGCCTTTTGAAAGCATACGTCCTTGCCGTAGCGCGCCTTTGCATAGCTTGCGTACCTTTGCAAAAACGCCTTTTGCGCCGCTTCGTCCAAGGGAGAATCGGGTCCGTAAAAAGCGTTTTTTTGCGCCGTAAAATCTTTATTAAATTGTATAAATTCCTCGTAAACCGTTCTCATTATTCCGTTCGTTAAAGCCTGTTGAGCGTTGCCAAACCGCTATATACGTTATAGCGCGGAATGCGCTTTGCATCTTCGCACGCAAGCGCGTTGACAAGCTCCTCCTCCAATTCTTCTATTCTCTCCGTTTCACCCTTTATATACGCTTCCAACCGCCCTTTACAGCTTCTCAACCTTTGCAAAAGTCCGCCGAGGCGTATATCGTGTACGTCGAAGCCGTGCGGCTTGTTGAAAGCAAACCACATTTTTTTGAAAGCGACATAAAATTCTTCTACGCGCTCTATCACGATCGCGTAATCGTCGATCAGCTTTTCCAAGCCCTCTTTGTCGCCCGCTTGATACAGCGTTCTCGTCCGATAGCCCAGATCGTATTTCACGGCTAATACGCGGCACAGCTTTTCGTAGCTCTCGAATACGTAGCCGTAATTTTTGCTCCTCGCCTTCGCCTCGCCCAATTTCTCGGCGTACTCGGCAAACACTTTGTTTTCCGCGCCCGTACCGCTCACCGTGGAATCGAATTTTCCAAGGAAGCAATCGCCGTACAGCATTTCCTTTGCGCCCGTCGCACATTCGCGGTAGGGAAGCAAATTTTCGGGCATAGCAAGATCGAAAAGCATAAAATCGTCCCAACGCTCGCCGAAAAGATCTTCAAACGTTTTTCGGGCGTTTTCGAGGCTGTGATCCCCTTTGGCGCATCGTGCCGCGTACACGAGCGACGGCAATACGGCGCAAACGGGACACTCGTTCCCGTTATCCCCCCACAACGTAATGAAAATATCGTCTATACCGTTTTCCGAGCACGAGCGCATAGCCGGACTGACCGCCCGAAACGTCTTTTGATTGTTGGAATGAAAGCCAAACCATTTTACCGCGCCGCCCGCAAACCATACCTCTTTTCCAAAGCCCTTGTGCGCCTTGATCATACTATCGTACGTGGCTTTGTCCTCGTTATAATAATCCCAATAAACCAGCCGCACGTTTTCGGGCACGCGACGGACGATCTCTTCGGGTATCTCGCTCGATTGATAATACTTACCCTTGTTCAAAAGGTGAAAAAACATATCCGACCAAATGAGGAGAGTAAAGCCGTACGGCTTGGCGAGCTCCGAAACCCTGTTCAAATGCTCCAACAAAATTTCACATTTATCGCGCGCGCCGTGGCGATTATAATACCGACCGCTTCCGAGCAAGACCGCCTCGTCCATACCGATATGGATCGTTTTCGTGGAATAACATTGAGAAAGCGTTTGGAAGATATTATCGATCAGCTCGTACGTTTTTTCTTCCCCGACCAGCATAACGTCGGGCGCATCCTTGTACTTCTCGTACAATTTATCCCACGTGAATATTTGATCGAGATGCGCGAGCGTTTGCACGCAAGGGATCAGTTCCAAGCCGTTCTCCGCGCAAAACCCGTCGAGCTCTTTCAATTCTTCCTTGGAATATCTACCTCTAAAATGCCCCCAAAGCGGTTCTTCGGGGATCTCGTAGGTGTCCTCGGTGTATAAAAGCAGCGTCGTATAACCCATTTTTTTAAGGTCTAAGGCAAACGCTTTCACGGCTTCCACCGTCGGCACGGCACAGCGCGAACAATCGAGCATCGCGCCCAAGCGAAAGTTTTTATTCATAGTACGTTCCTATTTTTGCGTTTTCGCGTATTGCTCGTAATAGGGCAAATATTTTCTCGTGTTATACAGCATTTCGTTAAACAGCTCGCGCGCCTTATCCAAGGGCAGCTGCACCCCTTGATCGTTGGCAAACGCTTGGAACGCAAGCTCGTAATCGCCCGTGATCGCCGCTTCCACGATCGCCTCTTGATTGAGCGCAACGCGCGATACGAGCGCGTTGACCGCAGGCGGAATTTTGCCTGCAAATACGGGGGAAACGTAATCGCTGGAAAATTGCGCGTTCGTTTCCACTACGCAGCCCAAAGGCAGGTTTTCGATCTGCCCCACGTTGGGTACGTTGACGTTCGTGATAAAGCTGTGCAAGCCGCAAAGCGCCTTGATCTGACGGACGGTCTCCTCGTCCGTATTGTAAAATTTGAACGGCTCGCCCTCCTTCGCGCGCTTTTCTTGCTGTTGTACGCGATATACCTCCTGTTGCTTTCTCCAAGCGACCGTCGTCAAGCCAAAGCCCATTTCCTCCACGCGCTCGGGCGAGGATAAATACCAATCCGCAGGGCAAAACTCGGCAAGATGCCTATCCCCCGCCGCCGCGATGATACCGTAACGCTTGAAAAGCTCGAACTTGACGAGCTGCTTCGTTTGGAAGCCGTTGTTCGCCCAATTCCCGTCGCGACCGATCCCCTCGGGATGCGCGTCGATAAATTTATCGTACATCGGAAGCAGATCCTTGCCCTTATAGCTCGCCTTGTCTATCCAAGTAAAATGGTTTACGCCGAAAACGTTGATACGGATATCGTCCCTGCTCGCGTCCTCGCCCAGCTGTTCCTTGATCACCTTGCCCAAGATCGTTTGCGTGGCGAACACCTCGTGACAGCACCCGAACGCCTTGATCTTCGGGAAGCCCTTATAAAGCGCCGCTACGCACATCGCCATCGGGTTGGTAAAGTTGATGACCCACGCGTTCGGGCAATACTTTTCGATCGCTTTGGCGTAGTTATAAAAGATAGGCACGGAGCGAAGCGCGCGCACCAAACCGCCTGCGCCCGTCGTATCGCCCACCGATTGATAAATACCGTATTTTTCGGGGGTATGTACGTCGCTTTCCATCTCGTCGAACGTACCCGGGAGTATGGAAATCACGACGAAATCCGCGCCGTCGAGCGCCTTTGCCAGATCGTGCTCGGCAACGTAGTTCCATTTGCCCACCACGTCCTCGCGCGCGGAAAGCGCGTTGCCGATGATCGCGTTGTATTCCGCCGCTTGCTTGTCGATATCGTAGAGATATACGCTGCCGGCAAGCTCCGGCTCGAGCGCGAAATCGTTCATAAAATTCTTCGCCCAACCGCGGCTACCGCCGCCGATATACGTTATTTTCAAATTTTTTAAGTCGTTCATGATCCTTTCCTTCTTTTTTCTT
>JAFURP010000002.1 GCA_017471785.1 Clostridia bacterium | reverse complement strand
GTTCTCCTCGTTCCCCTCGAAAAACGTATCGGGGAAGAAGTAGGGCAAAAATCTACCCTCCTTGTATTTCACGCCCTCTACGTCCGAAAGCATACGCACCGTTACGCCTCCGCCAACCGAGCCCACGAGCGCGTCCAGCCCTAGCTCTTTATATTTCTCCCCGAAGATCTCCGCGCCTATCCAACAATCTCCAAGAAACATCATTGCTTCCTTCTTATTGTCGTGCGTGATCTTCACCAAATCCTTGACCGTTTCCGTTACGAATTCTTGCACGAAATTCATCCAATCTTTATACTCTTTGCCGGGGATACGGTGCGTTTGGTTGTAATATCCTTGATCGACGAGATATTCCGCCCGCATTTTATACCCGTATTGCTTTTCGAATTCGTCCAACATTCTCGGACTGACCGCCATATTGTACCCAAACCAATCTACGTTTCTTTCCTTGCCGTATTGATTAAACACCAAAGAGAACATATACAGGAAAGTCGTAAACCGAATTACGTTACATTCGGGATTTTCGTCGCACCAGCGTTGTAAGATTTCACGAATAAACCTTTTCGTCTTGGGATAGTACGGGTCGTACATGATATGGTGCGGCTCGTCCCAATTATTCGTTATGTAGTTATACATATGTACGGGATGCCACAAGGAAATCCCTAAGAACGCCACCGTGTATTGATGAAAGGGCGTTGCCTTGTTGATAATAACGTTGCCGTTTGCCTCGTCAACCTCCCATTCGTCGCATACCTCCCCCGTCGTTCTATCGATCACCTCGATATATTTTACCGCTTCGGGCGAAAAGTCGGGCTTCACCTGCTCGGCGTAGAAGGTGTCCATTAAATGCACGGACAAGCTCGTTTCCGTCGCCGTGATAAACGGCGTCATAATGAACATATGTTGCCATTCGTCCGGATTGCTTGCCGCCCATTCGTGATTGCCTCTATCTACGAAATATACGTTATACACCTTATCCGCGATCTCCTTCGGGTTTTTAGGAAGCTTCACCCCGTCGCAATCGCGCACCGCGTCAGCACCCCACAGCGCGGCTATTCTTTTCGTGCCCTCTACGTAATTTTCGTCCGTGGGTATCGTTACTCTGCCTTTTTTCATCCTTTTTTCCTTTTTATTCCTTTATTATTTCCAAGCGAGCTTGGCAATCGATACCGCGCCGGCGTGCGGAATATCTTGTCCGTTCCAGCCGCAAGTCGTTATATAATATTCTCCGTCCACCTGCAATATTTCGGGCGCGTGGACGTGCAATTTCGTAATCGGCTGCGCGCCACCCTTGCCGCCGTTATATTCCCCGAAGCGTTTCGGGTCGTCGGACGTAAACACCAACGTATCGTTATACGTTTCCTTGGAGCAATCCGTATACGTTACGAACAAATAGTACAGTCCGTCCTTTTTGATAACGTACGGGGATTCTATAGCGCCCCAACCGGGCTTTAACGGCGCGTCGTCCCCAGACGTTAGCGCAAAGCCCTCAAAGCTCCATTGCAACAAATTGCGTGATGAAAATACGGACACCGCACCCTTTTTTTGACGTACGCCGACGACGTACATAAGATAGCGGTTTTTTCCGACCTGCAAAACGAAATGGTCGCGATGCGCACCCATAGGCGGTTCGTTTTTCAGCACAACGGGATAATTATACCATTCGTATAAATCAAAGGATATGGCAAGCTGTGTGGGCGACGGTCCGTAAAACATATAAAAATCGTCCCCTTTTCGTATTACGCAAGGCGCCCAAGCAGGCGTTCCCCTATCTATCACTCTATTTGCTTCCAGCATAGGCGCTCGTAAGCCGTCGCCTATTCCGTGCGCAAAATAACGCTCGTTATACGAGCCTCCGCCAAAACTCGTAATCCCGAACAAATGCCACTTTCCGTCCGTGGCTTGAATAATACTGTGATCATTGATATAATTTCCCTGTTTTTCAGGCTTAAATAAAATATTCCAATCGCTTGCAATATAAGGAATTTTCATAAATCACCTCGTTTATACAATCGTTTCACTACATAAATTCGCTATTTTTTTATTTATCCTTTCCCGAAACCGAACGTGCCACTTTGCACTTCTCGGATATTCTTTCCAGCCCTTTACGCCCTCGCCGTGAAGAAGCTCGAGCACCGCTTCGCGCCCTATATATTTTTCCAGCAATTTAAGCGCCATTCTATCCTGCAAGCCGTCGTAAAACACCTCCAGACGCAAGGAATCCCACGCGCCTTTCGTCCCGGCGTAAACCATATAGCTATCCCCCGCAGGGAAGATACCCGCCGCGTCGCTCACGGCAAAAGGGTCTACGGCGCGATAGGAAAACGCCGTATTGTAAAAATTAAAGCCCCAATGCAAAAAGCCGTTTCGGTTTTGCTCGTAAAGCTGTATACCGAGTATCCTGTTCCGTTGCGAGGGCATATTAAAAAAGCGGTTGCTCAAATAGTTGTCGCAAGCCGAACAGCAATAATACGCCCAAACGTGATCCGCCGCGTTTTCGGGTATGTGCGTCGTGGAAAGGACGGGAATCTCCACGATATCGTTGGAGGTCGTCGACGTCGCGTCCATTACTTTATAGTCTTGGATAAAGCCTTTGATGTAATCGGCGACTTTTTTATATTCCGCGAATTGCTTTTCCGACGGCTCGTCGGAAATATGGAAAAACGTATTTTTCGCTATACCCTTCTTCTTCAAATACCTATCGAGCGCAGGCAAAAACTGCGCCAGAAAGGTCTTGTATTTATCCCCAAAAGAGTCCGTATCCCAACCGAAAATGCGTTGATAGCCCCTCGCCGTTTGCGCCATAATCCTCGGGCACGCCGTCGCGCCCCATTGCGTAGCAAGGTGGCTCATCTCGAAATATTCGATCCCTCTTGCCTGCGCGAAATCGATAAATTTATCCAGCTCGGAAAAATCAAATTCGTAAACGTTCTCTTCGCGCTCCGTGAGCCCCACGAGCTGCACGTCCATTCGTTCCCAACCGATCTTCGTATCCAACGCAGGCGTGAAAACGGGCGTATACAATATATTCATTCCGTGCGATACGGCGCTGTCGATATACGTACCCAACAGCTTATAAAATTTCTTGCTCCAAGGCTTTACACGATAATATTGCGCGATACCGTCGTAATGCATCCAATTCGTATACAACAAATCGCTTTTGGGCAAAACGGCGTCAATCACTTCGAACGTAAACGGCGCTGTCAATACCGCCCCGTTGGGAACGGTAGCGGTAAACGTAAGCCCGTGCTTGCCCACGGGAAGCCCTTTGGGGCAATGGATCGTACACCAAACGCTTCGCCATTGTTTGGCAGGCAAGATCACGTCGCCGTACTCTAAGGGACGGAGAAGATCGGGATACAGTCTTGCGGTATGCTCGTCGAAAATATAGTAATCGTCCTTCGTAACGTACTCGTTGACCTGCGCCGGAATATTTTCCACGACGCGAAACCGACAATATTTTGCAAGGCTTCCTGTCACTTCGAGCTTTACTTCTCTTTCTGCCCATTCGGTATCGTTATAGATACAAAGCTGCAAATGATACCGCTCGTTTTTTAGCATAGAGCCTTTAGCTATCGTAAGCGACGGGGCGATATCGGGAAACACTTTATCCAAAGAGCTGACAATTTTAATTTCCATCTTCGATCATACCTTGTACCTTATTCCAAAAATCGGTAAAGACGGCTTCACTATGCGTATACGTATGAAGCCCCTCGAAGCCGTATTCTTCGAGCAAAGCGAGCACGAACGCCCTGCCGCGCGCCTTTTCCAGCGTCTTTAACGCGCGATAATCGCGGATACCTGCCGCAAACGCCTCTTCTCGGATAGAAGTTTGTACTCCGTCTTTATCGGGATATATCAAATAGCAATCGCCAGCCGGATAATAACCGCCTCCGTCGGACACGAGCGTAGGGTCTATAAGCTCTTTCGTAGCGACGTTTTGCCAATAATTATACGACCAATGCAAAAAGCCCTTTGCGCCCGTTAAATACAGCTGTAAGCCGATCACCCTCGTTCGCAGCAGCGGAAAATTGAAAAATCTATTGGATAGATAATCGCCGCTTTGATCGCAACAGTAATACAGCCAAACGGGGATATTTTTATCCAAAAACGCCTTCGCGTGATTGGTCCCCACCACGGGGAAGTCCAAGAGCTGCATTTCCGCGAATTTGAGATCGTTCACCGCGTCGATCAAACGGGCCTTGGGTAATATTTCGCGCATCGCCGCGCCGATCGCCCGATAATTTTCCAGCGTGGAAACAAGCGGCTCGTCGGAAATATGGAAATAGCACCCGTCCATGATCCCCAACCTTTCAAACAGCGTTTGCAAGCCCGTAAACAACGCCCTTAAAAACCCGACGTATTTTTCCGAGGAGCACGGTACGTTGCAATCGAACAGCACGCAATCCTTCCCGTTCGATTTTCCTACGATCTTCGGGCAATGCCTTGCGCCCTGTTGCGACGCCACGTGCGAGGTTTCGAAATACGTAAAGCCGCACCTTTTCGCCAATTTTATAAACCGCTCCAACCGCGTAAAATCAAAAACGTATTCCCCGTCCTTCTCCTCTACGTCCACGAGCTGTACCACGGGCGGCGTTACCCCCTCCTTATCGCGTTGCGGATGGGAAAACAACGGTACGAACACGGTGTTTATACCGTGCGCTATCGCGTTTTCGAAGTACTTTTTCAACAGCTTATAATAGCTTTCGGAAAACAGTTTTTTTCGGTGCGCCTGCGCGATACAGTCGTAGTAATTCCAACAGGTTACGGGAATATCGCACGGCTCGAGCGCACTTTCGGAAACGGAAAAGGTGAACGTATCGTCGCTGAGCACGTCCCGACAATAATAATCTCCCGTCTTTAACCGCAAGGTATATTCTCCGGCAGGAAGCCCCGGCTTTATCGTAATAAAAAGCGCGAGCCAATACCCCGAAACGACGGTAAGCAATTTTGGCGCAGGCGCTAACAAATCGGGATAATACGTACTCGTCCGTTCGGTAAAAATGCGGTAATCGTCGGGATCGACGTAGTCCGCCATAAGTGCGGGCACGTATTTTACCTCGCGCACCTCCACGAAATCGGCTATATCCGATTGGATATCCAAATACAAGCTCCCCGTCACGGTAGAAGTGACGCAAAATTGAAAGCAAAAACGCTCGCCTTTATACGCACGACGCTCGAACTGCGTGATCTTCGGCTCGGTCGTCCGAAAGACCTTTTCGAGCGGCGATATGAATTTCGTAATTACCATATTCTTTTTACCTCCACCGTTTTAATTCCGAAACGCGCAAAATAATAACGTTGGAAATCGTATTCCGCGGCGTTGACCGATTTAAGCTGTCCCGTATACGCCGTAGGTCCGACGCTCGTATCCTCGCCCGACAAATGGAAAGGACCGTAGCAATTTCTATTTCCGCTGTAAACCAGCATTTTTACGGTATTTACGCCCGTTTTCAAATGGGCAAAGAAACGCTTGCCGAAGGTGACGTCTTGGAGCTCGCCTCCGTTTACGCTCACCGAGGCAACGACGAACCGACCGTGCATGATCAATTCGTACGCACCCTCCGATACGTTGAGCGTTAAAACGTACTCCAAAGCGCCCCGATAAAAGGGCAAACCACCCATGACCGTATCCCCCGTGCGCTTCGTCCGACTGTTGGTGCCGCTGACCACGAATTCGTCGGCGCGATATAGACCGTCGAAAGGCACGCAATTCACCGCCTGCACTTCGAAACCACCGGAAACGAACATCTCGGAAAGCTGCGTATCGTAATACAAGCAATTCAACAGCGATTCGGTAGTATCCTCTCCGAACAGCACGTCGTAAACGTACGGTCTTTGATAGAATTTCGTGCGAACAATGATCTTATTCTCGCCAAACCGAACGTATTTTTTGATATCCGCCGCGTACGAGCCGTTTTGCTCGTAGACCGCGACCTCCAAGCCGTTGACCGTAAGGGATTCCGCTTTATATTCAAAACGGAGCTCTATCTTTTTCGGAGGGTTCATCATATGCAACCGATACAAAAGATAAACGTCGCCTTCGTATCTTTTTTCGAGCAAAGCCGTTTGCACGTTATATACGCCGTCCTGCTCGTAATAATGTCCGCCGTCCACCGACCACTCGGCTTTATCGAGCGTTATGTAATTTTCTTTGGGGAAATAATAATGGGGAGTAAACTCGCCTATTTTTTCCGTTTTGGCTTCTCGATATTCTTCCTCCGTTTTATCGTTGATAAGCAAGATCAAGCTGCTCGCTTCCTTGATATCCACGAACGCGGTTTCTCCGCGGACGTTCACGCAGGAGGCTCGTAAGGTAAGAAGATCCAATACGGTTGCCGACTGCATACCGCGTACGCGCACGCTCACCTTATGGGACTGCGCCTTGTCTTGATTGACGATATAAACGAAATCGCCGTGCGAGGAGCGACGGTAGGAACACACCGTCTTTTCGGAATAGCCCACGTAGCTTACGGGAGCGCTTGCCAACAATTCGGAAAACGTTACGTTGGAAGAAAAGCTTTTCGTGTTCTCGCTACCGTCCACGCGGATAGACTGATCGTATTGCACGAGTAATTTTCCGCCCGTTTCGAGAAACTCCTCCAACAAGAGGGTCGTGCGTTCGTTCAACGCAGTACAATAGGGCAACACGAGCGTACCGTACGCACGTTCGCCTATCACAAGCTTACCGTTTTCCACCCGTCCGCGAGAAAGCATCAACGCTTCGTCCGCAATATCAAAAGGAACGCCGAAGCTCCAAAGCTGCTGTAAGACGGCGCTCATGCCGTCCTCTTCGTCGGCAATGGAAGCGTAGCCCTCCGCCCGCTTCCAGCGTAAATACGCGCTTTTGATCGTATGGACGACCGCGACGTCCGTACTTTCCTCGCTTTCGGAAAGCATATATCCCAGCCGCGTAAAATATTCGTTGAACGCACCGTATTTTTCCCACCAAGGCTCGCAATCGGAGAAAGCGCAAGGGTGATCGTAACGCCCCTGTCCCCGGAACGCGTACGGATACAAGTGCTGGCACATAAAATTCACGCCGCCGACGTACTGCGCTTCCGCCACCCACCGAAGCTCGTCAAAGCTCACGTTCCAGCCCGTCATGGCAAACGTTTCCGTCAGAACTCGTTTTTTACCCGTTTGCTTGGCGACCGAATAGACCTGCTTGGCTATGCGCGTTCCCGTGGAAAACCGACCCAAAAAATCCATCCCGGGAAGCTGCATATACTCGTAAAACGGCATTACGTTACCGCTACAAACCATTTGCCCCGAAAAACAGCGCTCGTCGATACCGTGTCCCGTCAACTGACAACGATGCGCTTCGCACCAATCGTAAATCGGACGGAAATAATTATGACAAATCAAATCGTTCAAAGCCGAATAATAACGGAAGCGGAACTGTTTATCCCCCTCTCCGTCCAAAAACAGCAAAGGTAATTTTTCGATCACGTCCTCGTCGTATTTTTTCTTGAAATACTCCACGAGTTGATCGGAATAGGGCGTACCCGAACGGAAATATTGCGGCTCGTCCGTAAAAAATCCCTTCACCGTCTTACCGAATTCTTTCCCGAAACGCGCGTAATATTTTTCGTGCGTTTCCTCGATAAACGCTTTCGTGACCTCGGGGTTGCAAATATCGACGTACGAATGGTTTTTATACGTGTAGATATGCACGTATTTTTTCTTTTTTACGGGCGCGTAAACGCGCTTATAACCGCCGCCCTCGCGCACGAACGAGGCGGTTGCCGTATCGTCCCACGCGGAGGAAAGCGTATGCTTGACCGCCGAAACGAGAAACGCCTCGTTTTCCAAAAGCTTTCCGCCGGCAAAGCCGCTGGGCCACCCGTTCTCGTCGTATAACCAAACGTACATTCCGCGCTTTTTCGCTTCCTCTATGCAGGTAGCAACGCAGTCGAACCATTCCTCGCCCATATAAGGCGTGGTCAACCCTGCGCGCGCGTGGATAAAGAAGCCGCCCATTCCCTTTTCGTCCATATCCGCTATTTGACGGATCAGCTCTTCCTTTTCCAACGCCCCGTTCCAGCTCCAAAAGGGCATAGGACGATATTCTTTAGAAACGTTTCGTAATTTTTCTATCCAATCTCTCATTTTTCTTGCTTTTTATCTTTCTTTCTCTTTATCACAACGAGGCACGCGACAACGCCGCCGACGGCTACCGCCGCCAAAATACCCCCGACCACGATCCAAGCGCTACCGCCCGATCCCTTTTCCGCCGTGACCGTTACCGTTTCCGTAACCGCGTTTCCGTTTGCGTCTACCGCCGTATAGACGATCTTGTATTCGCCCTCTTCGCTTACGGTAAAGCCGCCGTTTTCCACGGCAAGCTCGCTATCGCCCAAATAAACCTTTACGGTTACCGTCAGCTCTCCGTCGTAGTTATCGACGCAGGAATACGTCGGAAGCTCCACGCGCGAGCCGACCTCTACCGTTTTATCGCCGCCAAACACGCTGATCACGGGCGCCTCCCCGTCCGCCGCGTATACGGTAATTTTCCTCGAAACGCTCGCGCTGTTACCGAACTCGTCGGATACCGTATAAACGATCTCGTACACGCCCGCCTCCGTAAACGCGTTGGCAAGCGCGATCGATTTTTTATCCAACGAAACGGAAATATTTACGCTGCATACCCCCGAATCGTCGGCAAAATGCACGTCGTCGTCCGAAAGCACGGGCTTTCGTCCGTTTTCGGAATATATCCAAGCCTCCGCAAGCCCCTCCTTTAACGAAACGGTCGGATTGATGATATCTTTCACCCGAACGGATACCACGCGGTCCACCGTCGTACCGTCCCATTCTACGGGAACGGTAAAATCGTAAACGCCGTAACGGGTCGGGACGAAGAGATATTTCCCCTCGCCGCTTACCCGTATCTCGCCGCCTTGCTCGCCGTTTTGATAAGAGATATTGCCTGCGATCCGCGCGCCCGTCGACATTACTCCGCCGAATACGGGAGCAAGATCGCTCTCGATATCTTTCACGAGCTCTCCTACCTTCAAAATAGGCTGTTGCTTATCGTAAGCCGCCGCGCTTGCGACCGCTCCCGAATACGTAAGCTCGCTTTCCGTCACGTCTTTTAACGTTATTCTCGCCGTACGCGTTTGCGCTTGCGCCGCGGTAAGCGGAGGCGTATTCCCTCCGACCGCCTGCACCGTGCCTTGATTGTTCACGAAGCGCTCGTCGTTTTCCAAACCGCAAAAGCCGTTGCGTTGCACGTCCGCAAAGCGGAAGCGCACCGTATAGCCCTGCGAAAAATCGGCGGCGGACAGCGAGGCGACGTAGTCCAAGGGCACGCCCGTACCGCCGTTGTTCGCCAAGTCGCGGATCAGCGCGTATCCCCCGTTCGCCATACCGTAAACCTTCATTTCGATCGGGTCGAATTTGATCTTTATACACCCGTGATTATTCGTATTGTACGCGTTGCCGAAGCCGCCGTCCAGCTTGGAATTCGTCGTGGGATTGAACGCACCCACATTTTCCGTTTTGACCGTCACTTCGCCGTTTGATTCTATCCAACGCCCCGTATTCAAGCCGTAGCCCGTTTCGAAATCGGTCGTGCAAATACGATCGCCCGAAACCGCCACGCGTGCGGACGGAGAATACGCTTGCGCCCAAGTACCGCTCGACGCGCGGATATACAAAGTAAACTGCTTGCCCGGATCGCTGTTTGAAACGAAATCGAAAGCGACCTGCTTTACGTCCGCGTACGGATACGCGTCGTCGGCGATATACCCGTTGCCGCCGTTATATCTCGAAGCCGCCGTCGTGTTGTTGATATTCACGGGATTGCCTACATTCGTATTTACCAAAAATTCCTGTTCGAACACGCCCGTTTGCACGCCGTTATACGAAAAGCTTGCGCCCTCCGCGTTTACGCCCGTTTCGTTGGCGGTAAGCTGTAAGCTTCCCTCGATAGCGGTTTCGCCGTCGCTCCACGTGTAGTCGTTTTCTCCAAACGACGCGTCGGCGGCGGTAAAGCCGGCGTTCTTATCGAACGTTTGACCGTTCAGCGAATAGATAAGCATTTTGGCGTAGCGCTCGTACACGGTAGCCCCGTTTTCGTCTACGGGCACCCCTTCGCCGTTCGCAAAGAAGCCGTCGCCCACGCTTTTATACGCGGTCTTTTTCAATTCCGTAGTATCCGCCGTAACGTCGTTGAATTGCACGGATACGCGATAGCCGTCCTTAAAAGCGTCGGGCGAAACGCTGCCTAGCCCCTCCGCGATCAACACGCCGCTTTCGTTGCAGTTGGTGAGCAGATCGCGCACCAAGACTCTTTTTTCCTCCACGACGGGCGTACCCGAAACGAAGGTCGTTTCTCTCGAAACGCCGTATACCCTCATCGTTTCCATATCCACTTGGATAGAGGTGTATCCGTTCGTTTCCGTTTGCGAAGCGTTACAAAAGCTCGTGCCCTTTAATTCCGTCGCGTAATTGGCGTAGTGCGCGCCCGACGACATGATCCCGTAGCCGCGATATTCGCCGCTTACGTAGCTCTCGCCCGAAACGTATACGGAAGCGTTCACCTGCGCCGCGTTCCATTTGGACGCACCGCGTACGTCGATCGTGAACGAAACGCGCGGATCGCTTACCGAGGCGATCGTTATCCCCACCTCTTTCAAATCGAGGAAGGAATTAAACCGATCGTCCGTGAGCGAGGACGCGTCGATGGAGAAAAAGCCCTCGTACGTTTCCTGCGAAAACACGCGGAAATCCATAGAGAAATCGTCGTATAAACGGTTGGTAAAAGCAAAGCCGCTACCGTCCGCTCCGTCGCCCGACCGCATCGACGACACCAAAAGTCCGCTCCTGCCGTCGTCCAACTGCCGTTGCATATCCCCGAGCTTGACGAGCGCGCGGTTATTCGCCCAATAGCCACCGTTGATACTCGTAGCCGTCGCCGAATCGACGAGCGCGGAATAATCCTCCGTCACCGCGAGCTCCTCCGCGTTATAATCTATATAATCCAACGAACCGCTTTGCGCGTGCGCGCTCTCCGTGTGCAACGCCGAGGAAAAGGGGGAAGCAACGCCTGCCGCCACGGGCGTAACCAACGCCGCGGCAAGAATGAGAGAAACGGTCGCTTTGCTTATTTTCAATTTCATAATTTTTTTACTCCTATGCGGTTTTTTCACCGAAAAAAGGGTGCAAAATCCCTATCGAAACGGAAAAACCCGTTTTTTTAGTCCAAATCTACCCAAGGCAATTCGTTTTCGTCCTCGGGAATATCTATATCTTGCTTTTCGTCCGTACCCGTTTCCGTGTCGGCGGGCGGTTGCGGCGGCTCCGTCGTCGTATACTCCCCGTCCTTACAAGCGAAAAACAAGCAACACGAAAGCGTAAGCGTAAGCAATATAAGAAGATATATTACGCTCGTTTTGATCTTTTTCATTTTCCTTTCCGTTTTTTCGGGCTTCCCGTGCGCGGCGTTACCCCACCGCGCACGGGTCCCTACTGCTTATCAACGCAATCCTATCTTACGTAAAATCGTTAAACGATACGAACGGAAGTTCGTTCTCGTCCGTTTGGACCTCTAAAAACGACGAAGTCCGCACGATATCCTCCGAAGCTAATAAGGTAACTTCCAATAAAAGCTTTTGATAATCCTTTTTCATTTTCCGTTCCCTCCTATCACGCGCCAAAATACGTATTCGCCGCTACCGCGTAATGATACAACGCTTTTACGAGCTCCGTAAGGCTCTCGTCCAGATCCGTCGTCAACAAAGCCGAACGCACGTAGCTGAGCGCGCAATATTCCACCGTGTAGCTATCGCCGAGCTGAATGGTAAACTTTTCGTCAAGCTCCTGCGCCGCAATATCCGTGATCTCTACGTAATATACCGTAACGCCTTGATCCTTCGTCACTTCGGCAACCTCCGTACCGTCTACCTTGCAAACGATATCCGATTCCGCCGTGAAGTAGAAGCGGATCTGCGTTTCCGATTCGAGCACCAAACGGGGACCGAGCACCTCTACGCCCTCGGGCAAGGCACCCGAAACGCTGTGCGCGTACGCGGACAAATCATCCGCCGTAACGTCGTCCACCGTAACGTCCGTCTCCACGCCCTCGAAATACTTGGAAGCGAGCGAGCAATAGTTAAGCGTAGCCTGCGCGATCGCTTTATGCTCCGCGGTATACGCGCCCGTCGTATCTTCCGTGACCGTGGTCAAATAGTCCTCCACGCTATACGTATACGAAGCGCCGCCTACGATCGCAAGCGTGATATCGGCACGGAAATCCTTTGCCGCCGTTGCGTACGTAAATTTGTAAAGGTCGTTCGTTTGCGGCATATCCGCCACGTTCACCGTAGCCGCCACTTCTCCGCCTACCGTAAACGTAGCCGTTTCTGTCGTCGCCGCTTGGGGAAGCCTTACGTAGAAATTCAACCCGAGCGCGCCGTCAAGCGTGAGCGAAGCGCCCTCTACGTCGCCGTATTCCTTCTCTACGGTAAACGTCGTATCCGCCGTGGGCGTGATCTCCGCGTTCTTCGCGTACACGCTCGTTCCGTCGCTCCAGCCCTTGAAGGTGTAGCCCGTCAACGCCAGCCCTGCGATCACGTCGTCCGTTGCGATCGTATCGAGCGTGATCGCTTTACCGTTTTCCACGCGCGCCGAAGCTACCGTGGTATCCCCGTCCTTGAAGGTGATCGTGCTGTATACGTCCGTCGCGGTCGCTTTCGTCGTGAAAGGTACCGTTTGTCCGTTCCAGCTTACGTTATACGTAAAGGTGTATTCCCCCGCCGTCGTCGGCGTGAACAGGTATTTGCCCTCGGATGCGGCAACCGTACCCGTATGGCTACCGTTCGCGTAGGTGATAGCCCCGTCCACCGTCGCGCCGTTGGACATCACGCCGAAGAATACGGGCGCAAGCTCGTTTTCCTCGCCAAGCTCCATCGTCGCAAGCTTCGCCGTAGGCGTTTGCTTATCGTAGCTTGCCGTCGTTTCCGTTTCTACGTTTAATTCCGTGCTTTGCGTGTTACGGAAAGCAACCATAGCAGTCGCCGTCGTATCACCTGCAACGTCGTTGCGTCCGCCTATCGTAGTCAACGTTCCGTTATTATTGTAGATTCTCGCCGCATCTGCGGTAAAGCCGTCTCTCTTAACGTCCGTGAAACGGAAATTAATATAATAACCGTTTTCAAAATCACTCGACGAAAGACTTGCACAAAGCGCGGTGGGCACGTTCGTACCGCTGTTATTCGATAAATCGCGAATAAGCTCGTACGTACCGCTCGTTACCACACCGTAAACCTTCATCTCCGTCGGGTCAAATTTAATACCGAACGCATTATTCGCGCTATTACCACCCATCCAACCCATTATCTTGGATTGTAAATCCGGCGAGTATGCGCCGCTTGCGTTAGAAGCGCTATACGTACCGTAAGAAAGCTTCGTGGAAAGCCCGTAGCCGTATTCCAAATCGTTGGTGAGCATTTTATCCCCGGGGATATATACTCTTGCGGAGGGCGTTATTAAATTGCCCCAAGTACCGCCCGCCGCGCGGATATACAACGTAAACGTTTTGGTGGGATCGGTCGCCGAAATAAAATCAAACGCAACCTCTTTGGTATCAAACGCCGCGTACGCACCGTCGCCGTTATATCCCATACCGCCATTGATTTTAGCGTAAGCAACGGAGTTTCTATTGTTACTTATTTCCGTACCGTCAAAAGTTCTTACAAGCACTTCTTCTTCAAAAGTACCCGTTTTTGCCGACTTCCAGCTCATTGACGCGCCTTCGGCATTCAAGCCCGTTTCTTTTACCGTGTATTGAGCAATTCCGTCTACTGTCGTTCCATCAATCCACTTCGTTTCTTGGCTAGCAGGAACCGTCGCCGTCGTAAAGCCACTATCCTTGGCAAAGCCTTGACCGTTGAGCGAATAGATAATCATATTGCCGTATCTATCATAAGTAACGGGGTTGGAGCTATCGTCGGTAACGTCCGTCGCAACGGAATATCTATGCGCGTCGTCACCAGAACCAGACGCCAAGGTTTGCAATTTCGTTGCATTATCCGTAATATCGGTAAACGCCACCGATACGTAATAGCCGTTGGCAAAGGCGGAGCTGTCTTGCAATCTCGTAACCTTCTTATAATCGTACGCACCGCCACCGTTATCCGTACTACCGTTGATAATCGCAGGATAATTTGCTAAATCGCGGATAAGCACGTCCTCCGTTTCCACCGACGAACCGTTCGCGCTGAAGGTAGCCGTATTTTTTACGCCGTATACCTTCATCGTTTCCACGTCGAATTTCAACGTCGTATACGTATTTCGCGCATAATACGCCGTCCCGCTTTGCTCATATCTCGTCGCTTCGGTATTTACAAACGTATTACCCCAAAGCTGCGTATTTACCGGATAATCCCAAGAAACGTTACCGTTATTCAAGCCGTAACCGTTTAAGCCTTCAACGCCACCGTTCGTAATCGTTTCACCCTTTACCCATACGCGCGCACTAGGGGTAGTTACGCCGTAAAACGAAGAGCCTTGTACGTAAATGGTGAAAGCTACGTTTTCATCCGTTGCGGATTGAATGGTAATGCCGATTTCTTTTGCGTCCAAGAACGTATTATAATAGTCCTGTGAAACGTTATTGTTCGTTGCCGAGCCACCGACGTAACCATAATACGACCGTTCGGAAAATACGCGGAAATCCATTGTAAAATCGCCGTCAAGCTTATTAACGAACGAAACCCCTGCTCCTTCCGCCTCCGTACCACTTTGTACCGTCTTGAGATGCAAACCGCTCCTACCACTATCCAGCTGCGCCTCGTTATCGCCTAATTTGGTAACCGTAGTCGACGCCGTTCCACCCGTCAAAGGCGTTGTATACGGCACCACCGCCGAATAGTCTTCCGCAAGAGTTATCCTATCGGCGTCGTAGCTTACGAAGCCGTCGAGCGTTTGGATATTCTCCGCAGAAACAGGCGTAGGCAATAAGGCTACGCCGCCCGTTGCCGCTACGACGAGGGCAATCGTCGCAGTCAGCAACATTTTGTTCCTTTTACTGCTTTTTAGTTTCATAAAATCCTCCTTATATTGATTTTATTTTAATTTTTCAAAATTTAACGAACGGGAGCTCGTTTTCCGATCCGGGCACTTCGCTATCGCTCACGTAGTTTTCGAAATAGATGGGCGAAACGTAGAATTTCGTATCGTCGGGGATACGACGTTGCCAATCGGTCGTTGCGAAATGCAAGCTGCAACCGAGCAAGCCAGCCGTCGTAGTGGGGATATACAGCTTCGTCCAAGCACCCTTTTGCAATACCGTTCTCGTCTTATACATACTATTATCTAAGGGATGATGTAACGAGCATTGATAGCTGTCCGCGCTGCCCTCTACCCATACGTAACAATACGCAGGACTGTATTCGACCATGGTCGGTGCGTCGAGCTGTACGTACGCGCTCCAAGGGTCTTTCTTGCTATCGGGAACGACCAAAAGCGAGCCGTTATTCAAGCCGTATCTTCTTTCGGTGGAATAGGAAAGGATACAATCCTTTGCGCTGATTTGCTTCAAGCCCTTTTCCGTATTGAACGCATAGCCTACGCCGTCTATCCGTTCGGTTTGGGGCAGGAGCGCCAACGAATAGCGTTTAACGAAATCGTTATAGCCCACCACGCCGTTCCTTTGCGCGTAGTCGAGCTCGCGGTACGCGTCAAACGCTTTTTGAGAGATCGCGGACGAAAGGATTTGCTCGTCCGTCATTTCCGCAAGCTGCTTCAAATACCCGTTGAGCGTATCGGCAAAAGGCGTGGGCTTGCCGTAGATCGAGCTTATCTTGAACTGCGTGCCTTGAGGGAACGCGGAATCCCAAGCGGTTTTCTTGGCAAGATAGATTTGTATCTCGTTGCCGCGTAATTTTGCGTTGCCGAGGTCGTAGAAGATCTCGTTCCACTCGCCCTGCTCCAACGACGTATACGCGCCGTTCACCGAGCAATAGACGGTGTAGCCCGTAAGAACGGGGCAATAGAGGTCAAAGGAAAATCCGTTATACAAATAGGCGAGATCGGCGTTTTGCTCCGCGCTCGAATATTGCGAAACGGTGGGCATCTCCAACGAAAGGCTTACGGTATACGAGGCTTTGAGCGTGGTGATCGTCGTTACGCCCGTATCGCCCGTTTGCGCGTTAGGCGCGCTCTCCGCCGCCGCGTCGTGCACGGCGATACCGCCGCCGAGCTTTGCCTGTTCTCGCCACAAGCCGCTGTTGAAATCGATCAGCTTGTTTGCCGTATAGGTCGTTTGATATTTTTCCTCGTAATATTTCCAAAGCTTTTCCTCTACCTTTTCGGCGAAGCCGTCGATCCGTTTCTTTTCAAGGCTGGAGAAAAGGTGGTACGTCCGCACGAGCGATTTATAATGCGCCACCGTATCGTCCGTGATCTCCGCGTTTTCGATCAAGCGGTTAAAGACGTCCGCTTCGTATAAAGGAACTTTGTAGATATTGGAGAAATACAGCGTCGCCGTATCGCTTCCCTGCTTATCGTACAGGGTTTCGAAGTATAAGCCGTTGATATTTTCGTTGGTCACGTAATCGGCGAAAATATCGTTGCTCGACCACTGCGAATCGTCGATATTTTCCAAATAGATCTCGTTCCATTGCTTGGGAAGGAGCTCGAACGAATACGTCCAATTGATATAAACGGTGATCGCTTGCGTACCGTCGTTATAAATGCGGAAATAGAAGCCCAAATCGTCGGTGATATCGGCGTCGTAAAGCTCGGTGAGCTGGAAGCTTTGCGAGAAATAGCTTTCGCCGCTGATCCGTAACGCCGTAGAGCCGCGCTCGCCCGTGTACGCCACCTCTTCCGTATATCGCGGCTCCATAAAGCCGAACAAATTCGCGAAATGGCTTTTGCCCGTAGGCGAATCGAACACCGCGATCGCGTTGGCTTTATCGTCGCTCTCCTCGATCACGTGATACACCACCGTTTCGGAGGCGCTGTTGCCCATAGCGTCGGTGCAGGTGATCTTCAGCTCGTAATCGCCCGTGCCGTTAGGC
This sequence comes from Clostridia bacterium, assembly GCA_017471785.1. GTDB lineage: Bacteria > Bacillota > Clostridia > Christensenellales > Borkfalkiaceae > Scatosoma. Next base: position 13,567 of record JAFURP010000002.1, on the reverse strand, counting down.
ACGAACTCGTTATTGGTATGATAATACAGCCGTTCTCCCTTATATAAACGGTATTGCTTTGTCACCGCGCCGATCGCGCCGTTGACCTCCACCCCGGGGAATTTCGCCTTACCGCTTTCGTAGACGAAATATTTTTCGGTAAACTCGGTCGTGATCGTAAGAGGTTTGTTCTTGACGACTTCGATCTTATATGCCTTATCCCCGACTTTAAGCGTATAACCGTCCTCGTCCGTTACACGGAACGCGCCGCCTTCGGTCGTTACTTCCTTTCCGTCGGAATCGGTCACGACCCCGTCCGTCGGCAGGGTAAAATAATCGCCCAAATACGCGGTGAACGCCGCACCTTGTTCTTCCTTGCCCGATTTACAAGCGCCGAAAAAGCCAGAGGTTATCGCGGTAAAGACGAGGAGCAAGGAAGCGAGCGTTTTTCCGAACGTTTTCATGCTTTCACCTCCACCGATAGATTTTTGAAGTACACGGTGCCTGCCTCGAAGCCGTCGTAGCTGTTCATCGAAACGCCGAGCTGCGAAATTTTCGTCAGATCCAACGATAAAAGGTTGTTGACCGAAAGCTTCGTCCATTCTCCGACGGGAATTTCCTTTTCCGTCGTTGCGGTATTCGTGCCGTCCCCGACGAAAAGCGTGATCTTCTTCGCGCCCTCCGTCGCGTTATATACTTCGATATAGCATTTTCTCGCCTCGGAGAAATCGTAATTTTTTACCGCCGTTTCCCAAACGGTAAATCCGTATTCCCGATCGTCCGAAACCCAGCTTATCGGATTGATCCTACCCGTATACTTTTCCGTTAGCACGGCAACGACCGTATCCGTCCCGCTTTGCGGATCGCTCGCAAGGCGCAAATGCGCCGCCGGCACGTCCGTTTTCGTGTAGAAGCCGAGCGCACGGAGCTCTTCGGCGTTATCCAAAGCCAACACCGTCGTCCCGTCCGAGCTTACGCGCGGCTGGGCGGAAGTACCGCCGACCGTTTGCAACGCGTCGAAATAATAGGTCGTGTTTTCGTTGGTATCCGCTATGGATATATACACGTCGGTCACGCTACCCTTCGCAAAGCACGCGTTTACGGCGAACGACAGTTTGCTCCAACGGTTGGCGTTGGCAACGGCGTAGCCGCTATACGCGATCTTGTCCGCGCTCTTTACGTAGAGATACACGCCCGTATCGTACGCGTTGGCGTTATACACGTCCACCGTGAACGCCGAAACGCTCGTCAGGCTCGTTTCGTCTATCGGGAATTTCAGCGTGGGAGGAAGGAAGTCCTTGGCTTCGCCGTAGCGGTGCCAAGCGTAGCTCGTGGGCTTAGTCACGGTGAGCTTTAACGAGCCGCTCCCCTCCGTATAATACCCCTCGTCGGAGCAAGGGCGGAGCCTGCCTTGAACGTTTTCGGTCAGCACGTGCGAGATCTCGTCGTAGCCGTCGAAGGTATATAAGCTCGTAACGGGCGCGGTATCCTCCTTACAGCCCGTAAAGCCCGTACAAACGAGCGTACAGGCAAGCGTGAGAAAAGCCAATATTTTTTTCTTGTTTTTCATTGCTACCTCCTTACGACGCCGTGAACGTTACGGTCAACGGCTTGCCGTATTTGGCGAAGCTGCTCACAGGTTCTATCGACAACGTATATTGCGCGCCGACGGTCAAGCCCGTAAACTCGTGTCCGCGCGCGGTCGGCATGATCGAATTCCATTGCAACGAATAGATCCTATGCGAAACCGTTTCGTTCGTTTGCTCGTTCGTCAAAAACATATCGTAGCAAAAAACGCCGTACTTCCCTTTTGCCTGCGGAAAGCTTACGCTCAAGCTACCGTTGGCGTTTTTGACGATCTCTACGGCGGCGTGTGCGCCGAATTGCGGCGCGCTGTCCTCCTCCCATCTTGCGGAGGTATACAGCCACGTAGATTTATCCGTCACGTCCTCGAAGTAGTACGCCATCGTACCCTCGCCGTCGATATCCGCTTTCATTCCGTTTTGATAAATATCGTAAAGCAGCACGCGGGTTCTGCCCTGCTCGTCCGCTTCCACGATATACATTTCGCCGATACCCTTATGCTCTTCGTCCGTAGCGTAAGACATAGCGATCGTCTTGCCATCCACAGCCTTCAAATTTTCCCACGGCGCAAACACGTAATCGTCGTGTTGTTCGTTGTAAGCCATTGCCGCGACGCCGATCGACGTATAATCGTGCTGTAGGATATTCGCCGGCTCGGACCCCGGGATATGCGTATGTGCCGTAAACAATATCACGTTGGGATAATTTTTATAGATCGCGTGATACTGCTCGGAATAGCCGTTATCGTTGTGCGACGGGATCGTATCGTTGATGGGGTGATGCTGGAATACGAAAATGGGTTTATAGGGATCGTCGTTATACGCCTCCCGTACCTGTTCCTCCAGCCACTCGAAGCCCTTGATAGGCGAGGTGTTGCTGCCCTGATAATTGGAAACGCCGATCAAATGATAGCCGTTGATCACCGAGTGGACGCCCGTATCCATACGCAAATTGGTCGTATAGTCCTCTACCGTGCCGTAGATTTGCTCGTGTCCTGCCAAAACGGGGATAAATTGCGTGCCCTCGCGAATGTTTTCCTTATAAACGCGCACGAAGTTCTCGTATTCCCCCGGATAACCGTGGTCTACCCAATCGCCCACGTCGATAAACGCATCCAGCTTATCGTATTCTTGCGTGGACGCATACGAATAGCCGTGTTGGAACTGTTGAGCAAACAGCTCCTGCGTCCAATAATAGTAGTCGGTCGTTCCCGAGCCGACGTGCGTATCCGCCGTTACGGTGAAGCGGATAACGGGCTCGAAGTTTTCGTCGTCGTACCAATTGCCCGTCATAGGCTCTTCACCTCTCGGCGTGGAAGGAGGCTTCGTTCCCTCCTCGGACGGCGTTTTATCGCACCCGAACAAAGAAAACGTTAAAAACGCGCAAAGAAGGAATACGCAAGTTTTGTTCGTTTTTTTCATCATCGTCATCACTCTCCTTTCTTTGCGTAGAACAGCTTGTTCAGCGTTGCCTTTCTCTCGGCAACGATCACGTTATTTTCCGAGTTCGGAAAGATCACGCGCAATTTGTCTACCTTTTTACCCGTATACCCGTAATAGAGCGGTATATTGCGAATCGTCACCGTATTCGCCCCCGTTTTCAAAGTATACTTCTCCAAAGTGATCGTCGAGCCGTCTTTCATATTTAATACGACCTCGATCGGATACGCCTTGCTCTCGTGGTTATACAGCTCCATTTCGAGATAATCCAGCCCGTTCAAATTACCGCCGAGCGTGGTCGCGTTGATATAGAAGCCCGGTTTGAAGCTGTTGATCTCGATCAGCGTATCGCCTTTACCGTAAACGGTCAACTCCAAGCCGTTTTCTCCCACGACCGCCGTAGACGTATCGCTCATTTGCAGCGACGAGGCGGTCAACGCTACCTCTCGTTTATCCACCCCGACCGCGAGCGTATATTCGGACGCTGCTTCCCCGTTCGTCGCTTTCACCGTCACGTCTTTGGTGATATCCGCCGTATATTTTACGCCCCCGTCAAACGCCTCCGTCGATACCTTATCGCCGTTTACGTATATCTCGCTTCCCGTTTTCGCATATACGATCAGCTTGCTCTTGGCGCCGTCGTCGTCCACGTACGCGACCAAGCCCGTTGCCGAGCCGAGCGCTTCCGCTCTCTCCAACAACAGGTTGCGCTCCGTTGCAAAATCCGCGTCGGAGGTGTTGTATATCGTACCCGCAAACAAAGACGCGTAGCTCGTGCCGAACACCTTATTCACGTCAACGGCGTCGCCGTACGTCGCTTGGAGCATCTCCTCGTACGTGCAAAACAAGTCGTAATCCTCCTGTCCGTCGCGATAGCAAACGAGCCGAAGGGAGGGCAAGGGTCCCTCGTAGTCGTATTTCGCCCCGGGGTACGTCAAATAGCCGTCGCCGTTGTATGGCGCGCCGTTAAAAAGATAGCGTATCGGATCGTTGTAGCAATCCACGTAATTTTCGTCTTTGACGTAATAGGAGGTATGCCAATACAAATATCCCTCTAAACCGTAAGCCATTTGCATCCAACGCATACTGCGCGAGCCGATCAAATAATCGTCGATATGATGCGAGGGATAGGGATAAATGGGCTGCATACAGGTATAAAACCAAGTTTCGCCGCTGTTGCGCGCCTCGTGTTCCTCGTACAAGCCGCGAAGATAGTCGGTGGAAAAATACTGGATAGGCGGACAATAGGTATCCACCTCTTCTCCGAAGCTTTCGATCGCGTCCGTCGTGATCACGCAGGGCAATTTATCCAATACCTCCGTCATTGCCTTAGCGAAATCGCCCTCTACGCCGCCGTAGTCGTCAAAGAAGCCCTCCGCGTCCAAGCGCGCAACGATCACCTCGTCCAACGCGTCGCGCGTAGCTGTTACCGTCTTCATGATCTCGCGTTTTTCGTTATTCGTCGGCTCGTCCGCCATCAGCGGATAAACGTACGCTTTTTCAAGGTACGTTTTCTCGGGCGTACAGCGTTTGGCGATCTCGTATACGTAATCGTTAAACGCGTCCGCGTCGAAGCCCTGTACGCCGCCGCCGAAGGTCGGGATCCCGTAGGACGTGAACGTCGGCTCGTCGTAATATTTGATCACCGAATCGGCAAATTTATCGATCTCGAGCGCATACGGCACGTGCATAAGCATTACCTTATAATCGCGCATTAGCGTTTCGTAATACTTCGTATACATTTCGTCCGAGCTGTCCATCTCGCCGTGCATAAGCGTATCCTGATACAAGCCGAACGAGCTTTTCCCGTAGGAATGGGCAATACCGACGTCGTAGACGGTCACGGATACGGGTATTTCCGTCGTTTTACCGTCCGTTTTCAGTTGAAAGCTACCCGTATACACGCCTGCGCGCGTGTTTTCGTCCGTGGTAAATTCCACGTAGAAGCCCTGATTATTGCCTGCTAAGCTGTTGTTCTCGCCGTATTCTTTGGCAAGCGACATCGGCAGCAGGAAATCGGGCGTATAGCCCGTGGGATACGCGTCGTTCTTTTGTTGATACGTTTTCAAAAGCACGTTCAAATATTTTTGCACGTAAATTTGGACGTTATCGGGATTGAAAATATGATCGCCCGAACGCAACTCGCCTGCAATAAGCTCCAAGCTTTCCACGTCCTTTTCGGGCGTATACAGCAGTTGCGCGCCCTCCGTTTCCCCTATCGCAAGCTCGGCGGAAAGCTTCGCTTCGAGCTTGGGATAGTCGTGCAGGCTTTGCATTACCTTGAGCGTATTATACGTGCTCCAAACCTCTATTTCGCCCGTTTGCTCACTACAGCCCGCAAGCCCCGCAGGAACGAGCAGGGCAACGGCTAGCAACGGCGCTACCCTTTTTATCGTTTTTCTTTTTCTCATTCCGACTACTCCCGTTAAACGCCGATACCGGCAAGCTGCAAATAATTGCTCCAACGGCTCTTTACGAAATTATATTCCGCTTCGTAATAGTCGTACGCGCTCAAATAATCGGCGGAGTTGCTTGCCGAGAAGTACGTTTCGAAGTTACCGCTGTTGCCGTACATTTTTACGCCGCCCACGCAGAACAGCCTATCCGTAGCCGCGTTACGCGCAACGAAAGTGCCCGTGCGTTGCAATTCGTAGGAATTGAGCATAAAATTCTTCATATACGGCGACGTTTCCGCGTCCGTCGTATAATCAAAGTGGAACGGTTGCGTATATCCGTTCGTCGCTTTCGTGAAGATGCGAATGGACTCGTCCGTCGTCATATACCGCAGGAAATCTTTCGCCAAATCGACCTTAGAGGAATAAGCAGGCACCCAAGCCACGTGGCCGCAAAAGCCGGTGTAGATACTACGCGCCTCTTGCAAACGGGCAAAATCCGCCGCGCTTACGCCGTCGTAGGAGGTCGCACCCGAATCGATCGCCGCGATCACCGCGCTCAACGTTTCGTCGGACATATATTCCGTGCCGTTTCTATATTCCAAGGTTTCTACGATCGAGCTGATAACGGGCGTTTTCAAAAATCCGATATCCACCTCGTCCTCGGAATAGTTCGCGCTCATTTCCCGTTGTATCCAATCGCCGTTGGGGATCATAGCGATTTTGCTGTCCGTCGCAAGGAAATGCGTTTGTACGGTGGTGAAATCGTCCGTCTTGCTTCTCGCGTCCATAAAGCCCTTGGAATCTTGCAGCAAGCTTTCCACCACTTCGTACGATTTCAAAAGACCTTTGGTGAGAAGGATTTCGGGCGTATACCGTTCCCCGTTTTCGTCGTAGCCGTTCCAAAAAGCGTCTACGCTCGTCTTGCCCTCGTACTGTGCAAACCAGATCTCGCAAGGGAAATACCAATAAGAATCCTGTAAACAATAGATCATCGGCGTATAGCCGTCCGTCTTGATCGTTTGGCAGATCTCCAAAAGCTCGTCCGTCGTGTTGGGAACTTCCCACGTATCCTTCCAAACCTTTTTATTGTAAATAATACCGCCTGCGCCGCCGATCCAAGGCATAGTAAAATACGATTTATTCCCCTCGTCGTCTTCCACGTAAGCGTTTTGCAGGGATTCCGCGATGAATTTATCCTCCACCTTGATATCTTCCCCGGGAACGTTGCCCGTGTATACGTCCGTTAAATTGGCAAGCAAGCTGTCGTAGGTTTGTCCGTTGATAACGGTGTTGGACATCATATATTTCCGCATAGATTCGCGACCGAAATACAGGTCGGTCGTAGTCGCGCCCGAAGAGAGCGCCGTTTCAAAGCCTTCGTCGTAAGGGGTCGTATTTTTGATCTCCACTTTCTTGTCGGGATTCGCCGCTTTATACGCGTCCACGATATCGTACAGCCATTGTACGCCGTAGCCGCCGTCGAACGCTTCAATGATGAGCGTGTCCGCATTTTTACTGCCGCCGCAAGCCGTACTCGTAGCGATAAGTCCGAGCGCCATCGTCAAAGCCAATACCTTTTTTATTTTTTTCATTTTATTTTCTCCTTTTATCTTTATTTTTTATTTTTTTTCGTTAACCCTTCAAGCCGCCCATATACACCTTTTGCATGATCGTGTTTTGAAAACCGATAAAGATCGCGAACAGCGGTATCATCGACAGCAACGCGCCTGCATAATAGACGGGCTGATTTGCCTGATATTGCATTTGTCTTTCGTACTGCCAAAGCCCCGAAGCCAGCGTGGGCATATTGGGGAAATACAAAAGCGGCGTGGAATAATCGTTCCAGGTGCCGATAAAGCCCACTACGAACACCGCCGCCACCGAGGGAAGCGCGAGCGGCAGCATAATGCGGAAAAATACGTAGAAGTGCCCCGCGCCGTCTATAAAAGCCGCTTCGGAATAGCTCCAAGGGAGCGCCTTGAAAAAGGAATAGATGAGCAAGAAATTCGTTCCGAACGCCCACGGCGCGCAGATCAGATATAAAGGCGAATCGAGGCAGTTCAACGCTTGTAACAAGCGGTACTTTGCCGATTCCGTACCGTACAACGGAATGATCATAACGATAAGCACCATATTGTACAGTAACATTTTTCCGCGGAAATCGTAACGGGATACGACGTAAGCCATCATCGCCGAGGATAAGATGGTAAGGACCGTCGCGCCGAACGACCACCATACCGAATTGACGAACATACCGAAAAAGTCGGTGCCCCTGACCTTCAACTCCTCAAAGGCTTTCGTGTAATTATTAAAATGCGGCGGCACCGAAATCGCCAAAGGATTTTGCGCGTATACCCTACCGTTTTCGATGAGCGACGCCGTAAACCCGAAAAACAGCGGATATAACAGCACGATCGCATACAAAAAGAATATTACGAACACTACGCCAAACACGATCTTTTGCGTCTTGCTTTTTTTGATCTTGTTTTCTTTCGTCACTACGTTTTTCATCGTTCAATCCTCCACATAGCTTCGAATTAAAAATTTGCGAAGCAAGATCGCTATCGGCGCGGCAACGACCGTAATGGATACGCCTATCGCCGCGGCGTAATAATAATTGCTACTGAAATAAATGAGGTCGTACATCCAATAGGCGAAAGTCGAAGTCTTATATTCGCCTTGGGTAAAGAGCAGGATGGGACCCGACGAGCCGAATATGCCCACGAACGTAAACAACAGGATCGTCGAAAGCGTCGGCCAGATCAAGGGGATCACGATACGAAACATTTCCGTTCCCATACCGGCTCCGTCGATCTTCGCCGCTTCGATGATCTCCGTATCGATATTCGACATAGCGCCGCTGAAATAAATAAGATTGCCGCCAAAGCTCGTCAATATGGAATAAATCAAAATCGTATTCAAGGCGTAACGGCTATCGGTCAAGAAAGGGATCACCTCGCCCGTCAAGGCTTCGGACAACTTTCCGATAAATCCGCTCGGGGTCAAAATTTGCTTGAACAGCACTACGTACACGGACGACGTTACGATCGAGGGTAAGTAGAACACGAAGCGATATATCTTATACCCTGCGATCTGCTTATACAAGAAATAGCAAAGCAAGAAAGACACGGGTAAAATGATACAAACGTTCGAAGCAAAAAACAGCAAGGTATTTTTCAGCGAAACGAAGAGCGTAGAATCCGCAAGCTTCAATTCGTTATACAACATTTCAAAGTTTTGCATACTGAAAACGTCTTTACCCTGCGCGACGTCCCACTTTTGAAACGCCATCAGGATCGTATCGAAGCTTGTGTACACCCAAAACACGAGAAAATTGGAGATGGGAATCAATAACATAACAATTATGAAAAAGCGTTCTTTCCCCACTCCGATTTTTGTTTTTCTTTTTTCCTTCTCCATTCTTTCCTCCGTTAAAAAAATTATTTCTTTTTATCCTTGACAAATTTGATTTTTTATATTATAATGCAATAATAAAAGCACATTGGCGTTGATTACGACATAATTATATCATTCTCGCCTATACGTTTCAATAACTCCATTTACTCAAAAGTTATGATTTTTTACAATTTTTCCATTTTTTAGTTGGGGCAAAATATTATGACTACTTACACTGAAAAAAACATCAAGCAGTTCCCTTTTACCAACCTTATCCACTCCACGCCGCAAATATATCACGACCATACTTTTTGGGAAATCACGATCATTTTGACGGGACAAGCGCGGAACGTTATGCGCGACGCACCCAAAAACATTCTTTCGCGCGGCGACGTCATTGTTTTGCGCCCCAATGATTGTCATTATATTCGCCCGTTAAGCAAATCGCAGGAATATACGCATAGAGATATTTATATTTCTATAGAAAAATTCAAAAACGCTTGCAATACCTTGGATTCTTTCTTATATAAGGAGCTGGAAAGCGCAAAAAATCCGCCCACCTTTCATTTGGACGAAATGGAGCTGCTGAATTTGAACAACCATTTTAATTATTTTTTGACCTCTAACAAAAAGAACGCGAATATGGATTCTTTCCACACCGCGTTGATTTGTTATTTATTGGGATTATATATTAAAAACAATTCCTTTTCCAATCGGAATATGCCGTCGTGGCTCGTGACCTTTTTAAGTGAATTACATAAACCCGAGGTCTTTACGCAAAGGATATCCGAGATCATTAAGCTGACCCATTATTCGCACAGTTACATTTGTTCGCAATTCAAATATTATATGCAAAAGACCTTGAACGATTATCTTTTGGAGCTTCGAATGAATTATGCGGCTTCTTTGCTTTCCTCCCCCAACATCTCCGTTTTCGAGGTTGCTATGCAACTTGGTTATACGGCCCCGACAAATTTTATCGCCGCCTTTAAAAAGTATTTTAATATCTCGCCAAAACAATGGCAAACCAATGAAAAACATAAAATTTGAATACAAAATATTTATACAAAAATAAAAAACCGCCGTTTTGGTTGAGATGACGGGTATCTGCCCCGATGGGGCAGGGCGTCGAAACGCCGATGATCTTTTGCTCTTATTTTCAGCCATCATATTCGGACGTTTCTCGCGTGAACCCACGATAATCCGTGGTTCCCGCGAAACCCGTTGCCGAAGCAATAAAATAACGGACAGCCAATCGACTATCCGTTATTTTTGGTTGAGCAGGTTGAACCTATCTTGAACCACAATTCTTAAAACTTATTCTTCGTCCAATCCAAAGCCTGCACTAAATATTGCTTCAGCTTGTCTAATTAGAATATCATAAGATTTTAATTCTATACGATTGTTAATCAAATCTTGTCTATCGTCGGCAGATAATTTCGACATAGCAACATCCCCACATACAAAATAAGCTTTAATATCTGCGGCACGTAAAGAAGCGCGGTCTGGTTGTTTTTTCAATTCTTCCGCAATAGCTTTTTTATATCCTAATAGTTGGATTATTATTTCTTGACAATTTGGTACAGAATAAGAAGTTGCCTTTTCCCGCTTTATTTCAACAATAACAGGATTTATTTCGCTTGCAACATCAATAATGATATCAATATATTTTTTATCAGGTTTTTCATTATCAATACCACAAAGAGTATAATAATCTTGAGTTTTAACCGTTTTAGGTTGAGCTATCCAATAAGGCTCTATCAACCAAGGATTTTTAGCCAAATGCTTTTCAAATATTTTCTCAACCTCACCGCTTTCTTTATAGTCTTTTAACTTTTGAATAATTTTTAATTTCTCCGTAACATTTGCGCGCATTCTTATGGCGTGATTGATTTCAGAAAAATCAAATATTTCAGTAAATGCTTGTAAAACCTCATCACTTGTTAAACCCGTCTTTTGTAAAAGTTCTTTTAATGCTTCTTCATTAACTATTTGAAAAACTGCAGGTAATATTATTTGAGCCAAAGTTTCAGTTTTTGTTTCGGCTTCCTCTGAATCCTTTGGTCTATCGAATAATTTTTGAGCATACTTATTTATTTTAGCTCTATTTTCGCTCGGTAGAGAAGAATAAACATTTTTTAACCCTGAACTATCTAAAGCTTTTTGTAAATATGGCTGTTGTTCCAATGGTCTTGATGCTCGAAATGTTCCCCAAGCATTTAATACAAACGAGCGAACCTTTTGTAAATATTCTCTTAATTTTATTACATCTTCATTTTCGTGATTCAATCCCTCACGATTACTTAACACAGGGTCATCATTAGTTGCATCTAAAAAATCTGCATTAACTTCTCCAATTATGTAAGCGTTTGCGTGCATATCATTTGAAAAATTCTTAAAAATATCTTCATCGGCCAATTTGCCGTTAATATAAATCACAACACCTTTAATTTTTGTATCTTCGTCTGCTTTTAAGTCGTTTGGAAGAGTGGTTGTCGCAATCCACCCTTTTGAATCAAATGTAGGAGCGGAAAACTCTCGAATTCCATCCTCGGAGGCGTGTGTGAATAATTTTTTAATTTCTTCTTTTGTATATCCAAAATAATAAACCAATTCAATATTATCATAATAGAAATGCTTTTTTAAATCAAATTCCTTTCCTTGGAATTTCAAGCTAAATTTCCCATCATTGATAATTGTTGTAACTGAGAATCTTCTTGGCAATAAGTTGTTTAAAGAGGCAACCGTTTTTTCTGTTATGCTTCGCTTTATATTGGGAAGATAAATAATAGTTCCAGTTGTAAAATTTATTTTAATATTAAATTTTTCTTCAACTTCATTTAAATCATCTATACGCCTTATAGGGATTTCAACTGTTGGTTGAGGCGTATTTAATATGTCGTGCTGAAGTTCAATAGCTTTCCATTGAGTATCTTCATCGCTTTTGGTATATAAAATATATTTATCTGCCAAACTAAAAGCCGAAAATTTTCCTATGCCCTTTTTCCCCATATAAGGTCTTTTTTGAAAATCTTTAGGAATACGGATATCCAAGTTTTTTGTATATCCTGAACACGCATATCTTTCCTGAAATTCGTTGTCCGTCATTCCAATCCCATTGTCAATTATTAGCAAGTCGGATTCATTGTAATAAATTGAACACTCCGTTGCATATGCATCCCACGCATTTGCTACTAATTCAGCAATCGCAGGAGGATTAGTTGTGTATAAATTACGCCCAAAATGTTTAATTGCCCCAAATGCTATTTGAAATTCTAATTTATCTAACATTATTATTCTCCAAATGTTGTTTTATTGATAGTCCGATAACTTCGCCTAATTGAACAGGAACGGCGTTTCCAATATGCCTTGCAATATCTCTCATTACAAAATCCACACTCGGGTCAATAAAATCATAATCGGCAGGGAACGTTTGTAAAAGCGCGCCTTCGCGTAATGTCAACGCTCGATTTTGTTCGGGGTGTCCGTATCTACCAGTTCCGTAACAATGAAATTGAGTTGTCATTGTGGGTCCGATTGCATCCCAACGCATTCTACCGTAAACGGAAGTGTATGTTTGCCCCGATTCTTTTCTGTGACATTTACAACGTAATTCTTCCGGCCAATCTTTCCAAGTTCCACCTTGCTTTGAGGCTTTAATTCTTTTTAAATTGATTTCGGATAATTTTGCCGTTCTATGCATCTTATCAGTAGGACATACATCACCGGCCTCAACAGGAGGTAGATTCTCAATAAATTGTCGAATTGTAACCTCTTCTTTCTTATGCGTAGGGGGGAGCAGTTCAATCGGACCGAGTTTTGAAGCCAATAACACAAAACGACGGCGGTTTTGCGGAATCCCATAATCGGGACAATAAACGACTTGACCTTTATCGTTATTACTAATAAAATATCCGTTATCTTTTAATATTTTGATAAATTTCGGAAAGATTTCCATTTTTCGAATTTGCGGAACATTTTCCATTGAAACGATTACGGGTTGAACTTTTTCAATCATTCGCCCAAATTCCAACAATAAATCGTATTTTTCATCCTCTTTTATGGATTTTTTCTTAAATCTTTTAAAACTCATATTGGAGAACGGCTGACAGGGCGCGCAACCGACTAAAATTTTCGTACTACCTTCGTCATAACACGCAAGAATTTCTTCGCCCGTCATTTCTCTTATATTTTCTTGATGAAATTGTATGTTATTGTTTGTTTCATAGGTGTATTTACACGTTCCGTCTATATCAAAACCACCGACTACTTTCAGTCCTGACTCTAATAAACCTCTTGTTAAACCACCTACGCCACAAAATAAGTCAACGACTTGTACGCTCATTTCGCACCTCAAAATTATTACTTATTTCTACTGCTAAAATTGCTAACTTTAATGATTTGGTTTAAAATATTATGTGTTAAATATTATTTCCAAGAACAATTTATTGAAATAATAGTAGTGGGCATACCGACAATTTGAATATCAAACTTCAAACTCGGTTCAACCTTTGTTGCCGCATTGTGAATACGGAAACTGAATTGCCAACCGCCGTCCATATATAATTCTACCGTGTTAGTGCTTTCAGGCTTAAAATCGAAACTTACTATACGCGTAGGCAAACACGCAATGGGAACTTGAATTTTAGGTTTAATCACTCTACTTGCTTGATTAAGCGTTCCGTGTAAATTATAGGTTTGGATTTGCGTTAAACGTTTGCTGTCAATGCTTATAACTTTATAGAAATCAAATTCCCCAAGCAAATATTCTAC